>NZ_CP036319.1:6685154-6985154 GCF_007752935.1 Crateriforma conspicua | reverse complement strand
CGAAAGCGAGCTGAATCGGGAAAAGATCGCCGACCGATTGGAAAAGGGGTATCTGGACGCGACGACGTTGATGGAATGGATGATCCGCCGTGGGATGCCACAACGGACCGCCCATCATTTGGTCGGTGCCATCGTCGGCGAAGCGATGTCGCGCGACGTTCCGTTGGCTGACCTGCCGATCGAAGTGTTCCAGTCGCATGCACCGGAGATTGATGACAGCGTCTATGACGTGCTGGGCAGCCGAAACGCGGTCGACGCGTTTTGCAGTTATGGCAGCACGGCGCCTGATCAGGTGCGGGCCCAAATCGAGCGTTGGCAAACGGCGATCGCAACGGCGGACGAAGTCTGAGCGGTTCGTCCCACGCGGCTCTTGCGATCGCCTCGGTGGTGACGTCGAAAAGTCTTATTTGGACAAATCAAACGCGGCGATTTCTTTGTCGTTGCGGATGTAGGCCGTTCGGTTGGCGTAGGCGGGATGCGTCCAGACGACATCGTTACCGAACGCTTCGCCGGTGGCATCGACCGCATGGAAGCGGCCGTGTTCGTGGAAACCGGTTTCATCCAGTGTGGCGATCATCAGGTCGCCGGTCTGGCCGAACACCAGGTACCGATCGGACTGTCCCAATCGGGTGACGAATGCGGTGCCGTGTTTGACGCCCACTTTCTTTTGCCGTTCGGTGGCGTCCGGCACGGTGGGCCGGAACGATTGCCAAATGCGACTGCCGTCTTTGGCATCCACCGCGATCAGTGACCCTTGATGGCAATCGCTGCCGTACAGGATTCCGTCGACGAACATGGGGGTCGCGTTGCTGGAATACAACGCTTCGTCTCGTTCGCCTCGCCACAGTTCTTCGGCCGCCGGTTGGTCACTGCTTAAACGCAGCATGACGGATTCGCTGCCGATCCCGCTGGCGTACATCAGATCGGCATCGACCATCGGACGTGCGATCGACATTTCGTACATGGGGGCCAAGTCGACGGTCCAAAACACTTCGCCGCTGGTGGGGTTCAGGGATGTGATCCCGTTGGGATGAAACGCAATCAACTGACGCGTTCCGCCGGCCTCGATCAAGGTGGGCGGACAGTAACCCGCGTTGGTGTCCAAGGCCTTCCAGCGAACGTCGCCCGTGTTTTTGTCAAACGCAACGATGCCTTGGCCGTTGCCGCCGACCATCGTGTACAGCAGGTCGCCGATGATCAGCGGGTGCGATGCGAAGCCCCAGATCGGGACTTCGGCACCGAATTCTTTCTTGAAATTGCGTGCCCAAACCAAGTCGCCGTTGGCGACGTTCAGGCAATGCAGGTCGCCTTCGCTGCCCAAGATATAGACGTGGTCACCGTCCACGGTCGGCGTGCATCGTGGGCCGGCGGGATAGCTGATGCTGTAGGGGCAGTCGTATTGGTGTTTCCACAATTCTTCGCCGGTTTCGGCGTCCAAGGCGATCAAGCGTTCGACACCCTGCAGATTGGCGCGGCTGTTGGGGCTGTTGACCGCTTCGCCGGCAGATCGCTGGTAATCGAAGACGAACACACGCCCGTCGGCCACGGCAGGTCCGGCATAGCCGCCGGCGATCGGATGACGCCACTTGGCTTTCAGGCCGCCGGGCGGGATCGCGTCGATGATCCCTGATTCGCTATAAACACCGTCACGGCCGGCACCCATCCAACCGGGCCAATCGTCGGCTCGGGCCTCGGTGGTCACAGCGGCGATCATCAGAAAAAGGCCCAGCGGCAATCCGGCAATACGGACCGCGGGCGACAACAGATGGGATCGATTGGCGATAGGAATTACGGATTTCATGTTCGACTGGAAGGACGGAAAAGGAATGGACAGTGGCCAAACCGGAACGAAACCGCTGCGAAAGGATGCCAGCGCGGTCTGCTACGGTCGCCCGGGCAGTATAGGGATGTCCGATGCCGGAACCGACCGGTCGGTCGCGTGAAGAACGGATCCGAAATGGACATTCCGCGACTGTTGTTGATGCGTCATGCCAAGAGCGACTGGTCCGATGCGGGGCTGGACGATCATAAAAGGCCGTTGAATCGTCGAGGCCGCCACGATGCACCTCGGATGGCAGATTGGGTCGGACAGTTGGGCGATTTGCCGGACCGGATTCTGTGCAGCACCGCGACGCGGGCTCGGCAAACCGTCGACGCCCTGGTCGACCGGTGGGACCCGTCGGTCGACGTGATCCACACGGATGAACTGTATTTGGCGTCACCGGCGGGCATTTTGGGCGTCATCGCCGATTCGGCCGGCGACGCGGAAACGCTGATGGTGGTGGGGCACAACCCCGGCATGGCAACGTTGGCGTCCCTGCTGGCGGGACGACCGCTGGAGATGCCGACCGCCGCGATCGCGGTCTATTCCCGATCCGCGTCGACGTGGGACCAGATCCGCGACGGCGGTGACGTTCGGTGCATTGGCTGGATGAAGCCGAAAGCGTTGTGAAATTTCGATGAATCCGATGGCTTGTTGGGTGTTGTCCGCCGCGGCGTTGCTGGGGCACTTCGGGTTGCACTTGGCGCTCTACAACCGCTTGAATTCGTTGGGTTGGCCACGCCGCCGGATCAAACGCACCGAAAAGGTGTTGTTCGTCGAAATGTGGCTGACGCTGTTGGCCGTGCTGGTTTTCTTTCCCGATGTCGTCCGCCGAATGTTTGCCGGAACGATGGTCTGGTCAGATCTGCCGTGGCCGTTGGCGGTTTACGGCGGTGTGTGCTTGGCGGCTTGGTTGGTGTTCGGGTTGCCTTGGCTGTTGTGGCGACCGATCTTCCGATGGGAATGGGCCGATGCGCCACGGCGGGTGGAAGTCGTCGATGTGGCCAAAACGTTGGGCCGACCCTTGCCGCGTTCGTTGAAATGTCGCTGGCAATCTCGGTTGCCGATGAATCAGATTTTCGATCTGGCGGTGGAAGAAGTCTTGCTGCCCGTTCCTGGATTGCCGAAGGAATTGGACGGCTATCGAATCGCCCATCTCAGCGACATCCATTTGACCGGCGACGTCGCGCCAGATTACGTCCGGTACGCGGTTGATCGGGCCAGCCAGTGGATGCCCGACATGATGGCTCTGTCCGGCGACATCATCGACAAGCAACCGTGCATCGATTGGCTGTTTGATATCTTCTCCGGTGCAAGGGCCAGTGACGGATGCTATTTCGTGTTGGGCAATCACGACACACGGGTGGTCGATTCGTGGCAGACTCGCGAAGCGATGGACCGCGCCGGATGGACGGATTTGGGCAGCCGTGTCTTGCCGACGGAAGTACGCGGTGTATCGATCGAGTTGATCGGCAACGAGCATCCCTGGTTTGCCCGGCCGGTGATCCCTCCGCCCCCAAGAAAACGTCCAGACGATGCCCAACAAACGCACGCATCGGAACGTCCGTTTCGGCTGGCGATCAGCCACAGCCCGGACCAGGTTTTTTGGGCCCAGCGTCACGGTATTGAACTGGTGCTGGCCGGTCACACGCATGGCGGGCAGGGCAGGTTGCCCCTGGTCGGGCCACTGCTGAGTCCCAGTTTTCACGGCAGCCGATTCGCGTCGGGCGATTTTTGGAAGCCGCCGACCACGATGCATGTGTCCCGTGGGCTGGGCGGCGTGCATCTGTTGCGCGTGAACTGCCGCCCCGAGTTGTCACTGTTGGTGTTGAAGTCGGACGGACCATGACCGCGACACAGTGTTTACGACGACATCAGTGTTTGCGACGACGCCAGTATTTCAGCCCGGGAAAGAAAAAGCATCCGGCCGAAACGACGCCGAAGATCAGATGTGACCAATTCGGCCATGCCGCCATTGCCACCGAAGCGATCAACAACGCGACCGCTTGGCAATAGAACGCGCCGGTCAGCATGCCCGCTTTGATGATGAAGACCATTGCGCTGATCACGCCCAACATCGGCGACAGGGTCAACACGGGTAGCTTCAGCCACCATTCCAGCGGAAACAATAACCCGATCGCGATCATGCTGGATCCCCAGACATGGGCGATCTGGCGTTCGATGAACGTCACCGGTCCCATGCGTTGCCGCATTTTCCAGAACACCGCGGCCCAGGCACCCAAGCCGACGACCCAAACCCCGACATAGGAGAAACGATCGGTCACGCCGACATATTCCATCCACCAGGTCAGCGTGCAGGCGACCATCAGCACCAGTGAGTGCCACATCCACAACAGGCCCCAGTTTTCCAGCACCGCGGCGTGGTGGGTTTCGCGGAACAGTCGGGCCAGCACTTGTGAAAAGCGACCGCTGCTGGCGTTGACATGTTCGTCGGCCAAGAAGGCTTCCAAGTCGTCGGCCAATGCGTCGGCGGATTCGTATCGCAAATCCATCGGCTTTTGCAGACAACGGATGACGATCATTTCCAGATCGCGATTGACACGCGGTCTTAGCGCCCGGGGAGGCAGCGGGTCTTGTTCGATGACTTGCATGACCAGGTCCATCGGCGAATCGGCGACGAACGGGGCGCGACCGGTCAACGCGTAATACAACACGCAACCCAGGCTGTAGATGTCGCTGGCAGGGCCGACGCTGGATGTCCGCCCGCCCGCCTGTTCGGGTGACATGTAGGCGGGGGTTCCCAGCAGCATGCCGCTGCGTGTCAGGTCGACCTTTGCGCCGGTCTGTTTGGCCAGACCAAAGTCGGTGATCATGGCGTTGCCGTCGTTTCCCAGCAAAACGTTGCTGGGTTTCACGTCGCGATGCAGCACGCCTTGGCGGTGAGCATAGGCGACCGCGCGAGCCACATCGGCGACGATCCGAGCCGCTTCACGTTGCGGCATCGGACCCGATTTGATTCGCTGGGCCAGTGTTTTGCCGGCGACGAACTTCATACTGAAAAACGGGCGACCCTCGATGTCGCCGACTTCATAGACCGGAACGATGCCCGGGTGGTCCAAACGCGCCGTCGCAGAGGCTTCGGCCAAGAAACGTTGAAGATCCGCATCGCTGGCCAGCCGGCCACGCAGGATCATCTTCACGGCGACTTCGCGTTCCAGGCTGATTTGTCGCGCGCGAAAGACGACGCCCATGCCGCCACGGCCGATTTCTTCGATCAGCTCGTAATCGCCGACGGTGGTGGGCAACTGTAACGATCGCCATCGCGAAACGCCGCCGCCCGCATCGCTGTCGGACCCATCCACCGCGGCCGGGTTTTGATCATGCGCCGCACCGGCGGTGTCGGTGATCAGCACCGCGCCCCATAGATGTCGCAGTTCGTCGGCGATGTCGGAGTTTTCGCGACAGGCTTGGTCGAAATCAACGATTTCCCCGCGGCACACCTGATCGGTCAGCCGGCCCAGGACATCGGCCAAACGTTGTTCCTGGGTTTCGCTGCGCGGTCGGTTCAGGTCTTCGGTCGCAACCGGGGCGACGGGCGATGGATGCTGACCGGACGATGGCGCGGTGCCAGCGTTGTCGGGCCGATCCTGGGCGGCGTCCCGGTCGGCTTGGCGATTCACGTGTCAGCCTGGTTCAGGTCTTCGGTCGCCTGGTCGTCTTGCAACAACTGCCGCAGACGCCGGACCGCCCGCAGGTAGCGCATGCTGGCCGCCGGCGGGTTCAATTTCAAGACTTCGGCGATTTCCAGATTCGACAAGTGTTCGTAGTGACGCATCAGGATCACTTCGCGGTCGTTTTCATCCAGCCGGTGGATCGCTTTTTCCACCAGTTCGGCGATCTCACGCTGCGTCGCGATCGCCGCCGGTGTCATCTTGGGGTCGCAAAGCTGGACCGCCAGGTCCATCGACGATTCGTCGCCGCCGGTCGGACCGACGGCCAACGGCTGTTCGCGGTCCATGTTGCGTTTGGCGCTGACGCGGTGCCGCCGATAGGTGTCGATGATGTGGTCCCAAGCGATCTGGCGTAGCCACAAATGGAACGCCATCGACGGGTCATTCAAATAGTTTTCCAGCCGTCCGGACGCCTCCACCAAGACTTCTTGGACCACGTCGCTGACGTCGACACGTCGCTGGACTTTTCGGTCCAGCCGCAGTTCGATCAGCCGCCGAATCGGCTTGCGGTGGCGGTCAAGCAGCTGATTGACCGCGCGCGAATCGCCCTCGCGTGCTGCGTCCAACAGCACATCGGTTTTGTCGTCGCTGGGCCAAATCGATTTTGCCATCAAAGGTTCTCCTACTGACAGCATAGCCCCTTGCAAATTGCAGACCCACCAGCGAGGTGATCGCCGACGCGGTGGTGACGATATTTCATCCGTTTTCGTCGACTTCGGGCAATGGCCGGCGCTGTCCACGGCCGCCGGTCCGGTCGGGCGGATCCCCACGAGAAAATTCGGATCCGCCGGGCGGAAATCCGTCTTGCCTTTGCCGTGCGGCAAATGGCACAACCGCTTTACCGCTGTTGTCCCACCGAACTGCCTTCGCTTGACACAAAAGGATGCCTGTTATGGCGATCGGTCCACTACAAAACCTGAACGGATTGAACTGTGGTGATTTGTACTCCGTGTACGCCGCGATCGCGCGAGCCGATCACGGGCATCGTTTGATCGCGATGTTCGGTGATGAAAAACCGCCGCGAGGGCACTGGCCGCTGCGATTGCTGTCGGTCGATGCGTTCACCCGGCGTTGGGATTCGGCGGATTCGGTTCCCGGCGGCCGTGACGCGTTCGTCCGCGGTTTGTCGCGTCGTGCGGCGGTCTATGGGATCGACGTCAACGCGGTGATCGCCCGCAAGCGTACCGCAGCATAGTTTCACGCCGCCGGCAAAAGCCGGGTTTGAAAAGTCGGGTCTTTCGATGAGCCTTCTGTTGACGATTTTGCGCGCCGCCCATTGCCGCAGCACGCACCACTTCTTCGCCCTGGATGCGCTGCCGCTGGTACAGACGGCGGCTGGCAAGCGGTTGGCCGGTTGGTTGCTGAAGCATCACGGTCGCTATTTGACCGGCGCGAAAGATCCCGACACACGGTTTCGCGACTTTCAAAACCATGTGGTTCACGTCGAAGACGGTTATTGGGGCGGCGCACCGCGCGTGGCACACCAGTGGTACGACCGCATGTTCCGGTATGTCAGGGATGGGCGTTATTCCGACGCGGCCCATGCCGCCGGGGTGATCAGCCACTACTTCACCGACCCGATCCAGCCGTTGCACACCGCGCAAACCGCACGTGAAAAAGTGCTGCATCGTCCGATCGAATGGTCGATCACGCTTTCCTACGAAGACATCTATCGACGCTGGCTGCGTGACGAATCACGCGTCGTTTTTCAGCTTTCCGAAGGCCCCCAGTGGCTGGGCGAAGCGATCTTGCACGCGGCCAAGTTTGCACATCGTCGCTACAACACGCTGGTTGATTCTTATCGTCTGGATTTGGGTGCCAAGGATCCGCCGGCCGGTCTGGATGATCCGACCCGGGACGTGCTGGCGGATTTGCTCGGAATTGCCATCACCGGTTGGGCCCGAGCCCTGGAGCGAATGGCGCTGGAAACCGAATTGGCACTGGGGCAACCGATCCCGAAGGCCAACCTGTCGCTTTCGGCCGTGATGGCGGCAATTCAAACACCCGCCAAGTGGTGGATCAAACGCATCGCCGATCGCGACGAACAGGATGCGGTGTCGGCGCTGATCAGTGAATTCACACGCACCGGGCAAGTCCTGGAAAACCTGCCCGCCGAAATCGATATCGTCGACCGGGTGATGCGGATCCGCCGCGACGAACAGATCTGGAAACAGCGTCGAATCGCACAGGCGGAATCGAAACAGACGGCTGTCGCGATCGACGAAACGATCACCACCGAATCCGCCAAGTCATCGGCCGGGCAATCCGCCGCCGCGCCGTCGACCATCCCGTTCCCCGCCAATCGTTCGGAATCAAACGACACCACACGCACCGCCGATTCCGATCAAACCGTTGCCGCCGAACAGGCCGGTCGGCAACCGCGTGAAGCTTCGGAGAATTCCACGCCCAGCTTGCACGCCGGCGACGACCTGGTCGATGCGCCGTCGATCGGTCCGAAAACCGCTCATCGCTTCGCCGAAATCGGCGTCCAAACGGTGGCCCAGTTTCTTGCCAAGTCACCGGAGGAACTGGCTGGTCGCTTGGCAACGCGGTGGATGACTGCCGACACGATCCGAACCTGGCAACACCAGGCGTCGCTGATGTGCGAGATGCCAAAGATGCTGGCTCGTGAAATCCAGCTTTTGGTCGGCGCAGGTTATGTCACGATGCGGGATATCGCCGGTGCGGACGCGTCCGAATTGCATCGGGAAATCGAAGCCTTTGCCGCCACCAGCGCCGGCCGACGCTACTTGCGTGGTGGTTCACCGCCGTCGATTCAGCGGGTGACCCAGTGGACACAGCTTCCACAGAAACCGCGTCGACGCGCCGCATAAACGCCCGACCGGCGTTGTGAACCGCTCGGCACATCGTCGGTTTACAAGGTAGGGTTTGGGTGGGGAAAAGGGCCGGACAGCCATTGAATCACTTGGCGAAATCGATCGTCCGAGGCCCGATGCGTTTTTACCGCTCCGTCGCCGGCGGTCTGGTAACGTCGGATCGCAGGACTGGACGCTTTTCGAATCCGACCCGTCATCCCACGCGCCGCCATCTGTCACAACGGGAATCAATATGCACGCCTCCGAAGCCACCCAGAAGTATTTCCACCAGGCGGCCGACCATTTGGATATGCCTTGTGGTTTGCGCGAAACGCTGTTGTTGCCACGTCGTGAGTTGCAGGTTCAAGTCACGCTGGAACGCGAAGACGGGTGCCTGGCAAACTTCGTCGGCTTTCGAGTTCAACACGACAACAGCCGTGGCCCGATGAAGGGCGGGCTGCGTTATCACCATGAAGTCGACTTGGATGAAACGCGTGCGCTGGCCAGTTTGATGACTTGGAAGACGGCCGTCGTCAATTTGCCTTACGGCGGTGCCAAAGGTGGGATCGATGTGGATCCGTCAACGTTGACGTCGCGTGAATTGGAAAAGCTGACCCGCGTCTTTGTCGACCGCATTCATGATGTCGTCGGTCCGGATACGGACATCCCCGCGCCCGACATGGGCACCAATCACCAAGTGATGTCCTGGTTCCGAAACCAGTGGGAAAAGTACCACGGTTTCAATCCCGCGGTGATCACGGGCAAACCGGTGGAAGAATACGGCGCACGTGGTCGTGAAGAAGCCACCGGCCGCGGTGTGGGAATCTTGACGGTCAAGCTGATGAAACGGCTCGGCCGCAAACCGGAAGACACCAAAGTCGCGATTCAAGGTTTCGGCAATGTGGGTTCGCACGCGGCGAAGTTCTTGCACGACGCGCAATTTCCCATCATTGCGGTCAGCGATATCTCGGGCACCTATTACCAGGAAGATGGGCTGAACGTGCCGGAGTTGATCCGTCATAAATTTCATCATCCCAACGGATTGCTGGAAGGATTCGAGCATGCCAAACACCTGCCCATGGATTCGCTGTTGTCACTGAGTGATGCCACGGTGCTGATCCCCGCGGCGCTCGGCGGCGTGATCACCGACGATAACGTGGATTCGGTTTCGGCACCGATCATCATCGAAGCGGCCAACGGTCCGATCTATCCGGTCGCCGACAAGAAACTGCATGATCGCGGAACGGTCGTCTTGCCCGACATTTTGGCCAACGCCGGTGGCGTGACGGTCAGCTATTTCGAATGGGTTCAGAATCGCCAACACTATCGATGGTCACTTGATCGTGTCCGCCAGGAACTGGATCACACGATGAGCGAGGCGTTTGAAGAAGTCTGGCAAAGGGCGCAACAAATGAAGGTCCCGCTGCGGACCGCCGCGTTCATGATCGGCATTGAACGCGTCCAACGGGCAACCGAACTGGGCGGCGGATGGTGATCGCAGTCGACCGGTGAACCATGACGCCGGTGGTTCGTTACAGATCCATTTCGTCGCGACGAATTTTTTGTGCCCGGTCGCGGATCGCGTTCATTTGCGAGGAGTCTTTCCGCTGCAGATTCTTTAGTTGCATCGTCATCCGTGTGTTGTTCTTGAACTGTTGCTGGTGACGGTCCAAGAAGTCCCAGTACAACGTCGTAAAAGGACAGGCGTCGTCACCGGTCGCTTCGTCGGGATTGTAACGGCATCCCTTGCAGTGGTTCCCCATGCGTTTGATGTATTTGCCGCTGGCGCAGTACGGCTTGGTTGCCATCAATCCACCATCGCCCCACTGCGACATGCCAAGCGCGTTGGGCAAACTGACCCAGTCGACCGCGTCGTTGTACATCGCCATGTGCCACTGGTGAAACTTTGCGGGATGCGTCCCGTACAACTGGGCGAACAGTCCCAGCACCATCAAGCGTTGGATGTGGTGGGCATACCCTGTTTCGATCAGCAAACGCATCGCATCGGCCACGCATGCCATGTCGGTTTTGCCATCCCAAAAGAACGAAGGAACGTCCTGGTCGTCGTCACATTGCAGGGCATTACGATTTTGATAGTCCGGCATGTGGGTCCAGTAGATGCCGCGAACGAATTCACGCCAGCCCAGGATCTGTCGCACAAAACCTTCCACGCTGTTGATCGGTGCGTCACCGCTGTCGAACGCCGCGATGGCTTTGTCGACCACTTCGCGTGGGCTTAGCAGATGTAGATTGATCGCGTGGGATAACCGCGAATGATACAAGTACTTTTGATCCGACCACATCGCGTCCTGGTAATCACCGAAGCGACACAAACGGTGCTTGATGAACTCACGCAGCAGTGTCAACGCTTCGGATCGCGTTACGGGTAGGTCAAAGGAAGATGCATCGACCTTTCCCGGATGATCGTCAAAGCGTTGGTTCACCATGTCGATCACGTCTTGGGTGACGTCATCGGGGCGAAAGTGATGAGTGTGGGGAACATCGCCGGGGCCCGACTTGCCAAACGTTCCTCGGTTTTCCTTGTCGTGGTTCCAGACGCCGGAAACCGGATCACCGCCGTCCATCAACACGTCGTGTTGTTTCCGCATGTGGCGATAGAACGTTTCGAGGACCAGGCTGTTTCGGCCATCGGCCCAGTCGCGAAACTGGTCGATGGTGCAATAGAAATGCCGGTCGTCACGAATCTCCAGTGCAACGCTTTGTTCGTCTGCGACGGTTTTCAATGATTCCAGCACACGATGATCGCCTGGATGAACGACGATCATCTTTTGGACGTCGTGTTCGTTCAGCGTCGTGGTCAGCAGACTGGCAAAATTACTGGTTCTTGCTTTTCGACCATCGGTGGGCAGTGCGTGGTAAAGCACTTGGCGACCCTTTTCGCTCAGTTCGTCACGGAAGTGACGCATCGGCGCAAAGAATCCGACCAGCCGGAATTTGTGGCACCAAACGTGGGTCGCTTCTTCTTGGTTTTCGGCCATCCACACGCGGTCACGCTGGTTGTCGAAATCGTCCAACGCGGCGCTGTCGTGGTTCAGTTGGTCGCCAAGGACGATCACGAGATTGCGGATGTCAGACACGCTGCGCTGCTTTGCCAGTGTTTCGAAAGGGCGGGGACGATCGTGTTCAGCAGGGTCGCAGTTGGCGGACGTGCGATCGTCGATCCGTGGTGATGCCGTGTATTAGTGTCGACCCCAGGCAACTGGCCGGCGTGAACCGGAGGCTTGGTTGTTTCCACGGGGCAGCCATTTATGCTGTCAGCCTCGCGTTTCGGTTGCCAGATGTCAGGTCGGTCCGACGGGCCCAACGCGATCCATATCGACAGCAAACGAGTGAATCCCTTGGAAATTTGGCCCGCCATCGATCTACGTCATGGCAAGCCCGTGCGGCTTCGCCAGGGTGACTATGACCGTCAAACCGTGTTCGGCGACGATCCCGTCGAATTCGCACTCCGCTGGAAAGAACTGGGGGCACGACGTTTGCATTTGGTCGATTTGGATGCCGCCCGCGGCGATGACCCGACCGCCAATCGTGATGCCGTTGCCCGGATCATTCGCGAAACCGGGCTGCCGTGTCAGATGGGTGGTGGTGTGCGTGACGACCAGGCAATCGATGCCTTGATGGCAATCGGTGTCAGCCGGTTGGTCGTCGGTTCGGCGGCGCTGAAGAAACCCGACTGGTTTGCCGATGCGTGTGACCGGTTTCCGGGACGTTTGGCGGCCGGAATCGATGCCCGCGACGGGATGGTGGCAACCGACGGTTGGTTGGAAACCAGCAGCACGCCGGCAATCGACTTGGCAAAAGATCTGCGCGGCCGCACCGCCAACATCGCGGCGATCATCTACACCGACATCGCTCGCGACGGCATGATGCAGGGGCCCAATTTTGACGGGCTGGTCGCCATGGCCGAGGCGACCGACATTCCGCTGGTCGCCAGCGGCGGCGTGACCACACTGGACGACGTGTCACGGCTGACTGAATTGGGGATGCCGGCGGCGATCGTCGGCCGGGCGCTTTACGATGGTGCGATCGAATTGCCCGATGTCCTGCGATTGGCGAAAGACGACTGATGATGAAGTGCTGCCAGATTCGGCCACACGTTGCACCCTTGGCCTGGTGTTTGTCCTGCGTGGTGATGCTGCTGGCCGCCACTGTCGGCAACGCTCAAGACAAAGCGTCATCCACCAAAAAGCCGACCTACAAATCGTTGCCGCCACTCGGGATCGCGATCGATCCGGCGCGGCGCGATTCATTGGCGTCACGCGCCAAGAGTCTTCGGTCACGGCTGGCCAAGACGCAGTCTGCCGGCGACCGAGCGACAAACGCCGAATCGTCCGATGCGGAATGGCGGCCCCATGTGTCGGTGCTGGTCCGAGCGGTGGATCTGGCGTTGACCCAGAATCTGTTCTTCAAGCCCAATCAAGTCGATGCGGCAGATCGTCTGTTGAAAGAAGCTCAGCGTCGGTTGGATGCGGCGGCATCCGGGGATCGCGGCCTGCGTTTGTTGGGCTGGGAACCGTCCCGCAGCGACCAGCCGCAGCCGCTGGTCGGTGGTTTCGTCAGCCGAATCGACGGAACCGTTCAGCCGTTTGGCATCGTCGTGCCGGCGGGTTTTGTCGATGCATCGGATCCGCAGCACGACGGGGATCGGATGGACGTTTGGTTGCATGGACGCGGCGACACAAAGACGGAGATACCGTTTCTGATCGAACGGATGGACAAACCGGGGCAGGCATTGCCGCGCGATGCATTCGTGTTGCATCCTTTCGGTCGCCACTGCAATGCGTTTAAGTTTGCCGGTGAAACCGACGTTTACGAAGCGATCGAGGCGGCCGAACGATTGGTCCACATCGATGCGGATCGAATCGCGATTCGCGGGTTTTCGATGGGCGGTGCCGGTTGCTGGCACTTCGCCGTTCACGATTCGACGCGGTGGTTTGCCGCCAACCCCGGCGCGGGATTTGTCGACACATTGGTCTATCAAGGCTGGGGTGATCAGCCGCCTTTCGAATTGACCCCGGCGCGTCGTCAATTGCTAAATTGGTACGACGTGCTGCCGTGGGCCGGCAACCTTCGCAACACTCATGTGATCGCGTACAGCGGTGAAGTGGACAAGCAAAAACAGGCGGCCGATCGCGTCGCCCAGGCATGCGAAGCGATGGGCTTTCAGTGGCCTTATGTCATCGGTGCCGGCATGGGGCACAAAATTGATCCAGCATCGATGCAGCAGATCGAATCACAGTTGGCCAAGTGGGCTGATCCGACCAAGCAGACCGAATCGGGGCTGCCGCCGGCCAAACTGAATTGGACGACCTACACCCTGCGTTACAACCGGGCCGGATTCTTGTCGGTGACCGGTTTGCAAAAGCACTGGGACAAATCGGTGGTTCGTGCCGACTGGCGAACCGAAGACGTGGACGTTCCGCGGCTGGTCATCGACACGGACGGTGTGACGGCGATGCGGATCGACTGGGATGCGAATTCGTGGGCGCAGATTCGTTCCGTCGTCGGCCGACCGATGCAGGTGTTGATCGCGGAAGTCGACGATCGCGTCATGCCCCTGGTCGATGAGTCGTCCGAACCGGGTTTTCAAGCGTCGCTGTGGCACACCGGCGGCCAATGGAAACAGGGGCAGCCGGACCCCGGTGTGCTTCGCAAACGTCCGGGGCTGCAGGGGCCGATCGACGACGCGTTGACTGAAAAATTCGTGATGGTTTTGCCCAGTCGTCCGGCCAAGCACGGACCAGTCCAACGATGGATCGATCGTGAAATCCGGACGGCGCAGCGTCGATGGCGGGAAATCATGCGGGGCGAAATGCCGGTGGTGCAAGACACCGACGTCACCGAGGACATGATTCGCGATTGCAATCTGATTTGCTTCGGTGATTACGGCAGCAACACGGTGCTGCGAAAAATCAGCGGACGATTGCCGATCGCATGGAACCGCGATCGAATTTCCGTGGTCGCCAGGACGTTTGACGCATCGAATCACGTTGCGATTCTTTGCTATCCCAACCCGTTGAATCCGGATCGCTATGTGGTCGTTAACAGCGGGCTGACGTTCCGACAATTTTCTAACAACAGCAATTCACGACAGATTGCGATGTTGCCCGATTGGGCGATCGGCGAAATTCGACCCGGGTTTGACGATTCCATTTTGCCCGCACCCATTGCGGCCGAAGGATTCTTCGACGAATCCTGGCAATTGGCACCTTAGGACTCGGCCGTCGCGTCCGTGTTCGCGACGAGGCCTGAAACTGACCGTGTCTAGCGTCGCGCCAGACGTCGAGCGATCGCTTCGGTCGGCAGCGGCAGAATGGTTGCCGCACCGCCGGGGTTGTACAGCAGATCGTCGCGGCTGGGTTTGCCGTCGGTGTTTTCGTAGGTCACCAAATAGGCGCCGATTTGAGTCCCGCCGCGGTGATACACGGGCGGCCAAAACTCTTCGCCGCGGATCGCCAGCGTTTTGGCCAGCAAGCGGGTGGCCCGACCGGAAAATCCGCTCAGCACCATGTCCAGTCGGCCCAAGGCTTCGCGAAAGACGTAAAACACCAGTGCCGTGTCCTGGTCTTTGCCGCCGGCGTATTCCCAAGACCCGTCATCTTTTTCGAAGTAGAACCCGGGTTCCGGGGCGTCCTCGTTCTTGCTCAGCCGTGTCCCCGCGCTGGCCCCATCGGGCTTGGGGTCGCTGTCGCGGTAGCGTAGGTAAAACGGGCAGCTTCGGGCCGACGCATCGTCGATGTCGTCTTCGGTAACAAACGGGGTGCACCCGAACAGGTCGCTCATCATCAATTCGACGACCGGATTGGATTTGACGCTACCGATACAGACCAATCCGCGGTCGCCCTGGGCGTTGACAAAGCTTTCGAAGACCTCGGTTGCACGGGCACGGGCGTCTTCCAACGACACCTGACCGGGGCTCCAAACCAGCGTTTGTTGCAAGCGATCGGGCATCAAGACTTCTTTTTCGGCTTCGGCGTTGCTTTCGGCTCCCGCTTGATGCTTGGCACTGCCGCCCAGGGTGCTGACGCCGTTCAGCAGTTCGCCGACCAGGACGCTGTCACTGGCGACGACCATCGCACCTTCGGGGGAATCGTTACCGTCCGCCTGACGTACACCGACGACGATTTCGATTTCGCCGCGACGGGCCAGCAATTCCCAAAAGTTTTCCGCGTTGACGGCGAAAAGGGCGCCAGGCAGTTGTTCGGCGGTCGCATAGCCGTGATCGATCAGGTAATCGCACAGACGCGAAAGTGCTTCCAGCGGGATGTATTTCGCTTCGTTCTTCAGCAGCGAAGCGACCTGGTGGCGGTCCAGCCCGGTGTGTTCGACGATGGATTTGATCGTTCCGGGACGTTTACGGCGGTCCGGAGTGTGTCCGAGCAGTTCGGCCAACCTGAATGCGTATCTCATAAAGCGATCGATCGACTAGAAAAGTTGACGGGTTTGGATCGGGGGCACCCAGTCATGTGGCTCTTGCCCTCCCATCACGGCACTAGTTTACCCGGGAATTCGGTTTCTGCTGTCCCCCCAGCTGTGAGTTTCCAAGTTCTAACCGAAACGGGGGTACCGGGCGGGTGATGACGGCAAGCTAGAATAAAGTCAAGAAGTTCCCCACCTTTGGGGACGATCTGCGGTTCGACGAAATGCGGTGGTCGGGCCGCCGGGCTTACGACCAGTGGTGTCGGATCGCAGCCACCTTCGTGACACCCGAAATCAATCCTCCCCTTTTCTTGCCGTCACGCATGACACGTACCCCATCCAATGCACTCGGTTCATCGGCCGGCACCGGCGGGATGCCAGCATCGGAGATTGTCGACCGCTGGATCGGTGATGTTCGCGCGGCGCTGTGGCGGACCGACGCCACCCGCTGTGTTCTGGCTGTCGTTCTGTGGGGCGTCGGGGTCTGGCTGACTTGGCTGGTGGTCGACCATTGGGTGGCCGATACCGGGGTGGCCGGGCGGTTTTTCTTCTGGATTCTGGGAATCGCAGGGACGGCGTTCTGGTTGTACCGTCGCGGGTTTCCGCTGTGGTCCCAACAGATCGATCCCGCCTATGCCGCCGCGGCGATCGAACGAGATCACCCCCAGCTACGCCAAGCCCTGACCAGTTACATCACCTTGCGTCGCGAGGGAGATGCCAAAGGAATCCGCGCATCGGTCATTCGCGGTTTGGCCGTCCGATCGGCAACGGTGCTGCAGAAAGTCGATGCGTTGCCCAGCGAAGTGACCGGGCTGTTGCGTTTTTGGTTGCTCGCGTTGGCTGCCGTGCTTGCCGTATTGGTGTACTGGGCGGCCAGTCCCAAAAGCAGTTGGCAATCCACCCAACGTCTGTTGTTGCCGTGGTCCGACATTCAACGTCCGACACGCGTTCGCATCGGTCAAGTTTTCCCCGCAGATGAGACCGTCATGGTGGGACGCCCGGTCGCCATCCGTGTCGATCTGTCCGGGCTTGGCGATGACGACACCGTCGTGTGTCACATCCACCAAGGCGAATCGCGGCAATCCTTGCCCATGCGGCTGTCCGAGGAACCGGCCGAATCGGGAACCCAACGTTTCGAAACCGTCGTTGTTTTGCCGCCCGGACGAAGCCAGCATGCGGACTATCGCATCGACGCCGGGGACGCATCCACGCGTGCTTACCGTTTGACGCCACGCGATGTTCCGGTGGTCAGCTTGGAATCGGTTGAACTGGCGCCTCCGGAATACACCGGGATGGATTCATCGCGACAGTCATCGGGACCGATTCGCGCCGTCGATGGGACCAAGGTTCGCATTCAAGTGCGGGCCAACCGACCGCTTCGCAAAGCCGTCGTGGAAACCAACCCCGCCTCGGTCGGTGATCGCGTGGTTGCGACCGGTCGATCGTTCGCGATGAAGCGCGCTGATTCGGCAGAAGACGACAGGACCTGGGAAACCGAATTTGTGCTTCGCCGATCGGATACGGACACCAATCCCACGTCCTATCGTGTCCGTATTTGGGATCAGGACGATCAATCAAATCCCGATCCGATTGTGTACCCGATCGAATGCGTTGCGGACTTGAAGCCGGATGTCACCATCGTCGTACCGACGCAAAGTCCCAAAGAAATTCCGCTCGATGCCCAGCAGGTGATCGAAGTCCACGCCAGTGATCCGGACTTTGGATTGAACCAAGTGCGACTGCAGATCGACGTCAATGGTCGGCCGATTCCACCACGCGTGCTGTGGCAAGCCCCGCGAACTTCCGAGTCGATGCATCCGTCGATGGCAGGGAAGACTGGCAACCAAATCGCAGAATTCGCCGTCCGCGCCGATCGGATGCGTTTGGATGCTGGCGATATCGTTCGGGTGCGCGCGATCGCCACCGACAATCGGTACAGCGTTACCGACGATCAAGTTCGCCCCAACGAAAACGTCACCGATCCTGTGGAGTTGCGCTGGGTTGAACCGGAGCCGCGGTCGGACAACACACCGGTGGGCGATGATGGTATGTCTCGTCCGGAACCATCAAGTGACGAGTCATCATCGGCCCAAAGCGACGCATCGTCCGGCGGCGACGAATCATCGGATGAAACCGAAGGCGGCGGCGACACTGACGGTGCAAACGAAGGCGGTGATGGACAGGGTGCCGGCGATCAAGAGGGCCAAGATTCCTCCGGGACCAATGGCGGTGGTGCTTCCCAGGCGGGCGAAGGTGCCCAGTCCGACCGGTCCGGCGACGGCGAACCTCAGGATGGTTCCGGTGACGGTGGTGATGATTCGTCAGCGCAAGATTCCGGCGAAGGCAATTCGGCCGATGAGCGTTCCCGTGGTGACAGTTCCGGCGGTAATCGTTCAGGCAACGCGGGTGACGACAGCGATGGGACGAGCGAATCCGACCCTGGCGAATCGTCCGCCGGAAACAGTGGTGGTGCGGCGGATCCCGAGTCCGGTCAAGCCGACGCAGACCAGCGGGGATCCGGCGGCAACCAGAACGCGGATCAAGATTCCCAGGCCGGTACGGGGCAGGGCACGGATCGTGACCAAGCACGTGATGAAGCACCCGGGGATTCGTCCGATGCCGATGGGTCGGCGGCATCTGACCGCGAAAGCGATAACGGCGAACCATCGAATGCACCGGAGAGTTCGGATAGCGGCGGTCGTTCGCCGAATTCGGAAGGGCAACGCGCCGGCGGACAACCGGATCCGGACGCAACACCGGACACGCCGCCCAGCCACGACGGCGATGCGTTCGAGCGGATTCAAGAATTCTTGAAGCAAAACCAGGACTCGGGTGGTTCCGCCGGCCATTCGAAATCGCAAACCGACCAATACGATCCGTCGTCGCCGAATCAGGGTGCCGGCGGTTCGAAGCAACAGGGTGAAGAATCGACCACCACGCGCGACACAACCGAGGAATCCTCCGGTGCCTCGCCGTCGAACGAACCGGGCGATGAATCGACCTCAGAGGTTTCGTCCGATCAAGAGTCGCCACAAACGGGAACCGCCGACTCGGGGCAATCCCCAAATGATCCGCCATCGGGATCGCAGGGGCCAACCGCCGCCGACGAATCCACCGGCGAGGCCGCCACGCAAACTTCTGGCGATGAAACGGACGCTGCCCCTGATGCCGGCACCGACGGAACATCCGCACCCCAGGACGCCGGCACAGCAGAATCCAAGTCACCGGAGAACAATTCAACGGAATCAAACCCGGCCGGACAAGGCGACGGGCCGTCGATGCCGGGCGATCCGGGATCCCCAACCGATGCGGCCGGATCGCCCAGCCCCGGCGGTGCCGGCGAATCGTCGGACGCCAACGATGAAGCCGGGACGCAGGGGACCGCGTCGTCAAATTCCGGTCGAGATTCGGCGACCAGTGCGACATCGGACACGGCGTCGCCTCCGGCCACGCCACCGGATCCGGTCGATCTGGACTATGCCAAACAGGCGACGGATCTCGTGTTGGACTATCTGGAACGGACCAAGGACCAGCCGGACAAGGAACTACTGCAGCAGTTGAATTGGACCGCTGATGACCTGGAACGTTTCCGCCAGCGATGGGCACAGATGCGCGACATGGCCGATCAGGCCGGCCAGCCGGGCCCGAGTGACGAGTTTGAAGATGCGCTTCGCAGCCTGGGGCTTCGACAATCCGATACCGTGCGTTCCGGTGGTCGCCAGGACGGCGTGATCGATCGCGGGTTGCGTGATGCCGGTGAACGTTCGCGGCCTCCGGCGGCGTTTCGTGAAGCGTTTGAAGCGTTCCGCCGCGGCGTTGGCCGATCCGGCGCGGGGCGATAAGCTGCGCGGTCAGTCGAAGCCCCGCAACCGATTGCCCCTTTCACGCTGATTTTCACCAATCGCCATGTCCAGCCTGCTGATTCGCGGATCTCAAGTCGTCTTTCCGGACGACGTTCGAACTTGCAATGTGTTGGTTCGCGACGGCCGCATCGCCGATACCGATGCGTCACCGGATGCGGCGGCCGATGAAGTCGTTGACGCCAAGGGTTTGCATCTGATGCCCGGTGTCGTGGATGACCAAGTGCATTTTCGGGACCCTGGGCTGACCCATAAAGAAGACTTGGCGACCGCATCGCGGGCCTGTGCCGCCGGCGGTGTGACGACGTTCTTGGAAATGCCCAACACCGTTCCGCCCGCGGTGACATGTGACGGCATTCGAGCCAAGGAAACGCTCGCTGCCAAAAAGTCGCTGGTCAATTACGGCTTTTACATCGGTGCCACGCCGGACAATGTTGACGAGCTGAAAGCCGCGTCGGATGCCAATTTTCCTGGCATCAAGATTTTCATCGGCAGCAGCACGGGCAATCTGTTGGTCGATCAACAGGAGGCACTGGAACGGATTTTCGCCGAAACCGATCTGCCGATTTGTGCGCATTGCGAAGACGAATCGACGGTCAATGCCAACCGTGCCAAGTACGCCGACACGACGGATGTCCGTGACCATTCACGGATCCGTGATGAATCGGCCGCGTTGATCGCCACCCGACGTTCGATCGATTTGTCGGTTCGCCATCAGCATCGTTTTCACGTTTTGCACGTATCGACCGCTGCGGAAGTGCCTCTGATTCGCGGTCAACAACCGTGGATCACTGCGGAAGTTTGCCCGCATCATTTGTTTTTCAACGTCGACGATTACCAGCGACTGGGAACACGGATTCAAATGAATCCGTCGATCAAAACGGCTGCCGACAATGACGGGTTGTGGAAAGCATTGTTGGATGGTGATGTCCAAGTCATCGCCACCGATCACGCGCCGCACACGTTGGATGAAAAATCCGTCGCCTATCCGAAATCACCCAGCGGCTTGCCCGCCGTTGAAAACAGTTTGGCGTTGATGCTGAACCAAGTCAGCCAAGACCGCTGTCGTTTGACCGACGTCGCTTCCTGGATGTGCGATGCACCGGCACGGGTTTGGGGCATCACGGGGAAAGGTCGGATCGCAAACGGTTACGATGCGGACCTGGTCTTGGTGGACATGGCACTGTCCCAAACCATTCTGGATCAACACCAGCACACCAAGTCGCGGTGGACTCCCTGGCATGGCGTGACGACGACCGGTTGGCCGATCGCAACTTTCGTCGCCGGGCACCGCGTCTGGAGCCGGCGTGACGGCTTTGACGTGAATCATCGTGGCCGAAAGCCGCTGTTCGATCACGCCCGTGGCGGGTTCTGGGCCACGACCGATGGAATCGGGCCCCGCTAGGTTTCCCGACTCTGGCGCAAGTCAGGCCGTGATTGTTGGCACCGGCCAAAGCAACGGTACCGGCGCCGATCGCGTCACCGTTTCAGCTAAGCTGTGGGGACGAAACGAATTCGACACCGTTGCGTTCGCATCGGTTCGACGTCGATTCCGTTGTCTTCCCGCCCCGCAAATTTCCCTCCCCATCTTGTGGACTGATCAACATGTTGGCCCTCCTGCGTCGTTGCGCCCTGTTCTGTGTTTGCACCTTGATTGGACTTTCGGCATCCGTCGATGCGGACGATGTTGCCGCGGGTGCGGATGACCAAACGATCACTCAGCCGGTGATTCTGTTTAACGGCAAAGACTTGGACGGCTGGGAAGGCCGCGATGATCTTTGGTCGGTCGAAGACGGTGCGATCGTCGGACGTACCAGTGAAGATGACCCGATCGACGGCAACACGTTCTTGGTCTGGAAAGACGGCCAGCCGTCGAATTTCCAATTGGTCCTGATGTTCAAGATCGAAAGCGGCAATTCAGGGATCCAGTATCGCAGCCGCGTGATCGACCAAGACAAGTTCGTCGTTTCGGGTTACCAGGCCGACATCGATTTTGCCAACAAGTTCGCCGGCATCCTGTACGAGGAAAAAGCACGCGGCATCCTGACGTTGCGCGGGACCAAGGTGACCATCGGTGCAGACGGCAAGAAGACGCCGGAGACGTTTGCGGATTCCCAAGCGTTGGCCGCCGGGATCCATCCCGGAAAATGGAACGAGTTCCGCGTGGTCGCCGACGGAAATCATTTGATCCACTACATCAATGGTGCGAAGGTCAGTGAAACGATCGACCAGCAATCCGACAAAGCCGCCAAGTCAGGTGTGATCGCGCTGCAGCTGCATCGTGGACCCGCGATGGTGGTCCGGTTCAAGAACATCAAGCTGTTGCCGCTGGACTGAGTCATCGCCCCATTGGGGCCAGGCCAATCGGTCCAGATCTGAATCGGCCATCACCCGCTCGCTCGGTCCGACACAATCGGGCCGAGCCCAAAGCACCCGCCTGATTTCAGGGCGATTCTTTCGCCGCGCTTACCAACTGGTTTCGCCGGCGCTCTGCCGCATTTGTCACCCGGCGTTGTCCCTCAAAATCGGCATTCGGTCCCGGCCGGGAACTCTGACGCGGCTGGCAAGCCCCGTATTGCTTCGCGGCGGCCATCCGACCATCCGAATCGCGACCCCAGACCTGCCTCCGCTTTTGTGAGGTATAGAGAACTTGAGAAGACTGGGCTCCGGCGGCCCGGGACGCTTCTTCAAAAAAGTTTCATGCCAGGCGCGTGATTTGCGACGCCAGGTGTCAGGAACGTCGCATCCACGACATGCAGCGGTTTAGAGGCTCAAATGGCGTGGACTGGCGATTTAATGGTCGGTATTCTCCCTCCATTGTCCATTTTTGAGACTTCAGGTCACGAAAACAGTCGGATTTCATCCCCGGCAGTGCATTTCTCGTGAGCTAAACTTGGATGGAATCCCGATCATTATTCACGTAGAATGGCCTAAATCTTTGCGAAAACTTCACAAAGAAAACGGAGCGTAGTTACCACCCGTTGGAGGAGCCGTGTCATGACCTTAGAGACGATAGCAGCCCTGTTTGCGGCAGCCGGTCTCGGTCTAGGCGGCTGGGCGGCCGGACGGCGTCTGGGACGCCAAAATCAGGTTTCGCCCCTGTTGTTTTCGATGGTGGTGGTGCTGGCGCTCGTTGCGGCTTGGGCTTTGAGCGGCCGTTTGCTGTGGGCGGTGATTCTGCCCAGTGCCGAGGCGATTTTTTGGGCCAACTGGATGCCCGCGATTCTGTGCTTCACTGCGGGTTTGGCGACGTCCACACCAGGGCTGCATCGCTGGCACCGTCCGGCGACGGTCGGACTGTTGTGGATCCTGGCGGCCTGTTTTTGGGTCGGCCCTTTCGCCCGCCCCTGGATCGCGCCGGCGACGGTGCTGGACGATGACTGGATCGGCTGGCGACGTGGTGTTTGTTTGCAGTCGCATCCGTCGACTTGCGGACCGGCGTCGGCTGCCACGTTGTTGTCCGAACATGACATTCGGTCCAGCGAAAAGGACTTGATGGCGACCTGTTTCACCAGCCGCTGGGGAACCGAGCCGCTGGGTTTGTACCGTGGTCTGACACTGGCCAGCGCCCATGCGGGGCTGAAGCCTCAGCCGGCATCCCCCGATTCGCGACAGTGGGTTCATCGAGGTCAAGTTCCGAACGTGGCGATCGTCCGACTTGGGGTCGAAGATTCTGACGGTTCGCTAAGCCGGTGGTTCGGGGCGGCGCAGGAGCGTCATGCCATCACCGTGCTGGGGCGAACCGACGATGGTTTGTGGCTGATCGGCGATCCGGCGATTGGCTTGGTCAGCTGGACCGATGCCCAGATGCAGAAGCGGTTCACGGGCGAGGCGATTTGTCTGGTTCCCGATCACTCGGTTCGATCGCGCCACCGTGCGGTCGCGGGCAAGCGTTTTGAAGCGATGGTGTCGGATTTTACGTCTGAACAGTCGCGGTAAAGCGTCATGGACCTTTCTTCTGGCGGCCGGGTGACATCCGTTGCCGGGGCCTGCATCGATGTTCGGCGGACGGTTGTTCGTGTCGTCCGTGGCGGCGCAGATTGACCCAATTGCACGTCGATTGCCCCATCGGAACGTCCGCGCGTTTATGCTGATGGCGTTCGGTTTCGTGGATGGCGTTTTCAGGCCATTCCCGCTGTGCATCCTTCCCCCCCTCCTTCCTCTCAGCCAGATTCCCGCCGTCGTCGGCAGACGCTGTGCGCCTCGTTCGGCTGGATTCTTCGATCGGATCATCATGAAAGCGCAACGCCGCACTTTTTTGGTTTCCTCCGCCGCGATGACGTTGGCGGCGGCAATGCCCAAGCCCCGCCGTGCGTCGGCACAATCGCCCGACCGGCCCGCCAAGCGATCGATTCCCCTGTGTGTTTTCACCAAGCCGCTGACATCGCTTTCGTTTGACGACTTGGCGGCTCGCGTCGCCGATTTGGGGTTCGATGGATTGGAAGCACCGGTCCGACCACGCGGTCATGTCGAACCGAAAGACGCTGCCCAGAAGTTGCCGAAGCTGGTGAAAGCACTACAGAAACGTGATTTGGAAATCACCGTGCTGACGTCGGCCATCAACAATGCCGATGACGCCACCAATCGTGAACTATTGAAAGTCGCGGCCGACCTGGGTGTGCGTCGCTATCGACTGGGTTACTTCAAATACGATTTGTCCAAGCCGATCGTGCCACAGTTGGATCGGTGGAAAGAGAAACTGATTGACTTGGCCGAATTGAATGAGCAGCTGGGGATTTGTGGTCTGTACCAGAACCATGCCGGACGCAACACGATGGGCGCCCCGGTGTGGGATCTACGGTACATCTTGAACGGCATCGATCCGAAAGACTTGGCGGTCGCCTACGACATTCGGCACGCCACCGTGGAAGGTGGAACCAGTTGGCCGTTGACGTTCCAACTGATTCGGCCCCACATTGATACGGTGTATGTCAAAGACTTTGATTGGGACGGCACGAAAGTGATCAACGTTCCGTTGGGGCAAGGCATGGTCGATCCCGCGTTCTTTAAGATGCTGGCTGAATCCGAATTCAGCGGACCCGTTTCATTGCACGAAGAATACTTGGATCATGCCGATCCGGCATTGGTCCCCAAGCATATCGATGCGATCCGCGATGACCTGGCGACGCTTGATCGCTGGATGACCGACGCCGGAATCTAACGGCGTTTTCTTTTTCCCTTGCATTGAAAACCATCGGCCCACCCTGCACAGTGTGCGGCCCGCTGTGTGCGTCGCTCGCACGATTGATTGATAGGAATCCAAGCATGCTGAAAATTCATCGCTTCGCAATGTTGATGCTTTTTGTTTTGGTCACAGGCGTCGCCAGTTTGTCGGCCGCCGAACGTCCCAACGTGGTCGTGATCCTGGCCGACGATCAGGGGTTCGGTGATCTTAGCTGGACCGGAAATCCTAACTTTCAGACGCCCAACATTGATTCATTGGCGCGTGACGGGGCGCGGCTTCAGCACTTCTATGTGTGCGCCGTCTGTTCACCGACGCGAGCCGAGTTTCTGACCGGTCGTTATCACACACGCATGGGGGTGACTAGTACTTCGTCCGGCGGCGAGCGGATGAATACGGATGAAGTCACCGTGGCCGATCTGTTTCGCGATGCCGGTTATCGAACCGCCGCCTATGGCAAATGGCACAACGGTATGCAGGCACCCTATCATCCGAATTCTCGTGGGTTCGATGATTTCTATGGGTTTTGCAGCGGTCACTGGGGCAACTATCACTCCCCGATGTTGGAACACAACGGACGTTTGGTCGATGGGCACGGGTTCATCGTCGATGATTTGACCAATCATGCCATCGACTTCATCCGCCAAAGCGGGGACCAACCGTTTTTTGTCTACCTGCCATACAACACGCCGCATTCGCCGATGCAGGCCCCTGACGAATACTGGCAACAGTATCGAAACCGTGACATCACAAGCGATCCGGATCCCAACAACGCGAAGCAGGAAAACAAAGACTTCACCCGCGCCGCACTGGCGATGGTGGCCAACATCGATGACAACGTCGGGCGTGTCCTGAAGTGTCTGGATGAACAAGGCGTCGCCGATGATACGATCGTGATCTATTTCAGTGACAACGGGCCAAACAAGGCGCGTTGGAATGTCGGGCTTCGGGGTCACAAAGGTTCGGTCAACGAAGGCGGTTTGCGGTCGCCGTGTACGATCCGGTATCCGGCCAAGATCAACGCGGGAACGGAAGTCACCCAGGTCACGGGCGCGATTGATTTGATGCCGACGCTGATGCAGATGGCGGGCATTAGCGAACAAGACCGTCAGCGGTTCGCGGCGAAGCATGACGGGATGAACGCCCACAAAATCGATGGTGTTTCCCAAGTCGCGGTACTGACCGGTGATTCACCGCAATCATCGGACGATCGGTTGCTGTTTTCATGGTGGAAGAACAAGGCCAGCGTTCGGTCCAACCAATATCGCTATCACAGCACCGGCCAACTGTTTGATATCCAATCCGATCCGGTCGAAGACGTCGATTTGGCTCAGCAGTTACCTCAAGTTGCATCCGAGCTTTCCGATGCGCTCCGCCGGGCGACCGAATCGACCGTGGCAAGCAACACGATTGATCCCGAATCGCGACCGTTCATCATCGGACATCCCGACATGGCACTGACGCAGTTGCCCGCACGCGATGCGACCAGCACCGGCGACATCCAGCGGTCCAACCGCTTTCCCAATTGCACGTTCTTCGGAAACTGGACGTCCACGGACGAAACGATCGACTGGGATGTTCATGTTGCGGACGCGGGGCGTTACAGGGTCATGATCAAGTACGCTTGTCCGGCATCGTCGGTCGGCACGCGTTTGAAACTGACGGCGCGTGAGGCGAGCGTTTCCGCCGTCGTGCAGAAGCCCAACGATGCGCCCCTGATCGGAGCCGATGAAGACTTGTTTCCGCGACAGGAAGGCTATGTGAAGCGGTGGGCCGATCTGCCGGTGGGGGAAATTGATCTGCAGGCGGGGCCCCAAAAGCTCTCGCTGCACGCGACCGAGATTCCAGGCGACGAAGCGATCGAGTTTCGGTTGATGATGTTGGAGCGGGTGTCGCCGTGACCTGACGCGTGACTGCCAGCGGCAGCGGAAGTCTTGTAGTTGCGTTTTTCAGGTAACCCGAAGCGTAAGCGAGGAAAAGACGATGTTGGCATCGTCTCGCTCACGCTTCGGGGCACCAAGAAACCAATGCCACGGGTAAGAGGGCAACCTCAAAAGGCGGTAACGGGCGTATTTTGAAGTCCCGATTGATGGGAATGCAACCGTTTGCCAAGCTTCACCGGTTCCCTTGTGAAGGATCGATCGGTGGCAGCAATCATCACCCTGTTATTGACGCTTTCGGTATCGCTGTTGATCACCCGAGTCGCAGCGATGGCCTTGATGTTGACCGGCCTGAGTCGCGAGGCGGCTCGATTCCAGGCTCGCAGTGCTTTCAGCGGCGTCGGTTTCACGACGACCGAGGCCGAATCGATCGTCAATCATCCCGTCCGACGTCGCATCGCGATGATGTTGATGCTGTTCGGCAACATCGGTTTGGCCACCGTGGGGGCCTCGCTGATGGTGTCGATGTTGGACGCCAAGAACAACGAGACCTGGTGGACGACCTTGATCGTGTTGTTCGTCGGTGTGACGTTTTTGCTGCTATTGGCCCGCAGCCGCTGGGTGGAACGACGGTTGAACCGAATCATCGCTTGGTCGCTGCGTCGATTCACCGACCTGGACGTTCGGGACTACGTCGCGGTGCTGAACCTACAGGAAGGATTCGCGGTGACGGAAATGCGCGTCGATCCGGGCGACTGGTTGTCGGACAAAACGTTGATTGAACTAGATCTTCCTCGCGAGGGTGTGTTGATTTTGGGCGTCCACAGCGTCCAGGCGGATCAGTACATCGGTGCGCCCGTGGCGACCACAAAGATCTGCGTCGGCGACACATTGGTCATGTACGGACCGATCGAGCGTCTCAAGGAACTGGACCAGCGACGCACGGGGAATCGTGGCTATCAGGCGCACCGAAGCGCAGTGCGTGACTATCAGGAAATTCTGGCCGATCAACAGCAAAAACTGGCCCGGTAGACGTTTGATCCGCAACTGAAGAATTCCCGTCCAGCGGTCGATAACCATTCGAGGGAAGACAAGCCGATTGGAACGCTTCGCCTGTCTTCGCCCCCTGCGTGCTCGCGATCCGCGGATGTGCCTGTGACCGCCCGTTTACGACTGTTTCCCGGCTCGATACACCCCGATTCGATTCGATCGGGGACGCGGCTGGACCGTTACCGGTTGCAAAGCCGATTGGGCGAAGGTGGTTTTGCGACCGTCTATTCGGCCTACGACCAGCTAGAACGCTGTCACGTTGCGATCAAGATTCCCGACGCACGCTATGTCAGCAATACTCAGTCGATGGACGACCTGCGTCGTGAAGTCGACATCATGGCATCGCTGGAGCATCCTGGGGTTTTGCCCCTGCACGACGCACGTGTCATCGACGGCTTGTTCGTGATGGTGTTCCCGCTGGGCATCGAAACCCTGGCGGATCGAATGATGCGGCGGATGTCGCGTGCCACCGCAATGGTGATGATTTATCAGATGGTCGATGCGGTCGCTTACGCCCACAGCCATGAGGTGTTGCACCGCGATCTGAAGCCGGAAAATTTCATTCTGTTTGACGACAATGAAATTCGTCTAACGGATTTCGGCTTGGCCCGTATCGAACACGGCTGTTACGACGATTCGGCATCGGGAACGTTGGGCTACATCGCGCCGGAACAGGCGATGGGTCGGCCGGCCTATCACAGTGACGTGTTTTCGCTGGGGCTGATCATCTATCGCATGCTTGCCGGTGAATTGCCCGAGTACCCGTTTCAACCACCGTTGCCGGGGTTCAACAAGCTTCGGCGCGGCGTTTCACGCGACTTTGTGGCTCTGGTTCGCAAGGCGATTGATCCGGTGCCGTCGAAGCGTTTTCGCACTGCCGTGGCGATGCATCGTGCCCTAAAAAAAATCGCCCATCCGCTGAGCGGAAAGGGCGATCGAGAACGTTTCAGGACGTCGGCCAAACGTCAATTGAATCGGGCGGCCTAGCCGAAAAACCAGAGGCCGCCGGTAAACCAGTCCGCCGATCTGCCGGTTTTCGATGTTGACCGGATGATGCGGCGGTCGCCGAGCAGTGGCAACAACCTGTGGCCGCTACGAACGACGGTTGCGACGGCCACCGCCGCCGCCACTACCACCACTGCTGCCGCGGCGTCGACGCGGGCGATCGTCATCGCGATCGCCTCGGTCACGGTCGCCACGATCGCGATCCCCGCCGCCTTCGCTTTCAAAGGCACCGGCCAATTCGTCTTCCTCGCCCAGTTCTTCCAGGGCGCGACGACGGCTCAGCTTGACGCGGTCGTGTTCGTCGACATCGATGACCAAGACCTTCATCGGGTCACCGACGCCGATGACGCTGTCGATATTGCTGACGAATCCGCTGGACATTTCACTGATGTGAACCAGTCCATCGCGGCCGGGCAGGATTTCGACAAACGCGCCGAATTCCTTGATGCTGCTGACCGTTCCGTCGTAGATCTTGCCGATTTGAACGGTGGCGGTGCAGGCTTCGACCTGACGCATCGCGTCTTCGGCACTTTGCTTGTCGCTGCTGGCCACCAACACGGTACCGTCGTCGTCGACTTCGATCACGCTGCCGGTCGTTTCTTGGATCGTGCGGATGTTCTTTCCGCCGGGGCCGATCAGGGCACCGATCTTGTCGGGGGAAATCTTGGTACGCAGCAAACGCGGCGCGGTGGCGGCGATTTCACGACGCGGACGCGGGATCGTCGTCAGCATCTTCTTCAAGATCTCGATGCGAGCCAGACGTGATTGCTTCAGCGTCGCACGAATGATTTCTTCGCTGATACCGGTGATCTTCAGGTCCAACTGGATACCGGTGATACCGTTTTGCGTTCCAGCGATCTTGAAGTCCATGTCACCGAAGTGGTCTTCGGTGCCCAAGATGTCGGTCAACAAGACCCAGCTGTCTTTGTTGTCCTTGTCCTGGACCAAGCCGACGCTGATGCCGGCGACCGGGTTGCTGATCGGAACACCCGAAGCCATCAAGCCCAGCGTCGCACCGCAAACGGTGGCCATACTGCTGGACCCATTGGACTCGGTGATATCGCTGATCACTCGAATCGTGTAGGGGAAATCGTCGGCGCCGGGCAACACCGGTGCAACGCTTCGTTCGGCCAACGCACCGTGACCGATCTCGCGACGTCCTGGTCCACGAATCGGGCGACATTCACCAACCGAGAAGGACGGGAAGTTGTAGTCCAGCATGAACTTCTTGCTGTACTCATCCTGCAAGCCGTCGACACGCTGTTCGTCGCGGGCGGTTCCCAGTGCGATCGTGATCAATGCCTGGGTTTCGCCACGTTGGAACAAAGCCGAACCGTGGACTCGCGGCAACAGGTCGGTTTCGCAGTAGATCGGACGCAGGCTTTCGCGGTCACGTCCGTCGGGTCGGGTGCCGGCGATGATCAGATCGCGGACGACCTTTTCTTCCAAGTCATGCCAGACGGACTTGAAGCGATTGACGTCGATCGCGCCTTCTGCGCTGGGATCGGGGATCACTTCGCCCATCGCACGATCACGCAGTGCGCGAACGGCTTCGGCACGTTCCAGCTTGCCGGACGTTTGTTGGGCAGCCTTGAATTCGTCGTAATAGGCGTCCGTCAGACGTTGCAACAGGCCGTCGTCTTCCGGTTCGACATATTCGATCTTTTGCGGATTGACCTTTTCATACAGCTCTTCCTGCAACTCGATCACTTCGCGGATCGCCTTGTGGGCGAACTGGATCGCTTCGACCATCTGGTCTTCGGGCATTTCGTTGGCGAAGCCTTCGATCATGGCGACCATTTCGCGGTCACCACTGACGATCATGTCCAGCTCGCTTTCGACCAGGTCGTCGTGCGTCGGGAATGCGATCAGTTCGCCGTCGACTTTGCCGACGCGGACGCTGGCGACCGGACCCTTGAAGGGCAGGGGGCTGATGTGCAGGGCGGCACCGGCACCGTTCATGGCCAACACATCGCCGTCGTTTTGAAGATCGCTGGCGATAACAAAGGCTTGCACCTGGACTTCGTCCTTGTAGCCGTTGGGCCATAGCGGACGAATCGGGCGGTCCATCAGCCGAGCGCTCAGCGTTTCCTTGGTGCTCGGCCGACCTTCGCGTTTCAAGAATCCGCCGGGGAATTTACCGGCCGCGGCCAATCGCTCGCGGTAGTCACACATCAGCGGGAAAAAATCAATTCCCGGTCGTGGCGGGCCACTGGCGGCGGCGACCAGCACCGTCGTGTCGCCGTATTGCACCAGCACGCTGCCGGCGGCTTGCTTGGCCAACTGGCCGGTTTCGAACGACAACACTTGACGTCCGATCTTTCGCTCCACGCGAACTTTATTCACAGTCACTTCTACTTCTCTCTAATACAAACAGACAACAGATTCCGGTTCCACCCAGACCGGACAGCCGCATTCGCGACGGGTTGCCGAATGTCAAGACAGCGGCACCCCAGCCCGAAAAGCGACGGGGGGGCGGCAATTCGATCAGCCAGAGACTGCAAGAAGGTCGTGCCGAAAGCTGCCCAAGATCAGGCGGGGCATTCCGAGCCGACGGTCAAGCCGGGCGCGAGCCTATCACATCGCCGCGTCAGAAAGCCGGCGCCCGAACGAAAGATGATGGAAAACAGGTGGAAGCCGGGCCGCCCGACTCGGGCGAACTGAAAAGCGGCTGTTGCCATCGTCGCTCGGGTCGCGGCCCTTTTGGGCTATTTACGAATGCCCAGTTTTCCAATGATATCCAGATAACGCTGGGGATCGCCGCCACGGACGTAATCCAACAGGCGACGGCGACGGCTGACCAGTCCCAGCAAACCACGACGCGACGCGTAATCCTTGCGGTGCGTTCGCATGTGTTCGGTCAGGCCGTTGATCCGCTCGGTCAAAATGGCGATTTGGACTTCCGGGCTTCCGGTGTCACCGTTTTCGTGGCCGTGTTCGCCGATCAGTTCTTGTTTACGTTCTTTCGAAATGGTCATTCGACTGAATGTCTCGTCCTAATACACTGCTTTATTCAAAGATTCGCCGCGTAGTGTAGCGTCAGGGCTTGGCGACGCAACGTCAAAAACCGGCAATTGTCCGTGATCCGTTTCCGCCGATCAACCCGCCGATTCGGTGGTCGCGGTCCGGCGTCCAGGCCCGGCCAAAAAATCGAAGATCTCTTGGGCCTGTTCGGTGGGCGTCCGGTCATCGCCACCACGCAGGTGAATTTCCGGGTCCGCGGGCGATTCGTAGGGGTCGCTGATGCCGGTGAAGTTCTTGATTTCGCCGGCACGTGCTTTTTTGTACAGACCTTTGGGGTCCCGCTTTTCACAGACCTCCAGCGGTGTGTCGACGAACACTTCCAAAAAATCGCCCTTCTCGCCCGCCGCTTCGACGATCTTTCGCGCCCGGTCGCGGTCGCGACGGTAAGGGCTGACAAAAGCCGTCAAAGTGATCAGCCCGGCCGACGCCATCAGGGCGGCCACTGATCCGATCCGGCGGATGTTCTCCTCGCGATCGATTTCGCCAAACCCCAGCCCGAAACGCTCTGCAAACGCATCGCCGTGTTCGCCGGCCAACATCGCCGGCGGTGCACACAGGCCGTGACGAATGTTGTCTCCGTCCAGCAGCATCGTCGCGCGGCCGGCCGACGTCAGCAGCCGGTCCAGTTCGTTGGCGATCGTGCTCTTGCCGCATCCGCTCAGTCCGGTCAGCCACACGACACAGCCTCGCTGGCCCAGCAGTTTTTCGCGGTCCTCGCGGCTGACCGTGCCTTGGTGCCAAACGATGTCGGTCATCTCGATTCTTCTTGCGCTAATAAAACGTTGAAATTCATGGTCGCCGTCGACCAGGCCCCACCGCGACGTTTCGGCGTCCAGTGTTGCCTTGCAGCGGGGCCCGCCATCTGGCGACCGGTTGTGTCAGCCCAGTCCCTGGTACCGCTGGCGAAAACAGTCAGCGTGGATTTGGCACAGCCGCGCACGGCCATCACCAAAGCGACCCGCCATCGCGGCAAGCCGATTCAGGACGTCACCATAAACCGACAACGGCTGGATGCCCAAATCCCAGCCCGATCGAATCAGACAATTCACCGCTTCGGTTCCGTTTCCACCCTTCGCGGACGCTTCGGCGGCCTCCAGCCAAAAATCGTGGGCGGATTGTTGCCAGCGTGACGGGTCGGTCTGCACCAACATCGACACATAGCGCTGCTGGATCGACGAGATTTCCGCCAATTCATCGACACGCGTGTGCTGCTGACGCAACCAAGCCACTGACAGCTTGGCGGCTTGATTCTCCGCATCGCCCAATTCTACGCCCGGAGGTCGCATTCGAACCGCTTGATCGGTGAACGCCGAACAGCAGGCGGCTTTGGCGAAACAGTTGGCCGCCGAAGCCGGTTGTCCCAGAGAATCGTGTGACATGGCCAGCCATTCCCAGGCCCACGCCAGATCGGGATCCGTTTGGGCAGCCGCCGAAGCATGCTTGCCGATCAATGGCCAATCATCACGATGGTTCTGAATCATTTCGCATCGCACCGCCACCTCTGCGATGCCATGCCGGATCATCCCGTCAGCCAAGCCCAAGGATGCCGTCGCTTTCTCATCGCCGGAAAGAGATGTCTGTGCAAGAGCGAACTGCATCAACTCTCGTGCCCCAGGATGCGCGGCGTCGGCTGCCCACTGGATCCACGGATGATCGCCGCTCAAGCAGGCACCGGCCCGAGGATCATCAGGCTCAATCGCGTGACGTCGGCCCGGTCCCGGCAACAACGGGCACCAAACATCGAATAGGACCGCTTCGCCCAAGCGGTTGCCCCAAGGGATCCAGTCGCCGCCGCCGTGATACCAGTGGACGAATCGATCGACGGTGCCCGCGGCACTGACGCGGCCGCAGATCCAATCACCACGACCGTTGCCGATCAACGGCAGAAAATCGGGCGGCATTAGACCGGGCCAAATCGTGTCGGCCGGATCGTCCATCAAGGATGCGGGATCAACGGCTTCGTGGAATTCGCCGCACCCGGTGTGCCGCCACAACGCTTGGTCGATCCAGTCGATCAGGTCGCTGGAAAGCGTCAAGCCGAAGTGCCGGGCAAATCCAGACGCATCGCACGCCGCCCGACGCGAATCGTTGGAGCCGCCAAAGGGTAACGAGTCAGCCAAAATGCGCGGGCGTCAGCAAAAGAAACCGAAAAGATGAAAAGCATCGAAGCGCAGGCGATCGCGCCGGCACCGCCGTCATATTACCGTCCCGGTCGCTCGGCGGCCTAGACCAGCCGGCGCAAGTCGGTATTTCACACCACGCGATGTCGCCAACGGCATTCCCCACCGCTTTGCCTGGTCACGTGGCGGATTTGGCGGCCTCGTTTCAGGGCGGCTAGACTGGACCGATCCGTTTCCCCACCTGCCCATCGGCATCGCCAGAGCGACACGCGTTTTGATCGTCGCGGCCCGTCCCGCCTGAAACTCTCCTTCCCTCCCTCGCGGCACTCCCAGGTTCCGTCATGTCTCTTTCAAATGCTCCGCTTGCAATCCACGGTTCCCTCCGCCGACGGATCTGCATCGCAGTGAACTGGCACGCGACCATCCCCTTGGCAGGTGCGATTCGCTTCGGCCTGAACGTCACACTGTTTGCCTTGGGCATGTTGGCGTGCACCGCGTTGCCCGTGGTCGCCGATGATCGCCCGAACATCGTTTTGCTGATGGGCGACGACCATGGTTGGGATGAAACCGGATACAACGGCCACCCGCATTTGAAGACGCCGGTGCTGGATCAGATGGCGGCCACCGGCCTGCGTTTGGATCGTTTTTACGCGGCTCATCCGACGTGCTCGCCGACTCGCGGCAGTGTGCTGACCGGACGTCATCCGAATCGTTACGGAACCTTCACCCCGAACTACTCCATCCGCCCGGAAGAAATCACGATCGCGGATGTGCTGAGCGATGCCGGCTATGTCTGCGGTCACTTCGGCAAGTGGCACGTCGGACCGGTGAAGGCCGACTCGCCAACCAGCCCCGGTGCGATGGGATTTGACACGTGGCTTTCGCACGACAACTTCTTCGAACTCGATCCCGTCCTGTCACGCGACGGTGGTCCGCCAAAAAAGATCGAAGGTGAAAGCTCGCAGATTCTGATCGATGCGGCCAAGCCTTTCTTGGCCAGTGCGAAGAAATCCGGCAAGCCTTCGTTGACGGTGATTTGGTTCGGATCACCACACGAACCATACAGTGGATTGCCAGAAGACTTGGCACTGTACGACAACTTGCCCGCGGAGTATGCCAAGAAGTCGTTTCGATTGACCAGCAATGAAACGGGTTCGCCAACGACACGGTCACTACGCGACGTCTTGCGCGAACGCTATGCAGAGATCACGGCGATGGACCGCGCGATTGGTGATCTTCGTGACTGGCTGACACAGAATGGTCTGCGCGACAATACACTGATCTGGTACTGCGGCGACAACGGAACGCCGGGCGATGGCATCATCACTTCGCCGCTTCGTGGTCAAAAAGGCAACCATTACGAGGGCGGCGTCCGCGTGCCGGGAATCATTGAGTGGCCCGCCAGGATCAAGACGCATGCAAGCACCGATTACAACTCGGTCACCAGCGATATTCTGCCGACGATCTGCGACATTGCGAATGTCGATGTCCCCGACCGTCCGCTTGATGGAATCAGCCTGATGCCGATCCTCGAAGGACGCTTGGGAACTCGCTCTCAGCCGATCGCGTTCTGGAGTTTTGACACGAAGAACGTGTACAAGGGCCAGCCGTATCTGACCCAGCAGCAACAGACCGGAACGACGCCTTTGGTCAAGTTGATGAAGGGCATTCCGACACGCAATTTCGTCAACTACTTCCATCCGGACACGACAGATGCGGACTACGGCGGCACGCGGGTTTGGTTGGCAAACCATTACAAGCTGATTGTCACCGGCCTTGGTGACGATCAAGCTCTGGAACTTTACAACCTTCGCAACGACCCAAGCGAAGCTGATAACTTGGCCGAACCGCGACGCAAGATAGCCGACGAGATGCTTGGCGAATTGACGCAGTGGCAAACGTCGGTGCTCAGTAGCCTTACGGGCAGCGATTACGATTCGTCGTCCGGCGAGATTCGAGACTGATTTTGCAGCCTGGTGTTTCGCATCAACATGTCGCGTGATGTCTCGATCGAAAACTCTTCAAGGACCGAATCAACGTCGATCGAATCGTCAAGGCTTTCGATTAACGCCCAGGCTTCATCGTGCTTGACCGTCATCTTCACCCCGCGACCGTACTTGGTCACCGCTCGTTCCAGTTTGGCGATCTCTTGCCAACCTTGAATGACCGCGGATTCCAAGTTCAGCGGGCCGCAGATGACTTCGCCAAACCGACCCGTGGAAAAGATGTCGTCGCCCATGGGGCCGATGATCTTGGATGACTGGATTCGCGTTGCCGACACGACGTGGTACTTGTAGGTCGCTGCCATCGCGTTAAGCATTTGCCCGCCGGCGAACGCGGACGGCCAAAAGACGATCTCCGCGCCCTTTTCAGCAAGTCGCTGCCAATTGGATTGCCAATTGATATCGAAGCAAATTTGCACGCCGATGCGACCAAAATCGCAATCGAATACCGGTGGGTCGACGGGGCCCGGCGTGATGCCGTTTTTCAGTTCGTCTTCGGTCGGATTGATCTTTCGATACTCGCCAACCAGTTGTCCCGCCCGATCGATGACGACGGCACTGTTGTAATAGCGTCCGGAATCGATCGTGTGGATCGGGCAAATCACATAGCACCGGTGATCTCGAGCAAACTTAGCGAAGGGGCGAGAAATCTTTCCGATGGGGACTTCCGCGGTATCGGGCAACGGTGGGCGACCGCTGCCGTGAATGTTGGCGACGTGAAAACACTCCGGCAAACAGATGATGTCGGGATTCGTGGGGACGACTTCCTTCATCCGCCGCAGCACTTTCGCGGACATCTCTTCCGGTGTTCGGGCCGATAACTTGTGCTGGCAAATACTGGCCACCCAAACGTTTCTGCGATCGACTTTCTTCTCGCTTTTCGTGTTCCCGTGGTCGGATCGCTGCGGCGACTCGGCCGATCCCGTGGCGGAAACCGCCAAGCCGGTGCTCAGTCCGACCGTCGCATGTCCAAGGAAATGACGACGATCCAGGGGGCGGTCAGGCATTGATCTGATCCGAAAGGAGGGGCACGAACCGCGCATTGCACAAGCCGAAACGAATTGCGAAAACTCGCCGGGCCAACGGACTTGGAGTTTACCCCAGATGCGGTACAATCGTTGCTTGCTCGGTGGGTACCGGTCATTGCCGGGGCCACGCCAGCCAAACAAATTGAACTTGAACAGCTGCACCCGTGGCACAACTGGATAGCGCATCGGTCTTCGGAACCGAGGGTTGGGGGTTCGAATCCCTCCGGGTGTACTTTTTGCAAGTCTTTACCTTCCAGTAACTTGCAACTTCTCACGCGTCACCGACTCGCTATAAGTCAGTGCAGCTGGCAGAGATTCTGTCAGAGATGAGCTTCCCAAGTTCATGCGAGCCACCCGGCCCACTTCGGTTGCATCCCATTTTCTCGGTGCCCGGAGACTCGCTATGCACTACCACACCCCAAAACCCTTTTTCCGAAAGAGCCGCAAACGCTGGTACGTCCAGATCGGCGGCAAACAGATCAACCTCGGCCCGGACAAGGAGGAGGCATTCCGTCGGTACTACCAGCTGATGGCCGATGCCGCTTCCGGCATTCCGGCCGCACCCAAGACAGACGACAACCATTTGGTTGCGTCTCTTTGTGAGTACTTCCTCGAATGGGTTCAGAGGAATCGATCGCCCGACACCTACGAGTGGTATCGATACCGGCTTCAACGCTTCGTCGATCATCACCCCGACCTGACCGCAGCGAAGCTTCGGCCATTTCACGTCGAACGCTGGGTCGATTCCTACGAGCTTTCGAAAACGAGCCGGCGAAATTACTACCGCAGCATCAAACGCTGCCTAAAGTGGGCCGTTCGCCAGGGCTACATCGAGAAGAATCCGCTCGAGCTCCTGGAAGTTCCGAGCGGAGAGTCCAGAGAAATCTATGTCCCGCCGGATGAATTCAAGCGAATGCTTGAATTCGTCACCAACGACGACTTTCGGGATCTTCTCGTCGCGACCTACACGACCGGATGCCGCCCCCAGGAATCACTTCGTGTTCAAACCAGGCACGTGCAACTCGAACATCGTCGCTGGGTCTTCCCGACCAGCGAGTCGAAGGGAAAACGAGAACCGCGAATCGTCTATATGTCCGACGAATCGCAAGCGATCGTGGAACGTCGCATCCGGCAATCCGCTCCGAACGCCCACATCTTTTGCAACGCAAAGGGAAAGCCATGGACGACCGAAGCAGTAAACTGTGCCTTTGACCGACTTCAGGAGCGGATGGGGCGAGCCGTTTTGAAAGACCTCAGTCTCGACGTAAGCGATGAAGAGGTGAGGGCGTTTATTCCCAAGCTGTCGCCGACAAAACGCGAAAAGGGAAAACTTCGAGAGAAACGCCCAGCTGAACTTCGGTACGAAGCCGTTGAGAAGCTTCGCGGGAAGCTCAGACGAAAACATGCACGACGCTACTCGCTCTACGCGTTCCGGCACGCCTTCGCCACAAACGGGCTGAGGAATGGACTAGACTCGATTTCAGTTTCGATTCTCCTCGGCCACAGAGACGTCTCGACTCTGGCCAGAACTTACCAGCATCTTGGACAGAACCCCGAGCACATGCAGGAGCAAGCGAGAAAGGCTGCCAACAACAAAAAGAAGAAAGGGAAGTAGGGGAGACACTTGGGAAAAAAAGAACCGACCGCGATGCAAGACGCTCGCGGTCGGTTCCAAGAGCGAGTCAAAGACCCACTTCGGTGCATCGCTACGCAACGTCGCGTCTAATGTGCTTGCCGTTGGGGCCTTGGGTCAATGGCTTCGGTACAGGCAAGCTGGGGCTACCCGGCCCATCGGGGTCATCATCATCGTCGGAGGGATAAAAGCCGTCTCCTCGCCGCCGCTTGTTGACGAACTCGATCAAGTCTGATTCAAGCACGCGAATGGATCCATCACCGATTCGGATGTGCGGTAATTCGCCGTCGCCAATGTGCTTGTAGGGCCCTTTCGAGCCAAGCTTCAGCTGCTCCGCGACTTCCCTGACCCTAAGCAAGGAACCGAGTTCGTCGAGTTTTCGACATTCAAGACGATCTGGTATTCGACCTCGCAGACGACGCTCACAGATGTAGCGAGCGAGATCAGATTCAAGCACCCTGAGTGAACCGTCGCCAATCTTGACGAATGGTAACTCACCGGACTTGATCAATTTATAGGGGCCTTTCGGTCCCATCAGTAAAACTTCCGCAACTTCACGGATTGTAAAAAACACATCGAGATTTGACTTCATTACGGACCTCGTATGAAGGTAGGCTCGGAGCGTGGTCACTTCGTATGGTTTGTCTGGGTCAAAGGTTTCTAATGTCTCGACCTAGGCGATCGTGGCCGCGCTCCACCACAATCGCCATGACTACCCAAACGGAGTAGCTCCCAAAGAATTCGGAAAAACAACTTCAAATGGTCTGGGGCGACGGCCCAGTCCCAAAAGTCATTCGATTTCCGAGCGCGGAGCAACGCGAAGAGAATTGATATTCACTTCCTGCCACGGAAGGAGCGCGTACTCAAAGGTTCCGACTGAATCGTGTCGGGACTGGAAGAGCGAAGATAAACGCGAGTCAGTATCGCAGACGATTTCTGCGAACACCCGACACAAGAATGACCCCACGGTCAGAAAGTCCTGCCGTAAGGAAGTCAACGTTCTCGAGATCGCATGAAAGATTTCGGTCTTCTGGCAATTTAGCGCGTCCAAGAGAAAGACGCCCATACTTGCCGCGATGAGCGCGTACGCCGTCCAGCTGTAAAGGCTTAGAGTCTCATCCGGAACCGCACCTTCCCGGCAAAAAGCTACAAGAAACAGGCTGTAGCCGGCAAGGGATAGCTGGCTCCACCCAAAGGCCCGCAACGAGGTCAGTGGCCCCATCCAAGTCCGTTGATGTCTAGCAACGAATGCCACCAGCATTGCAGTCAGAACAATTGGCAGCATGACCATCGCTACCCAGAGAAACCGCACTAAGTGCCAAGGCATCTTCAGCACATGAAACGTCCGCGACTCACCCGTTCGTGGTCCAGCACAAACGCAGCGGCGAAAGCGAAGAATCTCCGCTTCCCACTCTCGAAATGCTGTGTCTGTGTTCCAATCGATTTGCACTGTGCAACCATCAAGACTCGTCTGCACCGGATGACCACGAGGTGAGTCTACGGGCACCCACAAGCCAAATCAAGCTTTCGGCGAATACTTTGCACCAATGAGGAAAGATTGAACCGCCAAGAACGTCCAGCAGACGCACTTTCGAGACGATCAACGATCCCGCGTGCGATTCCGTGCATTCGCGTTTTTCAGCGACTTCCTCGCCAAACTCAGCCGCTAGAATCCGAGCGGCTTTCGCCAATCGAAAACCCCTAGCGGGTTATTGCCGCTCGTGGACTGACGAGCAGAAAAAACCATCAGTCCGGTAGGTCTCACCTCGACTTGCTGCCGAATTGTTCGATCGATTGTCCCTCGTTCCTTCTGTCTTGCACCGAGCCGCTAACGTTCGGTGGAGGGCAGCGTGCCGCCTTCCATCTTGGATAAACGCACGCCCAGAACAGGAGAAGAAATCGAATTAACAAACGAACAAGGAGGACACCATGTTGAAAGCAGACTTTCCACAAGTCGCCCGGGTCCCTCGGGCACACATCCCCTAGCGGGTTAGAAACGCTCCCGGTGTTGAGCACGAAAAAACGACACCAAAACCGAGACAATCAACGCCCATCTGGGTGTGCTCAACGTTTATCGAGCTGTTCCTCAGTCGAGGTGCAGCTTTGTGAACGAGAGTAAGGAGTAACGCATGCTGAGCTTCATAGCCTCACTGGTTTTTCTTTGGGTTGTCTTTTGGACGGTGAAACATGCCGTCGATTTCGTGATTGAACGCGAGAGAAAGAAAAGGGAGAAGCGTCGCAACATAGAGTACAGGATTGGTTTCAATGTCCTCGTCGTGATTCTTCTCCTACTTGCGATTCGTATATCACAATAGGTTTTAGGAGGGAAGTTTGTTCGAAGAATGAGCTTCCCTCCCTTTTTTTCTTGTCGAAGCGAGCCATGGGTTGTTTACTCTCATGGTCGTTTAATGGCTTTTCTGAAGCCTCTTGAGCTTCGCACGGATGTCTCGTTGCTTCTGCGTTAGCCGGCCATCAAGCGGTTCGGCCTCGGTAGCGGGTTCTCCCGCTCGACTCTCAAGACCCGCTGCTCGAATCTTCGCCACCCGTAGCCGCTCTTCAAGATCCAAGGCAAGCAGCTTTCTTTCCAACTGCGACAACATTCTCTGCTGATGATTTGGGTTTCGCTGGATCTCGCCCAACAACGTATCCCATTCACGCAGCTCGCCGTCCGTCAAACCGTTCATATCAACCCCACAAAATCATCGACTACCGACACATCGACAGCATCCGTGATGCTGTCCTCCCGTTCCAAAGCTGTCTGTAAAGCGACTCGTTTTTCATCACGTGCCGTGAGAACGTTGACCGAGAACGCATTCCCATCGATCAGGTCACGAAATCCAATAATCTTCTTCCGCTCCCCGAGTGCTTTCCGGCATTTACGCACGATGCGACCGACATCGGCACCGAGATCGACGAGAAGAAACACCAAGCCTGGCGACTCCCCATCATCGTGCAGGCAGTACGGCTCATTCGGCAAGCCTGTTGCGACGCATTCAGAAAACTCTGAACAGAATTCATTGGCCGTAAGGAATTGGCGTTTGCTCTTCGAGCAATGTCTCAGAACCGCGTAGCGAATCGGAAGTGCTTGTTCGCCGAGCGGACGAGATAGGGACGGGGCAACACCGATCGCTCGCGTGGCCCTAGCGGTTAGCCGATAGTAGCATCTGCGTGGTGGAGCCAGATCCGATGAGCAGACGTAGTCCGCCTCACGAAGCCTTCGCAATGTGCTTGTCACGGCATCGGCTCCCTTTCCAGCAAAAAACGTCTCGTGAAGCGTTTCAGCCGTCGTCATTCGATATCTCGCGATGTGCCTAAGGATCGCATGGTCCCTGTCTTGAAGTCGTATTCGCTTCACCATAGCTCGTATGCAACCTCGTTCTTCTCACAGTAGGAATGAAACTGCTGGACTCGTCGCTTGTCGTAGCTTCCTCCAAAGTCAATCACGAGGTCAGCTTCGCCCACGCCGTTTGTGAGTAGGGCGTCTGGAACCTTTTCGCCGCGGGTGTCTCGCCCGAGAATCTCTTCACCAACCCAACGCTCCCGCACGGTTGCATCCATTGCCGTGCGGCGAAGGTAAAGCTCCGCGACGTGCGTGTCGTGTGTGAGCTGGGTTCGGTGTTTGAACTTCCCGCCAAAGCCAGCGAAGGTGTTCGCAGCTTTCTTTGATGCGATCACGACCGCGGTCAGTTTCAGCGAACGCGTCCACCGGTTCCGCAGCCGATATGCGACGGCCCCGAAGTCTGGTCGTGGCTGTCCAGGCGACCAACAAGCTTCCGGCTTCTCCATCCGCAACAGCGGATGGATGTTTACCCGGTGACATTCAACGAGTCCCATCTTCTGCAGGGTGCGAACACGTTCCAGGGCGGAACGTCCCGGCTCTCGACATCCACCCCACCAGCCCCGTCCGATCTGCTCGGCCGTTGCAACGTGGACGCGATGCGTCAACGTTTTCAGAAGGTCTTCGTCCCGCTTTGTCAGTGCTGTCCTCATACCGGGATTCTAGGCAAGGAATTCCACGGGGCTGCTTTCGAGGGTGGGCACACATCGCGGAGCGACAGAGCGGCTCCCCGAATCGACGAAAACGCGGCAAAAACCGGGACAAGACTACATCAGGATGGCAGCACTGACGGCAGCCGATGACCGGAAGAAAAATGCCATGTTTTTTGTGCGGTAAGTGGTCACTTTGTCCGCCATGAATCCGGGTCTCGGCGAGCGTCCGCCGTGCAGGTGAGGGGAGGGAATCGGCGCGAGACCAAACTTGCAAATTGTGGTAAGCGGAACCTGTCCACTTTCTCGGTTTTCCCGCAGGTACCGCCATGACTCCGCGATTTGAGATGGGGTTTCTCGGCATCACGCCGGGTGCCCAGGAGGCGATTCCCATGGAGGAGGTTCAAGAAGCTCTGCACCGCCACGTCACGGGTGACTGGGGCGATGTTTGCAAAGAAGATGCCCAGCAAAATGAATGGGCTCTGAAGAACGACGCGAGGCTTCTTTCGAGCTACAAATCGAAAGACGGCGAAAAGTTCTGGATTATCACGGAAGCGGATCGATCTTCGACAACGATCCTGCTTCCGTCAGAGTACTAGGGTTAAAAAAGCAGCCCGGAGCGATTGCCCCGGGCTTCTCTCTCAGTACTCAGAGGGCAACATCAAGGTAGTGTGAACCGAGTTGCTCACTCCCCAGATATCAGCCCGATCAAGAGGGAAATCTGTGTAGTCGATAACTTGTCGAATGAATGTCGGCTCGCCGGCATCGGCACGAGCCGTAAGAACTCCGGTCTGGTCTCTGACATCCAATCGCCATATCTGCATGTCAGCTACACGGATGTCCTGCTCGATTGCCTTTCGCATTTCTGGCGAGCTGTAATAGCTTGCGATCGTGTTGACGAGCCAGAACGCACCAGCGTTTTCGGCCAAGTAGTGAATTCCGGGGGTGCAAATCACTTGCGGGTGAATCGAGCGATACCGAACTGAGTCTCCGGTGAACTGCCTCAAGTCGCTGTGTGTGATTGTTCTCTTTTCGTTCATGTTGCCTCCATTGAGTTGACGTTTTTCTGTAGTGACGTCAAGGCATGGAGAGGCGAGATTAGCATGGAGGAACGCAGGAAGTTCCCCTTCCGAGTAGTCCTTGCGAAGATCGGTGACCATGCTAGGAACGAAAACAGAAAAGCGGTGACTCAATTGGCAGGCAATCTTTATTTCGGTGGTTTTGGAAACATCACATCGAGGAGTCCTGGGACGACTTCGATTTCAAGCGGCGGCGGATAAGCCGGCGCCCGACGCCGTCTTCCCCCTCGTGGAATTGCCCACGAAAAGTTGACAGTGGAACGATCCTAACGGGAAGGGAAATTGTGAGTCCTGACGATCAGGATTCACTGACGAGTGAGAGTTTTTTGAAGGCTTGCTCAAACTCGATGGGACTCTGGTATTCCAACGATGAGTGCAAGCGAATTGGGTTATAAAATCCTTCGATGTATTCTGACACGCCGCGCGTCGCATGCTCGTGGGTGTCGTATATCTCTTGAACTTCTTCGGTTTTGTAACTCTTAAAGAAAGATTCCATTGGGGCGTTGTCGTAGCAGTTGCCACGACGGCTCATGCTTTGAACGAGCCGGTGGCAATTCAATCGACCTCGGAAATGTTCGCTCGCGTACTGGGAACCACGATCACTGTGGATGATCAATCCTGCTTTAGGGGTGCGGATCGCAAGGGCCTGATCCAGCGCCGCGACCACCAGATTTGAGTCGATGTGGTGACTGGTTCTCCAGCCAACGATCTTTCGTGAATGCAGGTCAACAAACGCGGCCAGGTAGGTGAATCCTTCTTTAGTGGGGATGTACGTGATGTCTGTCAGCCAGACTTGATTGAGCGTCTCAGTCGAAAAGTCCTGTTCAAGAAGATTGGGAGCAATCGGTGAATTGTGATTGGAGTCGGTGGTGGAGATTCTAAAGTTGGCACGGCGATTTGCTTGGATTCCTGCTTTTCGCATGCACTTGGCAACTGTGTTTCGGCAGCACTGGATGCCGCGTTTGACAAGCTCGCGATGCATTCTTGGGCTTCCATAGGCATCGTGATGCCTTTGCGAATGAACCGCTTTGATTGCGTCGATGACCTGTGATTGCTTTGCCTGTGTCGGCGTATCTTTACGGTTGGCGAACTTGTAGAAAGCCGCACGCGTCACTTCGAGAGCTCGGCAGAGCACCGCGATCGGCCATCGTTCGCGGTGCTCGTCGATAAACTGAATTCTCAGCTGTTTTCTTTGGCGAAGAACGCCGTCGCTTTTTTTAAAATGTCGCGTTCCATTTTGAGCTGTCGATTTTCTTCACGGAGTCGCTTCAGCTCGGATTCGACTGAACTGCTGCTGGTGATTTCACTTTCCAGCGAGCCGTCGGCTTCAAAGTTTTTCTTCCACTTGCGAATCAGATTCGCACCGACATCGAGGTCTTTGGCGACCGCTGGAAATGACAAACCGTGCTCCACGACTTTTCGGACTGCCGCGAGTTTGAACTCACGACTATAAATTCGACGCTTTTCCATAAATGGGTTCTCCTGTCAGATGAGTCTGACATGCGCCGCCCCACTGTCAACTTTTCGTGGGCAATTCCACTCGATCATTCTTGTGCCACTGTTCGAAGACCATCTTCGCCGCATCAGCTTCTTCGCGAGAGCGAGCCTTCGTGTTATTCCGTGAGATGTTCCGGTGCAAATGGTACAGCCGGTTTCGATCCTGCATCTGATCAAGCTCGAAACGAATGCGTTTTGCCTTGTGCTCAAATGCAGTGAGCACAGTAACGACAAACTGTCCTCGTTTGACGAGATCTCGGAATTCAGGGAGGGAGTCTTGTTTCCGCTCCTTTTTGCTCTTGATCGGTTGCGTTCTCTTGTGGACATCGCGACCCGCACGCTCGATCAAGCGAAACACGTCCCCGTTCGTGTTTTCGCGGGTATCAACCCGAATGAGGCCGAGCTTTGCGCCCTCGGTGTAGTAGTTGATCTTCGCTCCCGGCCGATACAGCTCTGGGAAGGAGGTTCGAAACACGCGAGCATCCATGAGTGGCCTGAATCGCTTGCCTCCGCAACAAAAGCAGGCGGATGCATACGCTTGCACCTTTGCCGTGCCGTTAATCGGCCCAGCGTCGACTTTCTCAACGCGAAGCACTTGGGCGGCTTTGTGCTGCAAAAAGAAGTAGGGATCGGAGCCGTTCAGATCGGCTGACGCGACAAGCCCTTTCTCTCTGAGCGCTGCAAGAATCTCGTTGCTCTCGTCCACAGACAAGCCAAACAGATTCGCAGCTATTTCTGGCGTCGTGAGTCGGTAGGTGTGGATGTGCCGGAGAAATTCGAGATCGATCATTGGCTTAAACAAGCAGGTATTCAGTTCCTTGCGGGTCGGGATAGAGACGCGTTTTCCGGTGAGGGTAGCGAGCTTTCATTCTCTTATAGGCTTCACCCGAGCAGTGTCGATGTAAATCTCGGAGGTGCTTCTCGTCGTACGCACCGGCGAATTCGATCACGGTTTCGGCTTGCTCTTTTTCGTCGACCAAGAAAAGGTCTGGATCCTTCATCCGAGCGATCTCACGACCCAGTTTCGGCAATGCTCCCTCACCGATGATTTGTTGAGCCTTATCGGGATTTGCGGCTCGAAGCTGCATGTACGTCTCTGCAACGTGGATGTCGTGCGTCCACTGGTCATCTTTTGGCGGATCCACAAGATGACTTCCCCACAGGTTGGCCGCCTGCTTTGTTGCAGTGAAAACAGTGAACGGAACCTCTGCCTCACTCCAACGGCTTTGGAAGTAGTCGGCCAGAGCCCGGAATTCATCGCCCGTAGGAGGTGGATCACCGGGCGTCCATTGGCCGGCAGCGGCACCGTCATGGAACACGTCAATAATTGGATGCGCGAAGACTTCACGCCGATCGACAAAACCAACGGAGCAAAGCGGCTTCATCAGGTCGATGACGTCTGATTCTTGGGAGCCAGGCCAAAACTCGGTGAGTTGTTTCGCGGTGAATACCCGAACCTTTAGCGTCAGGGCTTCAATGATCTCGATTTCTACAGGTGACCATTTCATGGTCGCAATTGTTGACAAATCAATGTCTGATCCAACGGCCAAAATACCGGGAGAGAAGACTTTGAACAGTTTCGCATCAAACATCACGGCAGTCCGTCGACTCGTCTATTCGCTATCGCGCACGCGAAGAGACGGGTCGATTCAAATGTCCGAAGCGGCCATCACATTCGACCCTTGGAAGAGTGTTCCGCCATTGCATTCACAAGCCGGCCAAGGCCCCGTCTGGTCATTGCAACGGCTTCACAAGAAGAAGGGCGGCTACGCCCAAGATTCTTTTCCTGCATTCCGAGTGCTGTTCTGTGCATTCGTGTTTTTGCTCCGTTTCGTTCGTGCTGTTGCCCCCGTTCACTGGTGAGGGGCATCCAGACACTTTCCAAAAGGAGCTTTAACGATGACAGAGAAACAGAACACACCGGAAGCAGCAGAGATCAGCAAAGAGGATTCTCAGACTAAAGCCGAATCAACCGGCGCGAACGACAAGGCGGAGCAAGAACGGCTCCAGAAGCTTTATCTTGAGCAGCAACGACGCCTTGCGTGCCCAGGGTGTGGTGAGTCACCGTTTCTCGGGTAGCAGGCCTCACTCAGCTGCATTGCTTCCACCCTACATCCATCGACCCCATTCGCTTCGCCAGGGGTGAGGGCCGATGGATGACAGGGGAGGAAGCAGACGAACGAAACTCAAACTCCGTTCGCCATGTCCAATTCGGTGCGGCTTCGCCGCTCGTTTCCTTGAGGGCCTCAGGAATCTGCTAAAGAAAGCAGACGTCGCGTCAAGCACCAAAGCGTCTTTCGCGTTCCATTTTTTTCAGTTCACGTTCGAGCAACTCGGCACCAGTCGACTCTCCATTTTGTCCCGGTTGCGTCTTTCTGCTCCTGCCTTCAACTTTCATCCCGATACCGAAACCGTGGATGTCGACCTCTCCGCTGATGATCAATTCGGCACGAACCTTGCCCTCTTCTCGTGAGTTTCCGAAGTTATTTGCCAAATGCTTTTCCAGGAACTTTCAAATCCGCTCAGACACAAGTCTCGGAAGAGACAATCGGTCCCTCTCGCTCAGAAAGCTCTCGTAAAGCAGCCTTGCTACCACACGTCCTTTCAAGATTTGCGCAACGCCGGGCTTTTCATCAAAGCGAAATCCGACTTCGCAGCCTCTTTTAAGCATATCAATGGCCGAAGCGTCGTCTTCCAAGGGGGTTAACGTGACCCTGTTATCAATTCTGGTCGAATGAGGATCATGCACGCTAATGCATGCTTCAGTGAAATGGTCGGAGACCCATTGTATAAACTCAGGAGTGACTTCTTCCCCAACTTCGGTATCGCCCTCAATCGATTTTTCGCTCGAAGCCTTCGAGCGGCTCTCGGATCTTTTATTAGTTTCTTCCTGCATCAGTTCCACTTTGGCCGCCTCGAAGAGGGCAACACCTTGACCGTTGTCGCTTGAGCCTTCACCACCGAAATAGTCGTTGACGGTGGTATTATCACGGATGATCTGCTCTACAAGCTTCCGACCTTCCTCACGTGTTTTGACAATCGGAGTATCAGCTCCGCCGATCAACTCATCAATTGCTTCTGATGCCGGTACCTCTGGATTCGCAAAAGAGTCAGATGCAGCTCCCGCTGGCTCTGCCGGTTTGAAGTCCAGATTTTGCTGCCTTTCGTTTCGCTTCTTCGGAATGTTCAGACGCATCGTTGTCTCCGTCGAGTAATTGTGATCGGGCACTGGCGACCCGGGCTGAATACGCCCATCAGCCAACTCCGCAATTTACGATCAACACCGTCGGAAAATCAAACGTTCCATTCTTTCTTAAGCTGTTCAATTCTTTCCAATCGTGGTAGTTCTTGGTTCGTATAACGCACTTTATACGTACAAAAAATTTTGGGACGGATCTCATGTCAAAACACGAGCTGATTGATGCAGGAACACTTCCACCAGTGTTCGGTGGAAACCAACCGCGAAGCGTCGCCGAACTTCGAACAGTCATCCAACAAGCGATGGATGCTTGGCTTTCCAAGACAGAATCCGAGCGAACGCGACAGGCTTACCGACAAGACGTCGAACAGTTTCTCGATTACCTGGGAATCAATCCCACGCACATCGAACACATGACGCGTGTTCTTCCAGAGGACGTCACCGCTTGGCGAGACCATCTTCTGAAACAAGGTGGTCGAGCCGATTTCGATGGGACACCTAGTCCAGGTGCAAACTCAACGGTCGCCCGAAAGATGACTTCGATTCGATCCTTCTTCTCGTTTCTTCAGAGCTACGGTTACCGCGGAGCCAATCCAGCTCATCCGCACTTTGTTGCAACTCCGAAGGTTCCAGACGAAGGACAGACGCCGGCAATTCCGCCCAAAATGATGTCCGCATTGCTTCGAGCTCCCGACATCGAGAAGCCCACTGGGATCCGAGATCGGGCGATTCTTTCCGTTTTTGCGTACATGGCCGTCCGGGTCGACGAATTGCACCAGATGAACGTGGGAAACATCACACAGGACGGTGAACACACCGTGATCAAAATTCGCGGGAAGGGAAATTCGATTCGAAAAGGAGTGATTCCGCCCGTTGCAGCTACCGCCGTCAATCAATGGATCGAAACGGCCGGAATTATCGAGGATCGTCGTGGTCCCCTATTTCGCCCGGGCAATAGCCCGCGAGGTGGTGGAGCCGATGGTTTTCGCCGTAGTCACATGACCATTCGGGCGATCCAGAAACTCGTGAAGAAGTACTGCCAGGAGGTCGGCATTGATCAGGCGGTAAGTGTCCACTCGCTTCGTGTGACTGCCGCTACGGAAGCCGACCGAGCAGGTGTTCCGCTCAATCAGATCCAGCAGTGGCTTGGACACCGTGATCCAAGGACCACGCTCCGGTATATTCGCACAGGGCAAGACTTGGATCGCAGTCCGGCTTACACGCTTCGGTATTAGCCAGCCATTAGGAGATCCAGAGTCCTTGACTCGAAGAGAGCACCGTAGTCTAAAACGAAGAAACAGCACACCGAGGGGCCGCCGACATGAAACTTAAAGCCGTACACGTAAAAGATTTTCGTTGCGTCCGTGATTCAGGACAATTTCAGATAGGGGATGTCACTTGTCTCGTAGGCAAGAACGAGTCTGGTAAGACAGCATTGCTCCAAGCTTTGTACCGATTGAATCCAGTTGAGGGCAATGAAGGCACATTCAGTGTGACTGACGACTATCCGCGATCGGAAGTTTCCGACTACGAGCAAGAGATCGAAGACGGAACGCGCGATCACGCGATTCCGATTGAAGCAACATTCGCGATTGACGACGAAACTGCATCTCAAATTGAGTCTGCTTTTGGCGTGGGCGTCTTACGAAATCGCGACTTTACTTTGTCGAAAGCCTATGAAGCAACCACACGGATAGTGGGCGTGCGAGTGGATGAGTCTGTAGCAACTCAGCATCTAATCGCAAGTGCTGGCTTAGACTCCGACGTCGTTTCGCTTGTATCTGAAGCGAATGACATTGATGGACTATCAAAGATTCTAAATGAAGATGCAAAACGAAGATCACAAGAAGTGAATGCTGCACAAAGCGCAGCCAATGCAATTCAAGATCCGACGGAAAAAGCGAAAGCCCAACAAAATGCTCGAGCACTTGGGGAGTCTCTGGCTGCCAAGTCGCTTCGCGAACTCACCGAGACAATCGCAGGTAACAATGGGCTCTCGCTCCATATATGGCGCGAATTCCTTGAGCCAAATCTTCCCCTATTTCTGTATTTCGACGAATACTACCAGATGACGGGTGAAGTGAATATTGAGCAGCTAAGACAACGTTCTGCTAACAATCAGCTTAGAGACTCAGACAAACCGCTTATTGGGCTGTTGGAAATGGCGCGGCTGAAACTCGAGACAATTCAGGATACTTCAAAGACCGAAGATTTGATCAACAAGCTAGAGGGTGCATCGAATCGTTTGACAAACCAAGTATTCAAGTATTGGTCGCAAAATCACCATCTTCGAGTGACCTTTGACGTACGGACCGCAAAGCCAGACGATCCTCCAGAGATGCAATCTGGAACAAATTTGTGGGGGCGTGTCCACGATTCGTTGCATTCTGTCACTACTCGACTAGCGTCAAGATCCAAAGGATTCGTTTGGTTCTTTTCGTTTCTCGCTTGGTTTTCTAAGCAAAAAAATCGGAAGCAGCCACTGATACTTTTGCTTGATGAACCTGGGCTATTTCTGCACGCCAAGGCTCAAGGTGACTTGCTCCGCTACATCGAGACGGAGCTAAAGCCGCACCATCAAGTCATGTACACAACGCACTCGCCCTTTATGGTTGACCCGCACAACTTCGAAAGAATCAGAATCGTCGAAGACCGCACAACGCTCGCTGACGGCCTGGTCAATATCGATGAGCAGGGCACCAAGGTTTTTACAGAAGTGCTGGAAGCAAATGAGGCGAGCTTGTTTCCGCTTCAAGGGGCGCTTGGGTACGACATTGCCCAGACGCTCTTTGTCGGTCCATATTCTTTGATAGTTGAAGGAGTATCTGATCTGATCTACCTGCAGGTGATATCATCTTTGCTCGCCCAAAATGGACGAACCGGACTCGACCCTCAGTGGACAATTACACCGGTCGGCGGATGCGATAAGGTTGCGACATTCTGTGCCCTGCTGGGATCTCAGGCTGGACTAACCGTTGCAACGTTGATCGATCGCTCGAACAAAGACGCTCAAAAGATTGACAATCTATACAAATCTCGGCTGCTATCGAAAAAGCACGTCCTCACGTACGCAGACTTTACCGGTGGTCAGGAGGCCGACGTTGAAGACATGTTTGAAATCGGAGTGTACTTGCAACTCGTCAACGGTGAGTTCTCTGACGTTCTCTCCAAGAAGATTACGCAAACAGCATTGAAGAGCAAAAAGCCAAGACTTACACAACGGCTTGAGGATTACTTCGATGCCAATCCTTTGGATAAAGGACAACGCTTTAACCACTATCGGCCAGCCCGGTACCTTTCGGAGAAATCAGCGACTCTCGCGAAGAAGATTCTTGCGAGCAATAAAACCGTAGACAGATTCGAGAAGGCGTTTCAACAACTGAACTCGCTCGTGTCTTAGCGCGAAGCTTGCCCATCAAGTATTGCTGCGTAGAATCGCTTCCGGGTGGCGGAGGATCGCGGCAAAACTCTGATGGATTGGCTTCATGTTTCACAAGGCTCGGCGTCGTCTTCGGCTTGAATCTCTCGAGACACGACAATTGCTTGCGGCCGAAGTCCTCTTCAACGAGGACTTTCAAGATGGCGCGGCTGAGTTGACCGGCATCGTTTCGAACGCTGAGTCAACCCAGCTGGTTTCCGGTGCAGACGGGAACCGGTACCTTGAGTCGCTCTTCACGAAGAACGAAACACAGACGCTTATCGGCGATCGCTTTGGTCAAGTCGATGCTGTTGAAATCTCATTCGACTTCCGTCTTCCTGATGGCTTTCCAATTGAAGACGTAGAACGGGGGTATGCGTCGACCAAACTGTCGCGTCTTCTCGCACCCGAAGGGGCTCCCCCACTCCATGCCATGCAAAATAGCCTGGACGTGTTTCACGACGGTAACGGGAACACGAGCTACGAAATCGTGTTCTACGCCGAGCAATCGGGAATCGCTGACTGGGTGAAAATCGACTTCACCCCCGAGAAATGGGTCAACGTTCGCTACCGGGCAGAGTTCAACACGCCCGGCCAAAGTGACGGGGGCTGGACAGCATGGGTCGATGGTGAGGAGGTCTTCGACCACCAAAACGTCGTGTGGGCATCGGATCCAGCTCATCGCCCCGAAAGCTTCTGGGTCGGCGGAAACATCTCGTTTGGCAGCGAAGAGCCAAGCCGCCCTTTCCGTCGGCAGATCGACAATATCCAAGTATCTGTCGATCGAGAACTACCAGTCGATGAAACCATACCTGATGGACTCGAGATCGATAACAGACCAGAAGGGCGAGTGCTCGTAGTTCAGGGAACGGATCAAGACGACCAAATACGCGTTAGCTCTGATCAGCATTCAGATGTTCGCGTTTCTCTCAACGCCGTCGATCAGTATTTTTCCGACATCGCGGCCGTCGAGATTAACTCTGGCCAAGGCGATGACCGGATCGACATTGATACGGATCTACTAACAACCGTTCTCGCTGGTGACGGAGACGACTCAATTGTCGCCCTTGGCGAATCTGTGGCGATCGATGCTGGTAATGGAAACGACTTCATTTGGTCTGTAGTTCAAAGCGGAGCAATTCTAGCAGGTGCCGGCAATGACCTCGTCATTGCTTACGGGGGAAGTCAGATCATCGTGGGCGGTACTGGGGCGGACACATTGGTCTCAATCGAGAAAGAAACGCCGCATCTGGTAAACGGAGGATCGATCAATGTTACACTTCCGGCTCTGCTGGCTCTCACGCCAGCAACCCCAGTCCTGGCGTCTCGCCCGGAATTGGTCGACGTCACCCTCCAAGTGACAGACGACCTCGAACGTGATCGACTCTTTGAGTTTCGCGTGTGATCATCACGTGTTATTCTCCTATCATGTCCATTCCTACATACCAAGACTGCATGCTTCCCCTACTTCAGGCAATCGCCGATGGGGACGAACACCGATTGCGGAGCCTCTACGATCAATTAGCGGATGTTTTCTCGCTCACCGAAGATGAACGTTCCCAGTTGTTGCCCAGCGGCCAACAACGACTGTTTCACAACCGCATCGGTTGGGCACGTACTTACCTGAAGAAAGCCGGACTCCTCGATTCGCCAAAAAGAGGCTTTGTGAAGATCACTGGGCGAGGATCTGAAATCCTCGATCAAGAGCCGGAACGAATAGACTCAGCTTTACTCAATCGGTTCGAAGAGTTCCGCGAATTTACTACCCAAACTCGTGAACAGGGCAAAACTGACTCCGAGTCACCGGATGTCCCACAAAAATCAACTCCGGAAGAGTCGATCGATTCGGCGTACGCAGAGATAATCACTCAACTCACGGGCGAACTCCTTGAAACTCTTCGCAATAGCGATCCATTTTTCTTTGAAAAGGTCGTAGTCAAACTACTCCGAGGGATGGGATATGGGGGTGTCCGAGGCCGTGGAGTTGTAACTCCGCGTAGTGGTGACGGCGGCATAGACGGCATCATCTACGAAGACAAGCTTGGTCTTGATACCGTTTGCATCCAGGCGAAACGCTGGGCGAACGTTGTGGGAAGAAAGACCGTGCAGGAATTTGTTGGAAGCATGGATTTACACCGGAGCAGAAAGGGGGTGATCATCACCACAAGCCACTTCAGTCCCGACGCTCAGGACTATGTTGATCGAATTGAAGGAAAAAAGGTGGTGCTGATCGACGGAGAAGAGCTGGCTCGGCTCATGATTGATCACCGCATCGGTGTTTCTGTCTCCCGATCGTACGATATCGTTGAATTGTCACAAGATTTTTTCGACGAAACAGACTAGCTCGGATCTCGATAGATCTTCACCTGCCCTCGCCTCAGACGAAGTGCTTCGACGGGAACTGGCTGATACCCCTGCGACTGTCGCTTCTTGTTTGCCGTTCGAAGCAAATTCAGAAGCTGTCGCCGCACTGGGGCGTACCTCGCGAAGGGTAGCTTTCCAAGCTCTTCCCCCAGATTCTCCGGTGACCGGTGACAAGCAACGCCCGCAAAGTGGGCTTTCAGTTGCTTGTACGTTGGCCGATCGATGCGGACATGGGCGTGCCACTTCAATGGCTTCCCCTTTTCTGTCACACCCGATCGCCGGTACGAGATCGAATAGCCGGCAAACTTGATCGGCACCCGGCGGCAATCCCGAAGCTGGTTCTTTTCCCCTCCCCGATCCTCAGGCTGTCGGATCTGGTGATGACCTTCGGTCACGAGGAGAATGAACCAGTCTTTAAACCGAGCATACTGAACGTTCGCGAGCCCAGCCTTTCTGCGTCTGGTTCGCTCCCATGGGGAGACATCGATTCCGTATTTTTCGATCAGTTTCTTGTCAGTTTTGAGCGGATCTTTCCCGACCGGGATTCTCCCTGTCACGTACCAAAAATAGCCGTGGCGAAGATAGTTCGTGGCAATCAGCTGAACCATTCCCTCGGCTGAATCTACTTCGCACCGATAAGCCATAGATGGCTATTGCCCGAAATCGCAGCGAAAGGAAAGAGAGCTGATTGAGGCTCAGCTCTCGAAGCCAAAAACCGAAAGAGGAGGTCGAGATTCAGGCCGGCGAATACGAAACGCCGATTCCCGAATCTCGCTGCAAACGTGCGGCGCACGCTGTTTTCCTCTGTGCTCTCGTGCAATTCATAGCACTCGAGCCTGGTTCCCTTTCTTCGAACCTTCGCGGTGCGCGAACGCACCTCGGGTGTTCGTAGTCAGAATGGCTATCAGTAGTGGCCGCTCCTCCCGAAGGAGCCACTACTGACCGCTTTCTGCTGCCCGCCAGGGCAAACGACTTTCGTCGTTTCTCAATCATTCGTCGAGGCAAATGCCTCTCACCCCTTTCGTCGTCCGACCAAGACATCACCCTTGGCCATGGAACGGGTCACGACTGCCGTGCCGCAAAGTGTCGCTTTCGCTTCACTCGAAAACCCTTCGGCTTTCACACCGCCCGGCTCCCGCCGGCTTCTACTTGGGACACACTCCCCCACAGTACGGCTTTTTAATCACTTGGCTGACCGAGCCAAGCACCGGGACGCTACTCCCGGAGGCCGCAGTGGTTCCGGCGTTAGTTCAAGGACTTCATCATCTGGGTCACGTTGTTAGGGAGTGTTACCTCCCGGTCCGTTGCGGTATGTGCTGCCTTCCGGCATGCCATAGTTTCCGGTGGCAGAACTGCCACCGATTTCCCCCTACGAAAACAGAAGCTTGGGGTACCCATGTGCGAATCGTCCCTCGCACACCGCAGCAGATTTTCACGGTTTGGCACCGTCTCCGCAGATGATTCACTGGCAAGCCCTCCCACACCTAAGTTCGGTTGGGCCTTTCATCGTTGAGCTTTTCACGGTCAGGTTTTTAGCCCGATCCCCGAAGTGGTCACACTTCGGTCTGGCCTGTCACCAGGCTCAGAGCTCCCGACGCCAGCACGGTTGAAGGATCTCGCAATTGCAAGACCTCGACCCCCGTCGTGGGATTACGCACATCCATTGCCTCACCCACTTTGTCCGAGAACGGCCTAGTTCCACTGAGTGAACTAGGTCTTTCCGCCTCGCCCTGATTCGTGCTGAAAAAGATCAAACACAGCCATAGGATAGAACGCCGGTATTACTCCAGAGAATTGGCTGCCTTCCATACCAGGGAAGACGAGGCCGGATCTGGTATTACTCCGACGAGCCTCCTTTGAACTGGACAAGCGCGTCTCCACGCATCCAGCTCGAAAGGCGGCGACAAGGGGGCGGTAGCTGCCGCCCCTCCCCTTAGCTCGATTGATGAGATCGAGTTTACCGGGGATCGCCTGCCCGACGAATGATCGTCAGCGTGTGATTTGACCCACGCGCATTCTTGCACGCAAGCTTCCATCACGGCGTTTTTCTAATTCGACGACCACGTAAAACTGTTTCCTTAAAATGATTCTGAAGAATCTTCGCGAGGATGGATGATGCGTCGTCGTTCTTGCCGGCATCGATTGCCCGCTGAAAGAACTCCATCGCAAGGCGATTTTTTGCTTTTGCCGCTGCATAGAACTGATCCAGCTCTGCTTCTGAGAGGCTCATTATGTACTGATCGAGTTCCCGCTGTGCTTGTTCTTCTTGTGCGTTCTCTCTGAGTTTTCGAGCAGCGTTTCGCTTTTCTTCGAGCCGCTTCCGCTTTTTCTCGACGGCAGACTTCGCCTTCTTCTCCACTTCAGAGATGAATCCTTCAGGCGGTGAATAATCACCCTCGATCGCTGCCACGAGATAGCCGCCCGTCCCCTTCTTCGGCTTCCAGCCCGAGGCCAATTTGAATTCGAGATACTGGATCTGGCGATCACAGCTTTCTGCCTTCGTTTCTGCCAGCCTTGCTGCCACCTTATTGCCGACACCGAGATCAACGAGACGCTCCAAAATTGGCGATGACGGCGTTTTCTTTTCTTCTTCGCGTGGCAGTTCTCTTGGCACTGAAACAGCTCGCCTTCGACCGCTACCGCGCTCAAAGTTGACGTACAGGGTGCCGTCTCTCTTCTTCGTGTAACGAGCCGACTCGGGAAGCTTTTTCAGGAAGCCACGATCGGCCAAATCCTCGTACGCTTCATTGATCACTCGCGGGTACTGCGACGGGTACTTCTCACCTAATCTGAGTTTTTGGGTGCAGAAATCTTTGATCGGATAGTTGTAGCTGACTCGGTTCCAGAATCGCTTTTCCAAGAAGCGAAACATCCTGCGTGTCGTTGGCTTTCCGAGCTCGAAATAGAAATCGGCGTCGAATGGTTTTCGGTTCCCGTCCTGCATCGCCTCGAAATAGAGCCTGCTCCAGGTGAAAACTTGTGGGGCCTGGGGCTCTCGATTGCCACGGCGAGTGAGATCGTAATCCTGAATCAGAACGGTGGCACTTGGATTCGTCCACGAATCCCCTACTCGCCAATGTGACCACTTGAATCGAAGGCCCTGCCAGTTGTCGAGTGACTTCGCGATTCGAGCATAGTTCGCACCAGCATCTCGGAGCTTCATCAGTTTCAACAGCTCGTAGATGGTGAAATCGACCGTGATCTTTTTGAAACCGTTCTTCCTCCATGCGAGCGTGCTGAGGCCAACGAGTGCATCTTGGTCGAAGTAGTTCGGCAGATCGCTTTCGACGTTCGCCGAAATCGTAAGTGATCTTTCGATCTCTTCTTTGGTTGAAGAGTCTCGAATTGTGTCTTTGAAGGTAATGCTTTTCTGACCTTTCACCGATCGTGCGAGAAGAGCGAATGGGAACTCGACCAGGTTCAGCCCTTCCTGGTCCATTCCCTCACCTAGTCCATAGAACCAGTGCTTGTCTTTCTCGTTTGCCTTCATACAGACCAACCCAAAGACAGCAACTTCCCTGTTGTTGCTTTTCTTGATTCTTTTCTTTCTTTTAGGCCAGCATAACCCGCTGGAATCGCAGCCGATCCAGCCCGCAACTGTGTTCGAAATGCCGGTAGACTGTGTTCGAAATTACGGTAGTACTGTGTTCGAGAGTACGGGAAACTGTGTTCGAAATTACGGTAATGGAGTGGGCCTGGAATCTCTCCGTCACCAAGTCGATGGTGTTCTGCAATGCCTCTCTCGTGGTCGCTTTTGATGGACATTCCGATCCCCGTCTGATACTTCAAACCACTTAAAGCATGTGTCCAGGTTCGATGCAACAAATCTTGTGGTGAGGTGGTTTTTGCCAGGGGAAATTGAATCGCCTGCCCCGGGCAGGCGGTCACATTCTGCTTGCCATCCCCGACTTTCTTGGTGCATAAGTGAACTCAGGCACGATTTCAGAAGTTGAACAGCGAAAACACGCGCAACCAACTGGAATCATTTAGAAAAACAGCACGCCTGCCACTGGCAGGCGCAAAAGAAGCCAAGGAGGATCGTGTCAGCATTTGTTCTTACCCTCTATGCCAGAAAAGGCGGTGTGGGCCGAACTTTGATGAGCCAAAACCTTGCCGGAGCCTGTGCAGAGCACGGTGGCAAAGTCCTCGTCATTGACCTCGACCCCCAAGCGAGCGTCAGCAAAAACTTCTTCGGGCGAGACTTCGTTTCACGACTTCGCCCCTACCAGACAACGGCTGCCCTGTTCGACGAATCAAGAGACCCCGAGTACTCAGAAATCATCCACAAGACGAAAGTGGACGAAATCGACATCGCTCCGAGCTCAGATTTTCTTGAGCCATTCGATCTTCCAAACCCGACCGAACGTGGCGAGATGCAGTTTGCCGTTCGAGACCTGGTTGAGGCGGTGAGGGGAGACTTCCATTTGATCCTGATCGATACTCCGCCAAACGTTTCAAACCTGCTCGCCTGGGCTGCCCTCATGGCAAGCGACTTCGTCGTCACCCCAGTGCAGCCAGAGAAAAATTCCTGCGAAGGAGTGCTCGACGTGAAGCAGCGGCTTCACTATGCCCTTCGAAACGGGAACTCAGAACTCGTCGATCTTGGTTACTTCATCAACAACATGGATGCGAGGACCACCCAGCACCGCATCATGGAAGAAGAGCTCCGCCAGCTCTATGGCTCCCAGGTCTTCGACACGGTGATCTATCGCCGCACGGAATTTCAGAACACGCAGCACGCCCACAGGCCGATCACGCACGAGAGTCCGAATTCGTCGGAAGCCGGCATCATTCGGGATCTTCTCCATGAGATCGTCGAGCGAGTGGATCTGGAAACGCAAAAATCAATCGCAAGGGGGGCAGCGTAGTGGCATCAAAGGCAGAGAAACTTCGATCAAGATTCGGTGGCAGTTTTCGAGAATCAGTCGGAGGCGGTGAGGGGAGTGGACCCAACATCGTCGAGCACCCGACCAGGAACAAGAAATTCGAGGGAACCACCCGAGCAAAAGGCTTTCAAACCATACCCCTCTCTAAAATCGTCGCAGACGCCCAGCATCGGGAGATCTTCGACGAAGAGGAGCTGAGGGAGCTAGCAGACAGTATGTCCTCTGGCGGGCTTATAGCGCCGATTCTGGTCAGGTGGGAAAACCGGCGAGCGAGCTACGTGATCATCGCCGGCGAAAGACGATACCGGGCTGCGACCATTCTCGGATGGAAGACCATCACTTGTGACGTTCGGCCAGATGACATTTCAGAAGGGGAGATCGCTGAACTTCAGCTTGCAGAGAACCATGCCCGGAAGAATTTGAACCCAATCGAACTTGCGAAAGCTTTTAAGGACGTCATTGAGAAGAACGGATACACCACGCGCGATCTTGCAAAGCGAGTAGGGATCAATGAAACGACCGTAATGCGACACATTCGCCTCCTGACACTCGATCCAAGTGTTCAATCCGACATCGTTGCTGGAAGAATTTCGTTTGGTGTTGCAAGAGAAGCTGCCCGACTGAAAGACAAAGAGGAACAGGCGGCCTTCATTGAGGAAGCGCGTACCAAAGGGATCTCGGCCGCAGAAGCGCAGAAGCGAGTGTCAGCGGCGACAAAGCAGAGGAAGTCGGGTCGAAAGAAACAGTCCAAAGAACGAATTTTTTCGAAGACGATTAAAACGGAAGCAGGGGAGGTCATCGCGAAGATTCGCGGCGCGAAGAGTCCATCAAATGCCGACGTGAAGAGAGCCCTTGAGTTGGCCCTTACTCAACTCTAGGGGTGCGGACATTGGGTAGTCGAGTCTTTTCTGTCGCCGGATATGGCAGGGCAACGAAAATTTCGGTTTGCGGAAGACAAACAGTTCTCTCTGTGATCGAATCCGTCTGCAGACTTTGCTACCCTTTGAGTCTGATGCGATTCAACCGTCTCCCTCGACCGACAGGGAAGCAAATGACTGAAAAGCTAAGCGAGTACCTGAAGACGGCAGAGGCAGCGGAGTTTTTGGGCGTCAGCCAGAACACACTTCGGACTTGGGCTAAGCACGGGAAAATCCCAGTCCAAATCAACCCGATGAACAACTATCGTCTGTTCCGCAGAAAAGATCTGCAGAAGCTGCTCGACTCCGTGGCTAAGCCAGTATCGCGGAGGTCGAAATGATGGAATTCAACGAAAGAAATGCACACAGGAACCGATTGACCATATGAACCAGCAAAACCTTTCTTCTTTCATTTGGTCCGTTGCCGATCTGCTGCGAGGCGACTACAAGCAGTCCGAGTATGGGCGAGTGATCTTGCCGTTCACGGTCCTGCGTCGACTGGACTGCGTTCTGGAGCCGACAAAAGAGGCCGTGCTTGCAGAGAAAGAAAAACGGGAAGCCGCGGGACTCAACCCGGAGCCATTCCTGCTGAAGAAGGCGAAGCAGTTGTTCTACAACACTTCACCTCTCGACATGAAAAAGCTGATGGGCGACCAGGATAACATCGCCGAGAACATGTTCTCCTACATCCAAGCTTTCTCGCCGGCAGTGCGAGACATTTTCGAGTGCTTCGATTTTTATACCCAGGTGCAAAGGCTCGACAAAGCTAACCTGCTTTATCTGGTCACGGAAAAGTTCGCCAATATCGATCTTCATCCCGAAGTCGTCAGTAACGAAAAAATGGGTTACGTCTTTGAAGAACTGATCCGCAAGTTTGCAGAAATCAGCAACGAGACCGCCGGGGAACACTTCACCCCGCGAGAAGTGATACGGTTGATGGTCAATCTGCTTTTCATCGAAGATGATGACGCATTGACCAAACCTGGAATTGTCCGTTCGCTGTATGACCCCACCGCCGGAACCGGAGGCATGCTGTCGGTGGCGGAAGATCATCTGAGCGGTCAGAATCCGGATGCCCGTCTCGTGATGTACGGCCAGGAACTCAATGGTGAGTCCTACGCCATCTGCAAAGCCGACATGTTGATCAAGGGGCAGGACATTAGCAACATCATCCACGGCAATACGTTGTCGGACGATGGCCTGCCGGACGAGCAATTTGACTACATGCTTTCAAATCCGCCGTTTGGCGTCGAATGGAAAAAGATTCAGAAAGCAATCAAGAAGGAGCATAAAGACGACGGCTTCAACGGTCGCTTCGGCCCAGGGCTTCCTCGAGTCAGCGATGGTTCGCTGCTGTTCCTGATGCACCTCATTTCCAAAATGCGACCAACCAAAGACGGAGGTAGTCGCTTTGGCATTGTTCTTAACGGCTCGCCGTTGTTTACCGGGGGTGCGGGTTCGGGTGAATCAGAAATTCGCCGCTACGTTCTGGAGAACGATTTGCTCGAAGCCATCATCGGTCTGCCGACCGACATGTTCTACAACACTGGAATCAGCACCTACATCTGGATCGTGACTAATCGCAAGCCCAAACACCGTAAGGGCAAAGTACAGCTGATCGATGCCAGCGAGATGTGGCAGAAAATGCGAAAGAGTCTCGGTAGCAAACGAAAGGAATTGAGCGACCAACACATTGCCGAGATTACACGCCTGTTCGGTGAAGCAAAAGAAGTCCACGTCGATCCCGAAACCCGCGAGCCCATTAGCCCGAAGAAATTAGCTGCAGGTTACAAGAGCGAAAACGGAAGGCCACCCGTCCCCATCAGCCGCATCTTCAAGACCACCGACTTTGGCTACCAGACGATCACGGTCGAGCGACCGCTGCTGGATGAAGACGGCCAGCCGCAGCTCGAAACGCGAGGCAAAAAGAAAGGCCAGCCCAAGCCCGACTCGAAACTGCGAGACACCGAAGAAGTCCCATTGGGGGAAGACATCCACGAGTATTTTGAGCGAGAGGTTAAGCCGCACGTTCCTGACGCCTGGATTGACGAAGAGAAGACGAAGATCGGCTACGAGATCCCGTTCAACCGTCATTTCTACGTGTTCAAACCGCCTCGTGAGCTGGCGGAGATCAACAAGGAACTGAAAAGAGTCACCGATCGGATCGTCGAGATGATTGGAGAACTTTCGCAATGAGTTTTCCAGCTTACACAGACTACAAGGCGACCGACATCGGTTGGTTGGGTGAAGTCCCTTCCCACTGGGACGTCCCACCGTGCAGGGCGATCGTTACTGAACGAACTGAACGAAACGATGAAGGCAAGTGCAATGACTACCTGTCTTTGATGGCGAACGTAGGCGTCATTCCGTATGCAGATAAAGGGGACATTGGGAACAAGAAGCCGGAAGACCTGACGAAGTGCAAGGTGGTCAACGAAGGCGACTTCGTCATCAATAGTATGAACTACTACATTGGTTCGTACGGCGTATCTACATATCGTGGCGTTTGTAGCCCGGTGTACATCGTTTTGACACCGAGTGAAGACGTTATTTATTCTCGCTATGCGTTCCGGATCTTTGAAATAGGCGGCTTCCAACAATACGCACAGTCTTACGGAAACGGGATCCTTGAACATCGGCGATCTATCAGCTGGGACATTCTAAAGACAATCCCGATTCCGCTTCCACCGCCAGACGAACAAAAAAATATCGCCTCATTCCTCGATTCTGAAACTTTAAAGATTGACACGTTGGTTTCGGAGCAGCGTCGTTTGATTAAGCTGCTGCAGGAAAAGCGTCGGGCGGTCGTCAGTCACGCAGTGACTAAAGGATTAGACAAAAACGCCCCAATGAAACCTTCCGGAAACCAATGGCTCGGCCATGTCCCGCAGCATTGGGCCGTTGTTTCCGTTCGCCGAGTACTTGCTGGGATTGAACAAGGCTGGAGTCCACAATGCGAGTCTCGTCCCGCAGGTGAACACGAATGGGGAATATTGAAGACTGGATGCGTCAACCGAGGCGTGTTTTCGGCAACTGAGAATAAGGCGTTGCCGGAAGACCTGGAACCGATTGTCGAGTACGAAGTAAAGCGGGGCGACGTGCTGATGTCGCGGGCCAGCGGATCATCCGATCTCGTTGGTGCAACCGCATTCGTCTACGACGTTCGTCCTCATCTAATGCTGTCAGACAAGACGTTCCGGATTCACCTCGCGGACACGATGGAGCCCGAGTTCTTTGTCGCAGTTTTCAACTCAAAATTGATGCGGGCACAGATCGAGCAATCCATTAGTGGCGCAGAAGGACTTGCGAATAACTTGCCGCAATCAAAACTGAAATGTTTTGCGATAGCATTGCCGCCGGTTTCTGAGCAAGTGGAGATTGTTCGTGAATTAGCTTTACAGTGCAAGCGGTTTGACACGCTTCAGTCGGAAGCCGAACGAGCCATCGAACTTCTTCGAGAACGCCGCACCGCCCTCATCTCCGCAGCCGTCACCGGAAAGATCGATGTTCGTGAATTTGGTTCAAAGGAGGCTGCGGCATGAACCTCCACAAAGAGATCGAATTCGAGAACGACATCTGCGATCACCTCGCCTCACACGGCTGGCTGTACGCGGAGAAAGCTGCAGATCAATACGACCGTAAGCTCGCTCTTTTTCCTCTAGACGCCGTCGCCTGGGTACAAGAAACCGATCCGGACGCTTGGAAGACGCTGACCAAGAACCATGGATCTACCGCTGAAGCCGTGTTGCTCCAACGTCTGCGTGACTGTCTCGACCAAAGCGGTACGCTCCACGTCATCCGTAACGGATTTGACGTATTAGGACTTCGAAAGCCGTTGCGAATGGCCCAATTCAAGCCGGCTCTTGCGATGAACCCGGACATCATGAAGCGGTATGCCGCCAATCGGCTGCGAGTTGTCCGCCAAGTTCGTTATTCGCTGAATAACGAGAACAGCATCGACCTTGTGCTGTTTCTAAATGGCATCCCTGTCGCTACGGTTGAGATTAAGACAGACAACACGCAGAGCATCGACGACGCCGTCTACCAGTACAAGAAAGATCGCAACCCACATCCGAAGGGTCAAGGTTCAGAACCACTCCTGGCATTTCCATCGGGAGCCCTCGTACATTTCGCGGTGAGCAGTAGCCATGTGAGAATGACGACGAAACTTGCCGGGTTCGCGACCGACTTCCTTCCATTTGATCTAGGTGTCAACGGTGCATCCGGCAATCCCCTCAATCCGAATGGTCACCGCACCTCGTATTTGTGGGAGCAGGTGTGGAATCGTGACAGCTGGTTGGAGATCCTCGGCCGATACATGGTGGCTGAAAAAGACCAAAAGAAGCAAATCAAGAAGTTGATCTTCCCTCGCTACCATCAACTCGATGCAACTCGAAAGCTTCAGCAAGCAGTTCTCCGCGAAGGGGCTGGTCAGAAATACCTGATTCAGCACTCAGCAGGTTCCGGAAAAACGAACTCAATCGCTTGGTCGGCCCACTTCCTCGCGGATCTTCACGATGAGAACAACAAAAAGATCTTCGATACCGTGCTCGTCGTTTCTGACCGCCGAGTCATCGACGGACAGCTCCAGGATGCAATCTACAGCTTCGAGAGAACGGCGGGCGTTGTGGCTACGATCAAGGGCGACCAAGGCAGCAAGAGTGCCGAGCTGGCCGAAGCTTTGTCCGGGGACAAAAAGATCGTCGTTTGTACGATACAAACCTTTCCGTTTGCGTTGGAGGCGGTTCGGGAACTCGCTGCGACCCAGGGAAAGCAGTTTGCGGTGATCGCGGATGAGGCTCACAGTTCGCAAACGGGAGAAGCTGCTTCCAAATTAAAGACAATCCTCTCCGCCGAAGAACAGCAGGAACTTCAAGACGGAGGGACGATCAGCAGCGAAGATATTCTCACCGCGCAAATGGCGTCCCGATCAGCCGATACCGGAATCACCTATGTTGCTTTCACGGCAACACCTAAAGCCAAGACCCTCGAGCTTTTTGGTCGGCGTCCAAATCCAGATCACCCTGCGGGGGAGGGGAATCTTCCGGAGCCGTTTCATGTGTACTCGATGCGCCAGGCAATCGAAGAAGGCTTCATTCTGGACGTTTTGAAGAATTACACGTCTTACAAGTTGGCTTTCAAACTGGCCAACGCTGGCAAAGAACTGAACGACACGGAAGTGGAACGCAGCACCGCTGTGAAAGGTCTGATGAAATGGGTCAGACTGCACCCACATAACATCGCCCAGAAGGTGCAAATCGTCGTTGAGCACTTTCGCGAAACCGTTGCTCCGTTGCTGGAGGGCCGGGCCAAGGCAATGGTTGTGACAAGTAGCCGCGTCGAAGCCGTTCGCTGGCAGCTAGCAATCAACAAATACATCCACGAGAAAGGCTATCCACTGAAAACGCTCGTCGCCTTCTCCGGTGAGGTAAACGACAAAGAATCTGGGCCAGAGCCGTTCAAGGAAAACAGCAAGGAGTTGAACCCTGATTTGAAGGGACGCAACATCGCCGAAGCCTTCAAGGATGATCAATTTCAGATTCTGCTAGTTGCAAATAAGTTCCAGACGGGCTTCGATCAGCCGTTGCTTTGTGGCATGTACGTCGATAAACGGCTTTCTGGGATCCAGGCGGTGCAGACACTCTCGCGGCTCAATCGGTGTTATCCCGGCAAGGACGACACCTACGTGCTCGACTTCGTCAATGAACCTGCGGAGATTCTCGATTCATTCAAAACGTATTTCACAACGGCCCAGCTCGCCGACGCGACTGACCCGAATCTAATTCTCGACCTTCGTACGAAACTAGACGCACAAGGCTACTACGATGAGCACGAGATTGATCGTGTCGTCAAAGTTGTACTCAATCCAGACTCAAAGCAGAAACAACTGGAAGCTGCGATCACGCCGGTTGCGGATCGCTTGCTGAAGAAATTCGCTGCCGCGAAGGCAGCTCGGGTCGAAGCCACTGAGAACAAGGACGACAAAGCAGCCCAGGCGGCCAAAGACACAATGGACGCCCTCGTGCTATTGCGCTCCGACATTTCGACTTATCTCCGGGCGTATACGTTCCTGTCCCAGATCTTCAACTACGGAAATACAGACTTCGAGAAGCGAGCAATCTTTTTTAAATACCTGGTCAAACTTCTCAAATTTGGTCGAGAACGAGAGGGCGTGGATCTATCCGAAGTCAAACTGACTCACCACAAGTTGAGAAATCGTGGAAAGCGGAATCTCGGGCTATCGGACAAGGATGCTCCGAAGCTTAACCCCATGACCGAGATCGGCAGCGGTGTGGTGCGTGAGAAAGAAAAAGCCTATTTGACCGAAATCATTTCGAAATTGAACGAGATCTATGGCACGGACACAACCGATGGCGATCAGTTGTCACACGCAACCACATTGAACGAAAAAGTCCTGGAATCGGAAGTGCTCCAGCAACAGGCTGCCAGTAACTCCAAAGAACAGTTCGCGAATTCACCAGATCTTACCAACGAAATCATGAACGCCATTATCGATGCCATGGATGTACAGTCTGAACTTAGCACCAGGGCACTAAACTCAGCCGAAATCCGCGAAAGCCTGAAAGGTCTGATGCTGAATCAACTGGGTTTGTATGAGAAGCTGAAATCACGGGCGTCAGAATCATAGCCGCGAATCATGAAGACAAGATTTAACTCGGTTGACGAGCTCTACCAGGCAATGGGATCGCTTCTGGGGATCGATGCGGAACAAGTTGCAAAGATGTGTGGCCCTCGCCAGCCGTTAGAGCCGACGTTCGAAGAACTCGAGGCAGAGCCGAAAGAGATCGAGCGAGTTTGCCACTGCTGCCAGCGTTCGTTTCTTGTGAGTAAACGCTTTGCTGACGAAGTTCCTCCAGACAGCCCTTGGAGTTTTTGCGACCGATGCTTCGACTACGCATCCACGGGCGACCTCACGCTCTCGGAACAACAACGGTTTCCGGTTGGCCCACCGCCGGCAGAAATTGAAAAACGAATTCGCAAACTGAATTCGTCGAGTGGCAGAGATCGTCAGAGATAGCTCTACACGGGCCAGGAAAACGCTGTAAAATAGCGACCAGTTCGAAGTGGGCGTGTTCAGCCCGCAAACGACAGAACCATTTGTCAGTCAACCACTTACTGCGACAAAGTCAGGTATTGAGGGACCGACCTTCGGAACCGAGGGTTGGGGGTTCGAATCCCTCCGGGTGTACTCTTTTCAATTTGCGAACTCGGCATGGCCCGCAAGTTCGCTCTCGGGTCCGAACCGCTGGACCCGCGAAAACCGCCCTGTTTTGCGGTGTTTCCGGCACCGCCTACGATCCTGGGCTCTCTCTTGTTGGTAGGGCGTGAGTCAGTTTTCGGCAAAACTATCGCGCTCTCGCCATTTTGATGCGCTCTATGTTCATTCGCCGTTTGCTTTGGCTCCTGCGGACCGGACGCCGAATCTCGTCGATCGTGTGAACGGATCAAGGCGTTTCATAATCAGCGGGCGCGGCTGACCAAGAGGCAGCGGCATAGATAGATTCTTGAAACTGACTGTCGATGAACACGAAAAAACCGTCATCCCGATCAAGATTGTTGAGTCAGAGTTTGATCCGAGCGTTCGATTCGCCTGATTTCGTGATTCAATTCATATTGCAATCGAATCTGAGTTTGGGGCAGTTCTTGACGTGATTATCACCGTGGTCACCGGCCAGTGTTCACGTCAGCGAATGTGTGCAGCGTTTGATTATCGTCGCCGTGATGGCACACCACGATCAGTGAATCAGCAGCCGCGAAAGCTGATCCGGATGAGGTCGATTCAGCCGGCATCCATTGGCCGCTTGAAGATTGAGAGTTGCGAATCATTCGGTCGCTTCCTACTGCACTCTCCGTCTGGTCGATGATGCGACCGTCCGGCGTCAACGAAATCCAGCGGTCATTCCCGCATGCGAACACGAGGCATTGCAGCTTGACATCCGGGCTCCAGATTGCGAGTGGTTGGACATACTTTGTTCGGGGCCAACTGATGATCGACTGATCGATGTAGCTTTGCCTGACACGGTCTTGGCGAAAACCAAACATCAAACGAGTATCGATGGTCTCGATTGCTTTGCCCGTTTCTTTGTCCAAGACGAGCCACTCTCGTTCATTGCAAACAAGCAGGTTTCCCGATTCGGTCATTGCGATTTGGGCCAGATTTTTCAAACGCGTGGATCGATAGCGCCAGATCTCTTGAGCGTTTTGGGCCAGCAACGCTACGACGGTGATGGAATCACTTCTGCTTCCCGCAACAAAGATCGTTTTTCCGTCGTGACTGATTCGTGCATTTGTCCAATTGCCGAACGGCGCGAGGTAGCCCGATGCTACGGAATGAAAGTGTTCATTGTCAGCTTCGTAGATGCGATACCTCCCCTCTCCGGTGTAGTGGCAAAACCTGTCGGCATCTCGTGAAAAAGCAAGTCGATAAGTCCGTTGCGTCGAATCAAGCAGAATGGTTGATGAGTTGCCTTGCGAATCTCGGGCTGCTAGCCGGCAATACCCCCAAGGGCGATTACGGTGTGCTTCGGGAACCTGCGTAACGTCATTCACGCCATACCGCACAAGACTTGGGATGAAACTAAACGCGTGACGAGTCTTGCTTTGGTCCCAATTCAGCAAGTGATCGACGGGGCGAGAATAGATTCGACTCGACAGCGTTCGCGACTGGTGCAGCGTCCCCGTGAAGCCATCGAGAAAGCTCTCTTGAATCACTTTGCAATCTTGTTCCCCGGGAGCGAGACTCGGTACTGGTCGACTGATAAACTTCCCATCCGATCCAACGAAGACACCCGAGCCATCGTTACAAAAAATCGAAAAGCCGCTTTGATTGGGTAGTGGGTCGGCAAGACGAAAGGCGCGGGTTTGGGGAAGCGACGCGATGGTGCGAAGATCACTGTCCCAAATCTCAGCGGTGCCGCGCCAGAAGGCAGCAAGCTGAGTCGTGTTGCCGTTCGTTGTGGGGTTCAGTGCGAATAAGGAAAGGTAAAGTTGGTCGCCGGCACAGCGAGTTTCCCGAAGCGGTTTGTTCACCGCGATCGAGTCACCGGGCGACAAGTCGTCAGTACCAAGCAGTCGAGCGCCGACAAGGTCAGCCAGCAAAAGGCGGCGATAGCTGCCGTCCGACGAGGGCAGCCACTGATGATGGAGAGGTCTTGCTTGTCCAAAATCGTGGGTGGCCAGCGATTGCAAGTCATCCCATGAGTGAACGACCAGGTCGGTCTTTCGTGTGACAGAGAAGCACTTGTTCCCGGCGAGGAACCGGATGTCTGAAACCTCTCTCCAACGATCCAGTTGGATCGGGGTCCGCCAAAAATTCCACCGTTTAGTACTACCTTGGCCGCGTTCTTGTTTCGATGCGACCCGCTGTACCGTCCATCGATCGATTCCAAGTGGATGCTTCAATAGGCAACTCGGCCCGTCGCCCATGGCGTCAAAGACAAGTGATTCATCCTTGGCGAAATCGGTGATCACGTCTCCGCTTTGCAAGTCATAAAGTAGCACCTTTTGGGCTGATTGGACGGCAAGCAGGGTGTCGCCTTGGTCTGTGAGTGTGTCGATCGATTCGATGTCCGAAAAGGCAACTCGCAGGATGTCAACTTGGTAGTTGTTAGGCTCGGTAAGGTAAAAGCGACCCAAAAAGCTTTGCGATGCCGCGATGAGTGCACCGTCGTTGGGATCCCAGCAGATCGTTTTCACCCAACCGGATGTACCTTCGCCGCGTGTCTTGTAGGCGATTTCAAGTCGGTGGCCGTTCCAATGATAAATCCGTAGGTGATAACGCTCCGTAATCACCGCCAGTCTTCGTCCGTCATAGGACCACTCCGCTTGAATCACTCGGTCTCTGGGAGCAACCGTCGTGATACTCGCGTTGGTGATCGTGGGATCCAGCCGTTGCATGCGGCCGAGAAGCTGCTTGGATGTTGAAAAGAAGTCGACGTTTGCTTGGGGGCGATATTTTAAGAACGAAGCGTATTCCGGTCCGAAAACCGTATAGCCAACACCTCTTTTGGATAAGAGAGTCTCCGGTGGTGAAATGTCGGGCGTTATTGGCGAACTGTTTGATGTGGCCTGATCGGCCTTGATGCGGGCAGTCGCGAGGCGGTTCGGAGATGATCGGCTGTGGCTGCGATTAAGCCAACGCAGCGAGCCATAAGCGATCACAGCAAGTGCGAGGCACGAACACGCAACCAACGCTAGTCTGCGAGCTGCAGTCGGTTTCGATGGACTGTCCAAAAGGTCGGTAATGCCGACGGTGTGCCCCGTCGCGTCGGGCAGCGGCTTTTCGGTCGCACGATCACGAATCAGCAGGGATAAATTGGGCGTTGCTTCCGACTCAAAGGTCTGGATGAGTCTTGTGAGTTCTTCAGCGATGTCATGCATCGATTGGAAACGGTCGCTTGGCTTGGGTGCGAGTAGCCGTTCGATGAGTTTCGTTGCTTGTCCGCGAAGGTCGGGACTGCCCTGTGTCGGAGTGATTGTTATCGCAACGGGTCCCCGGGATACCGCTTGGAGGACTTTGCTGGCGTTCAGCTCGCTGGTCGTCGATTTCTCGTGGGGTGATTTTTGGCTGAGCAGAAAATACATCGTGCACCCGAGAGAGTAGATCTCGGATCGAATGGCAGAATTTGGATCGTTGCGAGTCTTGAAACGAACACTTTCGCCAGGCTTGGGATCCGTGACTGCCTCTTCGATCCGCTCGGGAGCCATGAATGCCAGCGTCCCGAATTGAGGTTTTTCGCCGCTCATTTGATCGTCCAGTGCGGCGGTGCCAAGATCGAGCACCTTGACCACGCCGGAGCGATCGAGCATCGCATTGGATGGTTTGATGTCAGCATGAACCACACCGTGGTCATGAACATATGCAAAAGCATTGGCCATCTGACGAACAATCTCGCAAGCGTCGATGACGTGCAACGGTCCCGTGGTCTTGATTAAACTTGAGAGGTCGAGGCCGTCGATCCATTCCATGACAAGGAAGGGATGATGGTTGATCAGGCCCGCGTCGGTTGCCGAAACGATGTTCGGATGGCTCAGCCTTCCGTGGGCACGCCATTCGTTTAAAACGAGTTCGGCCTGGTGCCGCGGCACAACGCCCCCGTCAAGGTCGGCGAAGTTTTCCATCCACTTGATCGCGACCGGCCGCCCCAAGTTGATGTGACGTGCTAAGTGAACTGTGCTCATCCCTCCTCGAGCCAGAGGCCCCGTAATGACGTAGGGACCAATTCGCGTGGGGATCTGATTCGATGGAGAACGAGGAGAGCGTCGTCGTTTGAGAAAACGACTGACCACCTCGTCGTCGGAGGAATCGTCGGCGATTCCCGCCAGACGCCTTAGTCGTTTGGCGATTCTTTCCGACGCCGTACCTCGCGCTGGCCGACCGTTTTCCGAGTTCAGGTCACGTGTCTCATCCTCGTGTTGACTATCGGTCGTGGTTTCCAAAGACGCCGCTTGTTCAACAAATTCCTTGCATCGATCGCAGGCATCGACATGAGCGATGATGTCTTCGAGCTGATCCAGCGCAAGCTCACCGCGGACCAGCGCTTGTAGTGCAGCGGTGGATGGGCATTGGGTTAAGGGCATGGAAGTACTCGCGACGAATCGTTGGCTGCCAACTCACTGTATCTTCGCGGCAGATTGGACATCTCCATTTTCGGCGAGGAATGATCGCGGCGGCCAGAGCACCGGTGGGCTGCGGAGAAAACCTGGCAGTTCATCCGATTTGAAACTCTTCGCCGAAATCCGCCTTCAATCGCGCGAGCACACGGGCTTTTGCCTTGTAGACGGCCCAGACGCTTGAACCGAGGTCCTCCGCGATATCTTTGGGAGCATCTCCATCGATGGCCGCTCGCCAAAATGCAGTCCATACGTCTTCGGAAAACGATAATCTGAGCTCTTTGAGGACCCTGAGGTGTAGATCGGCAATGTCGTTTTCCGTTTCCGGAGGCTCTGACGGGAGTGGGGTGACATCCGGAACGCTTGTGAAAAATTTGACGGCGTCAGTGCCACCGATCACAGTTTCATCGCTGGGGCGTCCTCGTCGCGCATCGGCGATCTTATGACGACACATACCCCAAAGCCATGCTCGGAACGAACCGTCGTGCGAACGCCGTTCAAATTTCTCGATGGAGTCGTTGACGCTGAAAAGGACGTTCTGAGTGATGTCCTGAGCGTCGGAAGTCTGGAGACCTGAGCGTTCGCACCACCGAAGGATCAGCGGGGCGTAGATTCGAACAAACCTCTCCCAAGCCTGCTGCTCGCCGTTGGCGATCGACGTCAAAAGCGTCGGCGAAGTCGGAGTGTCGTCGTGCAAATCGGACATCAGGTTGGGAAATGAAGAAAAGGCTGGGTTCAGCGATCCGTGGCTTCGATCGTTTCATCTCCGCGTCAGGCGAACCACAGTCATCCGATTTTAGTGCCCGTGGGCGAGAATTCTTGAGTCAAGTTCGCCGAAATGTCCAAACCGCGGCGAATGAAGAATGAGATACCCCATTTTTCCGCATAAAGAGGCGGGTCGGTCGATGACCACTTTCCATCCAAATGGTGGGACGCCGGAACGAACCAGCGTCCGAATTCAACCGCGAACCGCATCCACGCGGCGTCGAGCTCGACGTCGAATGCTCAAAGAGCAACTCGAAGCCCGCCAGCTATTGGCGGCAGATGGATTGATGGGGCCGATACCCGCAGAAGTTTCGACGCCTGCGCTGTCCTCCGCTGAGGCAAACTTCGTCGAGACCATCGACGATGCCGCGGCAATCGGTGCTGACGGCATCGAATCGTTTGGGTCTGGGCTTCGGCAAACGGTTCAGCAAATTTCTCGGGTGCTTTCAGCGGTTGAGAACGCGAGCGGGTTTGCGGCCGAAGTGCCTTATCTGGGCGAACTGTTGCCGGACGCGGTGGGTGGATCGAGTGTCCTCGATACCCAGTCCATCCGATCGCTTCTGAACTTAGCGACTCGGTTTGATACGGAGGTGCTTCAGCCACTCGAGGCCTTTCTTGATTCTAACCCGACGGCGACCGTGGCGGGTTTGATCGCCGAGTTTGATTTTCTCGAAGCCGCTGAAGGACTTGCCAGCGGACAAACCGGCGTGCGATTGGATTTTGCTCCGGTGCAAACGTTTGATGCAACCCTGGCTGGATTGCTTGAACCGATCACCTCGCAGGCGGGAAGCATTCTGCAATCGATCGATGGTGAGTTGTTGTCGCAGGCGTTGCCGTTTCGCATCGATTTGCAGGACTTCAATTTCGACATCATCCGCGATGCTGCGGAAAACTTTACCTTGACGATTCCCGATGTGTCGCTTTCGATTCTCAGTGAATCGATTCCACTGAACTTCGCCGCCAACGTCGGCGTGTTGGCGGGTGGTGTGACCGACGGTGTCATTCTGGCCGATCTTGGCGTACAGCTAAACACGTCGGACATCCTGGGCGAATCGATCTCGTTGGACGCCTTGCGTGGCCTGTCGATCATCGACGAGTTGTCGTCGCTGCAGGTCGAGTACGTTGGTAATGGCATCACGATGGACCTGCCCTTCGACTTTGAATTGGGCGGTTTCGACGTCGGCGGATTTTTGCCGACGCTGCGGGCGGTGGATGACAACCCATTTGACGATCGGTTCCCCGAATTTGAACTGATCGCGCCGACTGGCGCGGATTACGACGCCGACATGGTCTCGGGCTTTGCGACGATCAACGCGACGTCGATCCTGTCGACGATCGATGAGCTCGGTTCGATGTTCGGGGCATGGGAATCCGGCGAAGTACTGAATCATCCGTTGCCGCTGGGCGACAACGTTTCGGTCGGCGACGTCGCCGGTTTTGCCGACGCGTTTTCGGGTGCGGTCTTGCAGTTCCTTCGCGACGACGAGGGGTTGCCGGCGTTCGACACGATTCAGGAATTGGCGAACCTGATCCCACAGGCTGCCGACGCCGTCAACGACTTTGTTTCCTACGACAAAGACACGCGAACAATCACATTGGACCTCGGTTTTGGCTGGGTGCCTGAGGACATCGTGGCCCAGGCAAACTTGAGTGTGATCGCTGGTGGCGAAGATTCTCCGATCGCTTCGGTAACGATGAATCCGGGCGAGGACGGCACCAACAACCGCCTGACGATCAGCCGTGAGGTCGCATTCGATTTCCAGGTCGAGATCGGACTGGGACGTCCGGAGCCGGCGAAGGTCAACGTGGTCGAGCAGGCCAACCGCATCAGCCTCGAGGGTCAAACCGATGCGGTCAAAGATGACCGCGCGAACCTCGCGACACCAATGATGGCAATCCTACGGCGGATGGGTTTGGCGGATGTGGCCGATACCCCGCAAAAGCTACGAGTTCGATTGAACGATCCGGCGGCGGCCCCGGTCGTCGCCGGAGTTCCGGCAGGCGAGATCGAGATCGACATGGGAACGATCGATCCGCATGTCACTCTGGGCGAGTGGCTCGAAAGAGGCACCTACGTCGGTGACAACGACCAGTTGTTGGTGACCCTGGATTTCGAACCGACGGTGATCGCCGGGTCGCCGCTGGGCAACATGACTGGACGTTTCATCGTTCGTGACCATACAGCGGGAACAGGACGCGTCGACATCCAGTTCCAGTATTTGGAAGCTCCCGGTAGCAATCGGGGTGTGTTCGATCAAACGGCGATCAGCGACGAAGACGTGCCATGGGCGCGTACGCTCGGGGAGTTGAGGCGATGGGGATTTGAGCAAATCGCCGAGCACCTCGAGGGAATCATCGGCACTAGAGCGAACTTGGGAACGTTCGACACCGTTCTCGTTCAGGCAACCTTCGATCCCTCGCTGGAACCCGCTGGAGCCAATTTCGACTATGCCGGCACACTGGCATCAGCCAACGCGGCGAACAGTTTTTTTGGCCTGGCGCCAACGACTGATCCCAGCATCATCTATCCGATTGCCCAAATCGCTTCGATTTCCGGTATCAATCCGTCGGCGATTGCCGCTGGGCCTCACATCAAGACCCGGTTCAATCCACGGTTCGACTGGGATTTCGACACCAGCGGTGCCGCGGACCCAAACCGATCCAGCTTTCTTTCAACGGGGACTCACGAGCTCCTGCACGGGCTAGGATTCTTATCGAACATTTTGGGACCGGCGATCGATCCTGGCGACCCGCCGGGCGGTTCCTTTGATAACAACGCTCCGTCGCTGTACGACACCTTTTTGGTCAATATCGCACCGGGGGTCGGCGGTGCCGCACCCGTGGTCACTCCGTTAACGGCTCCGGGGACCACTAACGCCCAACGGCTGGCCGCGATTACTAGCGGGACCGCTGCCAACCCCGGGACGCTGTTCTCCGTCGCTCCAAACTCCGTGCTGGTCAATCCAGCCGGTCCGGGCTCGCCGCTACAGATGTACGCTCCTGCAAGCTTCGAGCCCGGTTCAAGCCGCCATCATTTCGATCAAGCGACGTTTGCACCGTTCGATGAAACGATGGTTCCGAGGGATCTGTCGGGTTCCGACGTTGCCATCGGCATTTCCACGTTATCGGCCGCGATGCTGACCGATCTGGGCTACGCCCAACCGCCGGTGGCGACCACCGCGGTGACGTCGAACGATGAGTTTTGGAATCGATTTTTCGAAACTGACACCACCCCGTTCTCGGTCCCGACCAGCATCAACCTGAACCTGGTCCCGTTCTCCGACATTCTCGACACCCCCCTGGCGGCGTTCGAACCCGCGTTGGCGGATCTAGGGGCCGCCCCGATCCCAACACTGCGGTACCAGTTGCGTGACGGCACGACCGACACCGTAAACCTTGGTACGGCCTCCGGTGCAACGTTCAGAGACTTCACCCGTCTCTTCCGAACGGGCGCCCCGGGTGGCGAGGGTTTGTCTGTCAGATCCAAGGGCGACACGATCTTCTTAAAAGACACCACCATGCCGATCGCGGGCGGAAGATTTTCGATCGGTTTCGATGATCCCGCCGACGCGAACCATCCGATCGGACGGCTGCTCCCCCCCGAGATCGCTCCGGCGGATTCCGCCGTGATCGTCCTAGATCGATTCATTCGAACGCTCCCGCGGTCGACCACCATTTCCAGGAACACGCCACTCTTCGACATCCTGACCCCCTCGGAATACAACAACGTCCTCAACCGAGATCACTACGCCCGGATCTCGCGGATCGATGGCGGCGATGCCGTCCAGGTGAGTACGGGAGTGCTGAATCCGGATTCCACCGTGGGGACCCTTCTCGACGCGTTGACCGTCCGCTCGGGCGGCGACATCCAAGTCCAGGCCTACATCGCGCCCGGTGACGACCGGATTACCCTGCACGATCGCCTCGGCGTTCTGATGCCGGCAGCATTCAGTGACGCGACGCCCCCGGGTCCGACGGACAAGGTGGCGTTGGAGATTGAGGATCTGACGGGCGGCGGTGGAATCTTCGACCTGTTATTCGAACAACACCGCGTCCCGCTGGCGGGTGGGGCGGCAGTGGACGCCAACCCCGACGGCGACGAGTTTTTGACCAGCGACTCGCTGGGAACGCGACGGGGTACAACGGTCTTCGGAAACGACGAACGTGTCATCGCAGTGGAGAAATCGACTCAGGCGGCACCGGGGCTACCCCTCGGCATCGTGCTTGATCGGCTTCTGCCCCGCAGCGAGTTAGCGTTCGACCAAAGCGCGACGTTTCTTTTGACCAACGGAAGTCAGGCGACGATCACGCTGCCGGGCGACCCGCGGAGCTACACTTCGTCGTCTGCCCTTGAAGCGATGGTGATCTCCGACCCGCTGGTGAGCGTCTATGCGGCGGACCGTTCCTGGATTGTCGCCGATTCGAATGGGGGCAGCGTCAACCCGCTGACCTTGGTCGACGCTGACCCGTTGTTTGATCGGCTCTTCAACGGCGGTCAAGCGTTTGGGACGGTTTTGCAAACCGTTCCCCTCAGTTCGACGACTGTCGGGAATACCGCAGGCGAAGCCCCGATCAGTGTCTACCTCGATGGCGGTCTGGTCCGAGACGAAGATGGCGAACTCGCGGCGTTTGCATCGCTGGACGCCGCAGCTGCCGGGGGTGCCAGCCCGCCGATCGAGATCCGTTTGCGGGACGGGACGGTTCGAACTATCGAGCCGATTGATTGGCAACGCGGACTAGACCATCTCGACCTCATCGATCGGTTCACGCTCTTTGAGGGTTCGCGGCAGCTCACCGAGGCGTGGATCGAAAACCGGACCTTCAACGTTCGAGACCTGACGACCGGTGTCCTGGGTGGGACGCCGAACGACCCCGAGAGCATCTTTGATCTTCGAACGTCCATCCGCTACTCCGAGGGTTCTTCAGGAAGTCTCTTCCTTTCCAGGATACTGCCGCTCGGGATCGATTTCGATGGTGACCGAGTGCTGCACGGTTTGCCGCTCTATAACGCGTTCCCGTCGGTTGCCGAAGCCACGGTTGATGCGACCACGACCTTGGATGGAATCGTCGCTGGTCTCGCGGCCGGCGACGAAGTCGGTCAACAACAATCGGTCCTGATGACCTCCAGCGACGGCATCGAGCGACGGATCGACTTGGGTGTCCTTGACGACAAGACCACGCTCGGCGATCTGGTCAATCTGTTGGCGGTCGAAGACACGCCGGGGGTGCCTTTGACAGTCGCCCAGATTGTCGAGGGATCGCGAATTTTTATCAGTAACACTGGCGGTGGGACTCTGGTCTTTCGGCCGGATCCGATGAGCGAAGGCTCGCTATTTAGGGTGCTTGGTTTGCTCGGACCTGACGGATCGGGATCGGTCAATCCGACCGACGAGGTCACGACCCGGGAGTTGCTGCTCAGCCCCGTCCGTCTCACTGCGTCGCTGGGAGATCTGTTCGATGCCGATTCCGGGTTATTTTCAGACGGGACAACGACCTTGGCGTTTGACCCGGGCGATGCCGTTATGCCAGTATCTGGCGTCGTTCCCGACACCGTCATCGGACCTTTCACGCCCGACCAAACGCTCGCCGATCTGCTGATCGCGTTGACCGTCGCCGATCCGGCAGATGCCGATCGCAACCTGTTGTCGTCAGCCTTGAACGGCGACTCGATCGTGGTCACCCACGCGGCCGGACCCAGCTCCGCGCTTCCGGCGGCGTTGTCGTTCGAGGGCGGCAATGAAGATCTTCGGCAAACACTGGAAGATCTTTTCGGCCTCTCGCTCGACTTCAACAACGACGGACGCTTTGTTAGTGAATCCCTGGCGACGTCAGCCGTTGCTAGTCCCGCTGACCCGGCGACCCCGATCCGGGAGGTCGTCGGTGCGGCGCGGTTCGATCAGGCAATCGCTGGGGGAGACATCGTGCCGGTAAGGGTCGCGCTTCGGGATGGAACCACTGCGAATATCCAAGTCGGTCACGCCGCCAAGTCGATGCGGAGCTACCTAGATCAGTTCACGATCGAACGGGACGGTGAGGTCGTGCTAGGTGCCTCGCTGCAACAGTTCGAAACCGATGAAGGCGGCGTCAGCTATCGTCCGGTATTTACCGATTTCACGTCGTCGACCGGTTCGACGCCGCTTTCGATCACCGTTGATCACGCCAACGCTCCGTCACCCGAAGCGGCGGCTTTGCCGATCGAGTTGGGCATTGTTGGTGTCGATCAATTCGACACGGGGAAAATCACCGGCCCGGAATTGAAGACCTCCGGTGCAAGCAACCGTCGCGGACCAGTGATTCGCATCCCGTCGCCGCCGCGGTTATACGCGTCCTTCGGGGCGGTGGCATCGGACGTCAACGCCACCGCGGCGATCGGTGAGATCCTGACCGCGTCGGTCGAAAACGGATCGGCATCGCTGACGGGGTCGGTTGAACTGACGATCCCGATCCCGGATGGACAGGGCTTTCTGTCGATCGGCGATCTGACTCGGGCGATCGTCAATCCGTTCTCGTCGTTGGAACTGAACCTGGACGCCGATTTGCAAATCGGCGCTGAACTATTCGTTGATGTCGGCGGTTTGAACGAACAACCGACCGACCCGGACGAAATACCTCGCATCGATGTCGCTTGGCCCGACGCGCTGACCGCCGATCCGCGGATTCGGCTGCAGACCGAAAATTTTGAGATCACGACCGAGAACCTCGACAACCTGCTGGACTTCTCCGACGTCACGATTCAGGACGTCATCGAGCTGATAACTCGCGTGGTCGATTTTGTCGGCACGATCGCCGTTGAAGATTTGCTCGGTCAGGATCTGCCGCTGATCGGCGTGTCGCTGGGCGAAGTGTTGGCGGTCGCCGACGACGTCGCCGGTTTGGTCGAACAACTGCAGAACGACCCCGGTGGGCTTTTGAATCAGTTGGAGGCCGAAGTCGAATCGGCTTTGGGTCTGTCGGACGAACAATTCGACTTGTACTTGGACACGAACGCGGCCGTCGTGCGCGCGGACCTCAATCTCGACTACGACGTTTCGACGACTCGGTCATTGAACCTAGACCTGTCGGAGATTTCTGGGTTCGACACGCTGGACAACTTCGTCGACTTCACCGGTAGCGGCGAGATCGGCGTCGACGCCTCCGCGACGTTGCGAGCGCACCTGGGGCTCGATACCGCCGCGGTCCGCGCGGGTGACGTCGCCGATGCGGTGCGCGTTTATGACACCAGCGGCGTCGCGGCGGAGGCGCGGCTGTTCGCCGACGATTTGAACTTCACCACGTCGGTGCTCTCACTGGAAGCCGCGGTGGTCGGCGGTCGCGCGGCGTTCGACCGTGATGGGTTGAACTTTAACGGCACCGCGGAGTCTATCGATCCGGTCGACATCTCGATCACCGCGGGCGATTGGCCGGGCGGGTTCAAGACGTTGACCTCACTCACACCCGACGACTTTGAATCGGACCTGGGGCTGATCGATGACGCTGCGATCGGCGTCGATCTGCCGCTAACGATCAATGGCACCGCGTCGCAGCTGCAATTGCAGTGGGATGACCTCGATAGCTTCCAGTTCACAATCCTCGACGACGGCACCCCGATAACGACGCAGTCCGGTAACGTCTTGGCGGTGCCCGACATTGCGGCGGCGATCGACAGCATCACGTTGGGTGACGGTATCGCCGCGTTGGCGACCGGTTTGCAAGGGTTGTTCGAATCGTTGGAGACGCAACTCGGCGACCAGATCCTCGGCATCGACGTGCCGTTGATTGGCGAGGCACTCGAGGACGCAGTCGAGTTCGTTGACCGTTTTGTCGCGCCGATGGCTGACGCGTTCAATCAAGGTTTTGACGACTCGCCGCAGCTCGGAGATGAAGTGCAAACCGCCTTGTTCGGCGTGCTCGGGCCGGCGGGGCTTAATGTGGTCGGTGACCAAGACAACGACGGCAACGTGACGTCGTCGGACATCGGCATCATCACGTTCGACGAAAACGACCGCGCGATCGGGTTTGATTTGGAACTGGATCTCGGATCGTTGACGCGTTCACTACCGATCAACCTGGACCTGGGCGGCAGCGGCATCGGGATGGACATCGCAGGCGACGTTGGGTTCAGCGCAGGTCTGACGATCGACGTTGGCGTCGGGATCGATTTGGACGCCGGCCCGTTCGTTCAATTCGGCGACGGCCAAAATCTGGGTTTGGAATTTTACGCGGGCATCGATGACCTGGTCGCCGACGGTCGTTTCGGTCCGCTGGCAGTTCAGATCTCGACGATCGACGCCGGGGCGTTGTCCGCGTCGCGTCGCCAGGCCGCGCGGATCGATCCCAACGACGAATCGACCGAGGCGATCAACGCGATCCGCGGTGGCTTCGGTATCAATTTCCCCGCCGGTACTTACACGATCGGCAATCTGGGCGATGCCTTCGACGGAATTCAGGTGACGACCGAGTTCGTCGGCAGTGTTCATGCACACATCGACACGGGCTTGAACACGGCGACCGAGGGTTTGCCGACGATCGTCGCTGACTTGCATTTGAATTTCGACGCGGTTGTTGGAAGTATTGACGACGTCATCGATTCCATTTCATCGCCGCGGATCGAGTTGACCAACGCGGGGCTCGATCTGGGCACGTTCGTCGCCGATGTCATCGCGCCGATCTTGGGGCCGGTTCAGGACTTTTTGGAACCGCTACAACCAACGATCGAGACGCTGACTCAGCCGATACCAGTGCTGTCGGACATTCTCGGCCCGACGACGTTCATCGATTTGATCGGCACCTTTGGCAGCGGTGGCGAAACGGTCGCCCGGTTTGTTGATGCGGTGATCGCGGTTAACGATGCGATCGTTTCGTTGCCGTTGTCTGCCGATGGATTGGTATTGCCGCTGGGCAACTTCACGATCGAAACCGACACCTTCGGCAACGCCACGCCGCGATCCAACGGCGGTGCGGAGAACATCGATGATTTCTTGGAGGACGCCGACAATGCCGCCAACGATGCGGCGGAATACCTGCGCGAATTGCCGAGAGGTCAATCGACCGCCTCGGCCGGCGGGTCGACGACCGTCGAACCTGGCAAGTTCGCGTTCCCGATCTTCGATGACCCCGCTTCGGCAATCGGTTTACTGTTCGGAAACGACATTGACCTGGTGAAGTTCCAAGCGCCAACACTGAATGCCGAGTTCGGATTCAACATCGGTATTCCGGTGTTCCCGGCGTTCAACATCACCTTCGGCGGCCAGTTCAACGCGATCATCGATTTCGCGTTTGGCTACGACACCGCGGGCATTCGTCAATTTGCCGAATCGGGTCGGGCGTTGGACCTGCTGAATGGCTTTTATTTGGACGACTACCGACAGGTCGGCGTTGACGAAGCCGGCAATCCGATCTTTGAGGAGCGTCCGGAGTTGACGTTTGCCTTCGCGGTCACGGCCGGCGGCGAGATCGATTTGGCGGTTGCCAAGGCAGGGGTCCAAGCGGAACTGGGCGCGCGGTTGTTGTTGGATTTGAACGATCCCGACGGCGACACGCGGGTGCGACTGGACGAGTTGGCGGCGAACCTGCAACTAGGCAATGCACCCGGGCTGGGGCCCCTTTGGATCTTCGACGCCAGCGGCCAGCTAACCGCAGCGTTGACAGCGTACGCCAAGGCGTTCGGCATCCGCGTGTCGGCAACCTTGGGTCCAAAGGTGTTGGTCAATTATGACTTCCCCCGACCGCAGCCCGCGGAAATCGTTTTGGGTCGGGTCGAAGATGACGGGACGTTGGTGATTCATACGGGCCCCGAAGCCGCCAACCGCGTCGGCGGTGATGCAACGGACATCGACGAAACGGTTTTCGTGGAGATCGATGAGGAAACCGGAAATGTTTTGGTCACCGGTTTCGGTAAGACTGATAAGTTCATCGGAGTCCAACGTTTGTTGATCGACACAGGCGACGGCGACGACACGGTGGTCGTCGACGCGACGTTCGACCTGCCGGCGACGATCACCGCCGGCGACGGCAACGATGACATCACCGTCGGCTCTGGGCCGACCACTGTGTACGGCGGTTGGGGTGACGATTTGATTACTGGCGGAGACGCCGACGATCGGTTGTTTGGACAGGGCACGTCGGACCCTCGGTTGGTCACAATTCCCAATCCTGACCTTTCGGACCCCGACGCCCCGGAAACAATCGATGTCCTGTCCAGCGACAACGATCAAATCCTCGGCGGTGGCGGAGCAGACATCATCGTCGGCGGGTTCGGCGACGATAATTTGAAGGGCGACGCCGGCAACGATCGCGTCGAGGGCAACCAGGGCGATGACTTCATCAACGGCGGCGACGGCGATGACATCCTGATCGGCGGCGATGGCGAGGACGTCGTCTCAGGAGACGGAGGCGATGATACCGGTTACGGCGACGAAGAATCCGAAGCAGGTTCGACCTCGACCACCGATGGTCCGGACGTACTCTTGGGAGGGCCCGGTGCCGACCGTTTGTTCGGCGGTGGGGGCAACGATGAATTGTTCGGTGGTCTCGGATCCGACCAACTTTTCGGTGGCAACGACGACGACTTAATCGTCGGGGCGATCACCAGCCGAGACGACCCAAATTTCGAGTCGATCCAAACGTTGCCCGACATTGAGGTCCACACGCTCGACGGCGGAACCGGCCGCGACCGCATCTACGGCACCGCCGGAACGGACACCGTGTTCGACGCCGGCGGACGAACGGTCGTGTTCACCTACGAGGGCAACGACTACATCCTCACCGGCGATGAAAACGACACGATCGATTCAGGCACAGGCGACGATACCGTCAACGCGGGCGACGGCGCGAACATCATCATGGCGGGCGGCGGTTTCGACATTGTCACCACCGGCAGCGGCCCGGATGTCATCGACTTACGTCCCGCAGTCATCATCCAAAACGGCCGCGCTGTGCTGACGACCGATACGTCCGGCGGTCAGGTTACCGACGGCGGTGGCAACAACCGGATCCTGACCGACGACGGCGACGACACAATCGATGTGTTGGGGTCGGGCGTGAACTTCATCAACGCCGGCGGAGGCGACAATTTCATCCGCACGGTCGGCCAAGGTGGTGACTTCATTCGCACCGGGGCCGGCGATGATGTGATTGATGCGGGTGATGGCGATAACGACATCAGTACTGGTGACGGCGTTGATGATGTGACCACCGGAACGGGCCGCGATAGCGTCTTCTTGGGTGCCGGCGATGACCGTGCCAGTACCGGCAGCGGCGATGACACCATCGTTGCCGGAATTGGTAACGATTGGGTTGACGCTGGTGGTGGCAGCGACTTCGTCAGAGGCGGAGCTGGTGACGACGATCTGGTGGGCGGAGTCGGCAGCGACACCATTGATGCGGGTGAAGGAATTGATGTCGTTTGGGGTGGTTTGCGGATCTACATTCGTGAAGAACTGCTTGCCGAACTGACGACGCCCGATGGCTACGACGCCTCCGCCACGGCGGTGGAGCTCGACCCCATCGTGCCGGTCATCGTCGGCGGGCCGCTCGAAGGTTCGCTGGAAGATGGAAATGACTTGATCCGGGGCGGTGGCGGCTTGGACTTTCTGTTCGGTGGCGGTGGACGCGATCGTATTGAATCGGGTGACGGCCAGGCATACATCGACGGCGGTCGCGGAAACGACATTCTGACTGGCGGTGATGACCACGACGTGATTCGCGGCGGCGATGGCGACGATGACGTCCAAGGTTTCGGCGGCATTGACTTCAGCTTTGGTGATGGCGGTGATGACTTCATCCGCGGCGGTGCGGGGGTCGACGTCGACGGCGTAATCGAAACGCGCGGGCAACGTTCGTTTGGCGGTGACGGCAATGACGTCATTTGGGCTTGGGCGGCATCAACATCGCCGGCTGAAACGTTGCTTGACGGTGAGTACCTTGATGGAGGTCAAGGTGCCGATGAGTTGCTGGGCAATTTGCGTCGTGATGAATTGCGTGGCGGCGGTGGGGATGACCGTCTGCTGGGTGATGAATTGACCGGCCCGGTTTATCAGCCGAATGTCTCGCGTTTCATCTTGGGCGGCGATGACTTGATCGTCGGCGGTTTCGGTGATGACCTGTTGGCCGGTCATGGGGGGAATGACCGGTTGTTCGGTGGTGGCAACGTTGATGAACTGGAAGGTCATGATGGTGACGACGAGCTGTTCGGCGGTCGAGGGATTGACTTCCTGCGGCTGGACGTGCGAGCCGAGTACGGCATCGATAACGACGTGCTTGATGGCGGACGGACCAATGCACCCGAGGAGGGTCCGTTCGGTTTGGATAATTCAACCGACGTGCTGATCATCAACGGCGTCGTGCCCGAAGACGGCAGCTCGTTCAATGACAACATTACCATCGCGGGCGATGGAGCTGGCCAAGCGGTCGTGCGTTACAACGGTCGCGATTTGCCCATCGTGATCAAAGACACCGATGGCAACACATTGGTTGAACAGTTCCAGATCAATGGCTTGGCCGGCGATGACACGATCGGTTTTGATCCGAGTTTTGATACTTCGGACTTGGCCGCCCGCAGCCGGGATTGGGTCGGCGTTTTCCAAGGCGGTTCAGGCGATGACCGGCTTACCGGTTCCGCTGGCCGCGACCGGCTGGATGGTGGATCGGGGGACGACGACCTGTTCGGCTTGGGCGGCGACGACCGATTGTTCGGTGACTCCGGTGAAGGTTCGTCGGATGACTTCGATCAACTGTTCGGCGGCACCGGGAACGATGACTTGCTTGGCGGCATCGGACGCAATGACCTGTACGCGTGGTCCAGTGACCCGAATGCCGGTGCTTCGTTTGGTGTGTTCGCTGGTAATGGTGAATTAGAAGATACCGGATTGAACCGGATGCTCGGTCGTGATCAGGACGATCGTCTGTTTGCCGGAACCGGGCTCGATTTTATGTACGGTGGCGACGGCGACGATCAGTTGTTCGATGTCGACGGGAATCTGCTGGAACAGTTTGGCGTGCCGCAGGGTGACGAATGGCTTGAGTACGCTCGCAACCACGATTCGGTGTGGTACTACGGCGGATCGGGTCTCGATGATCGCATCACCGTTGATTACGTGACCGAACCCGGTTTACTTGGTGGCCACCACCTGATCACACGGCAAACCGAGAACAACGGCTTTTTCAGTTTCGACGCCACAGTGCGATTGGACTTTGCCGCGACCAACCCCGATGGAACGCTGGTTTGGGATCCCAGTGACTTGGTCCAGCGGGTCGAAGAGATTCAAGACGCGACCGATGAAGATACTCGGCGACTCGCGGCGCGTTCGTTAGAACTTTCCGGCGATCTGCTGCCACCCGAAGGCGACTTCTTGGCAATCATCGTGAACGCGGGTGCGGGTGACGACGAAGTCCGCGTTGGCCCGACGGTGCAAAAGACCGTTTGGGTGGCTGCCGGAGAAGGCGATGACGTGGTCGAGTATGAATCGGGGACGGCAATCCTGGTTGATATTGGCGACGCCGACCGGCGCAACGAAGTGATCGGCGATCCGGATGATTTTTCTGCCGCGTTTGATTTGACGTCTTTGCTTGATGACAACCAAACGATGATTTCCGACACGACGTACTTTGAGTTCGCGTCGCTCGATTCGCCGACGGACATCGACTGGTATTCGTTCACCGTTGACGACATGACGTTTGCGGCCGGGTCGCAGTTTGTCATTGATTCCTTGTCGGATAACGATCAGATCGAATTGCAGCTGTTCGAATATGACGCGGGCGATGACAACCTGATTCTTCTTCAGACCGGGGCCGGCGACGTTGGTCCCTCGAATCTGGATAGCCGCCGAACATCACGAACGTCGCTATCGATTGCTGGCCAGTCCTTCTCTGCCGGCCAGCAGTTTTTCATTCGCGTTCGTAGCCTGAACGACTACCCGACTTCGTACAACCTTGGAATCGACCTGGCCGACGAGTTGCCGCTCGGAAATAGCCGGGTCGCTTTGGGAACGGTCTCGGACACCTTCCTGCGCCGCGACGTTCTTGTTGGTGGCCCCGGTGACGACATCCTTCGCGGTGGACCATCAGAAGACTGGGTGATCGGTGGATCAGGTGACGACATCCTGACCGGTGGCATCGACGGCAACGCTAGTGACATTTTGGTCGGCGAGGACGGGGACGATACGTTCCAAATCATTCCCACATTGGATGGTGGGCTCAACACGACGCTGGCCGATGAGATCGAAGGAGGTGACGGAGTCGACCGCGTGCTTTACCTCGGTGGTGATGTCGATGACTTTGGCAACACGGTACCTGATGTGGTGACGCTGCGTTACCAGCCATTGCTTTCGTCGTATGAATTAGCCGCCAAGGTTTGGGATACTGCCAACCAAACGTTCCTCGTCGATGGAGACGAGTTCGTCATCGCCACAGCCAGCTATCGCACTCGCGGTGTGGAGTTGACCGAGTTCGACACCCGCGATGGTGACGACGAAGTTCACTTGGAAGAGGCTTCGGTCAGTATTCTTCCGGATAGCGCCGGCGAATTGCAACAGGTTCGCGTGGGTGGCTTCCAGTTCGATCGGCCCGATGGCAGCAGTGACGAGCGAGAAAGCTACGGTATTTCGCCAGGTGACTTTGCCGGCGGTGCCTTGGCATCCTCGTTCATTATCGAAGGCGGTGCGGGCAACGATCGTTTGTTCGGATCCCCATTTGACGACATCATTCGTGGCGGAACCGGTATCGATCAAATTGTTGGCGGCAAAGGCAATGACGATATCGATGGCGGTTCCGGAGGCGACTTGCTGATCGGCGATGATGTGCAAACTGGCACGACGCTGTTCGATCGCTTTGAGTTCACGATCAACGGCGATTCAAATTCGCTATTGACCGGCGCACGGCCAATCGATCTGTCCTCCGGTACAGCCGTCGGGTTGTCGCTGCACGAGGGCGATGCGACCGATTGGTACCTGTTGCCGCTGCCGGCCGACGGCGAGGCATTGTCTAACGATGACATCACGTTGACGCTGACGGATCCCTTGTCCTCGGAGTTGTTCGCGTTCAGCGACGTCGCCGGTTTGCAAGTCTTGCCCGCCGCACTGGACCCGGTAACGGATCGCATTACGGTGACCGATGGAACCGCAGAGATGTATCTGGTGGGTGTCACCAATCCGACGGCTTCCGCATTGGTGGCAGGGGGGCCACTGCTGACGGATCTGATTTCACCTGACGGTTTCACGCCGGTTGAATTCCGCCTGCAGACCCGTTCGCTGGGATTTGCTCGTCGAGTGAACATCATTCTCGGTCCGAGCAAACCGGGATCATCCGTTGCCCAGAGAATCAACGACGAACTTGAATCGATCGGCGTGGACGACCATGTGCGCGCGTTCTATGACGTCGCCCGCGAACGTCTGTTATTCCTTTCGTCGGCCGGGCAAACGGTCACCATCACCGGGAACGAACTGGCACTCGCGAATCTGGGATTCGCTGATGGTCAAACCAGCGGCCAGGCCGCGTTGGGTTTGGGCGAGTATCAGCTGACGACACCTCGGGACATTCCATCGCCAACGGCAGCGACCGCCGCGATGCCTGCGCAGCCGTTTGAGTATCCAACGGCGACGCGGCGATTGATTCATGTTCCCGTTAGTCCAACAACGCTTGATCAACCGGTGGTGACGCTCCACAACGTCTTCACGGCCGAGGGAGTGGCGTCAGGTGAAGGGGTGTCGCGAGTGATTTCAGCAGGCGACATCAATGGTGATGGACGCCCCGACGCGGTTTTCGCCAGCGACAATGCGGCCTACGTTGTGCTGGGGAGCGAGAGACTCGATCCGTCCGTCGCTGACATCACCGAAGTTGCCGACTACGTGATTGATCTGACCGCCGGCGGTTATCAGATCGCCGATACGATCGTCGACTTGGACGGCGATGGGTTGGACGATTTGACCTTCCATCAGACATCACTTGGCGGCATCACCCGTGTCAGAGTCCTCCGTGGTTCAACGCTGACTGGTACCAATGCGGCTTTGGCGCTTCGGGGGCTAGACCAGCGCGTTATTACGGTGGGAGGTTCAGCGAAGGAAGTCGCGGCTCTGACACATTCAGGTGATCCAAGCCGTGTTCAAGTGGATTGGATCCAGTACGACGATGACGGTGTGCCGGATCTGGCGATTTTCGCGGAGTTGCCGACGTTGTTGGTCACCGGAACGGCGGACCAGTTGGGATATGGGGTCATCCGCGACGGGGCGCCGATCGCCACAAACTTTGAAATCAACTCCGTTCTGAGTGCCGCGAATCTGTTGTCGGTCGGCGAAGGAAAATCGAATGAGATCGCGGTCAGTGACGATGTGCTTGACGCAGAGCTGTCTTCGATAGGTGGCACCGACCAACTTCATGTGACTTTTGGTGACATTGATGGCGATGGTCGGGACGATTTGATCGGAACATTCCCCTATGGTTGGAAGTTCGATCACGATGAGATCACCGCGGTTGCCCTGACACATCGAATCGCGGGCGGCACGACGGGGTCTCGAGTCTCCATCGGTGATCGACCGGTCATCGCCGCGTTTAGCGAGATCGTCCTATCGGGTGATGGTCGGTCGCAAACGGGAGCCCTCAATCAAGACACGCCGGTATTCGCTGGTGACCTGGACTCCGACGGACGAACGGATCTGGTGTTCGTTGCCGACTATGCCGGTGCCGATTTCTTTAGTCGTGGCGTGGCGAGAATCATGACCGCGGATACTTTGCTCGACAACAGTCGTTTGGCGGTCGAAAAACGCTTCGATGCGCAAATCGTACTCGCGGACAACACCAACGGAGTGTTGCAGCGACCATCGGTTTCGATCGGCGATTTCGACGGCGATCGGATCTCCGATCTTGCGATCACCGAAGATGGTTTGACCGGTCGCCGCATCAGTGTCTTCTATGACGCCTTGAACGTTTTCAATCGGTCGACGGAAACCAGCTTTGATGATGAGCGAATTGATAATGTGATCGTATCGGCACCCGTGGGTGGCTCCACCATGAGCGGGCTGCCGATCGGTGCGTTCGACCTGAGCGGTGACGGCATCGACGACTTGCTGTTCGGCTCGGGAACCGTCACAACAAGCGACGGTTTATTCCGAGGGGGGGCGATCTACGGAATTGCTGGCGGCCCGAGAACGATTGGAGTGCCCGGCGGTGATGTTACAGAACTTGCCAACGATTCCATTCGTGGGATCGGCGACATCATTCGTGATTCGCAGGGTGACTTCACGATCGATGCGACGTTGGCCGATGGAACCGCGGTGGATTGGTATCGCTTCCGTTCGCTTGGAGATGGTCGCATCGGTGATCGCATCAGCTTATCACCTTATGCTCCGGTGCAATCGACGGTTCGAGCGGATGGTGTGGTCGCGACGATCCCGCTTTCCGGCGGCGATGGTGATGACCCAAGTGTCACCCTGACACCGGGTGGACGCCTCGGCGCTTTGGAGTTGGATCTCGGCCAACTCCTTTCGCTCATCGATCAACCGGGGACCCTGGTCGATGCTGAATTGGGTTTGACGGGCATTGGTCAGGCTGGCAATGCGGTGGAGCCCGTGCGACAACCCGAAGGATTCACGGTGGCTAGCGAGGGTCGCACGTTCTTCAGGGCCTCCACTCCGGATACCGGAATTGAACTGTACGTGACCAACGGTTCGCCGGGTGATGTCCGCTTGGTCGAGGATTTGACCCCCGGTCCGAGAAGCAGCTTACCCGGAAGCATCACCGCCTGGCGCGGCGGTGCGGTCTTCACTGTGTCCGAGTTCGGCGGCGAGGAAGAAGGCGGCGAAATTGGACGCGGCCCAGAGACGACCTTCTATTTTGCAACCGAAACATCGATTCGCGAGATCGCCGATCGCGATCGACTGAATCTGAACATCGAAGGCAGTATGTTTGAATTCAACGGCGATCTTTACGTCACCGGATACAGCAACAACGACTTCGAAGGCAAGTTGGCCGTCATTCGAAATTTCGGTGGCACCAACTTGATGGACGAGGTCGCGGTGGTCGGTGACACCGCTGAGATTGTCGCCAAAATTGATGCCGGCTTGATTCTCTTTGACAGAGGAGCGTTTTATCTATTCGATGGCTCTGGTGAACCGGTCGAGTTCTTCCGACCCGGCGGTTTTTTCGCACTGGGAAGCAATAGGAACAACATCGCCGGAGGAGACCGTTTCTTCTTCACCGCGGCAGACGCAGCGAACGTTCGCGGGGCCTACGTCACCGATGGCACGGCGGCGGGAACGAAGTTGCTTCAAGCGTTCGACAAAACCGACGAGAACTCGCCATACGGATACACGATTGAAGACAAGGAATCGGGCGGGGTTTACTTTGCCAGTGGCCGTGACATTTGGTATTCCGGGGATGATGGAACTAGCCTGATCTATACCCCGAACACGTCGAAAGAACCGCTCAGCAACGGAATCTTTGAACTGTTTGCGTTACGAGACACAGTGGTGTTGCTTGGCCGTGACGGGCCGACTCGGATCATTGTTCAGGAGGTTGATCCGGATGGGCGAGTGATTGCCGAAGAAGAGCTTACGGCAAGTCGGAATGTCCTCGTTGACGACGCGAAGTTGCTCGGCGAGCGATTAATCATGGGCGTCGAGAAACTCTTCAACAGTGCCCCGGGGCGGACTTATGAATTGTTGGCCTATGACGTGCCCTCCGGTCAACTCTCAACCTTGGATCGTTTCATCTACGAGCCCACCACAAGTGGCTTTTTCAATAACTTCGTAGTCGACGACGATCAACTTCTGTACGCGGGATATCGCAACGACAACATCATCGGGGAACAGGTTTGGAGAAGTGACGGCTCGCCCGGTGGTACTTACCCGGTTCAACAGGAAAGCAACATCGGAGGTGGAACTGAAGTCACCTTGAACTTTGCCGGAGGTCGCAACGACGGAAGGATCACGGGCACCGAAGACGACCAGGAAGTCGTCTTCACCAGGACAATGAGTTTTGACGAAACCCAATCGCAGCAAACACTCGATCTGTCCAGCAATCTCGAGGCCCTGCGTGATTTACTTGACCAAGGCTATCGATCAATCGTCGTCACGATGACGGTCACTGAAGGCGAGGCGCAGATTCAATCGCCGGGCCCAGACGACGGTCTGTTTCTAACACGATCAAGTGGCGTCGAGGGTCGCTTGATCGATGGAGAAGGACGGCTGATCGCGGATGACTTCAGCCAATTCGACATGCGGAACTTGCCCGCGGGTGAATACTTCATCGGTGTGTCGCGTCCGTCAGGACAAACAGACGGTTCGATCGCGTACGACCTTCAAGTTGACGCGCCGCTGTTGGCCGATGGGCACGACACTGGGCCAAATGATCGAGTCGACGGTGGCGACGGCGACGACGTGGTCATCGGCGGCCCGGGCAAAGATCGCGTCTTTGGCGGCAGCGGTCGCGACACTCTCGTCGCCGAGGTGTTCGAACGTCGTGACGCCGATGCGGGCGATTTCACCCGTGGCGATCTGATCGAAAATCGCTTCAACGAATTTGTCGATGCTCGACAAGAACGTGACCCGATTGCCGTCATCGGCGTCGATCCATTGGAGATCTTGCCGGGCCAAGTCGTGATCACGCAACAACCCATCGCCGAAGCCATCGGAGCGGTCTTGGGTGTTTCCGTGGTGACGACGGTTGGCGGTGATGTCCAGTTCGCCAGACCGGTGCACGCATCGGAGCTATCGTCGATTGCCGAATTGGACCTTTCCAATTCAGGGGTGACGGACCTGGAAGGCTTACAGCATTTGGTTGGCCTTCGTTCGTTGAATTTGTCTGGGAACAACTTGGACTCGACCAGCCTGTCGGTGTTGCGACCGCGCAACAACGATACTCAAGGACTGCTCGCCATCGAGCACTTGGACTTGTCGAACAACCAGTTGACGTCCACGAATCCCTTGCAGTTTCTGACAACCCTGCGGACACTGAATCTGAGCGATCAACGCGGAGTGAGCATCACTTCAATCGGTGGTTTGCGAACCCTGGAAGAATTGCGCGTGCTGACAGTCGCCGGCAACTCCGTGACCGATCTGTCTCCGCTGCGAAACTTGAGCAACCTGCGGGTACTCGATGCTTCGGGCAACATCTTTGCTCAGCAAGGACTCAATCAACTGGACCTGAGAACGTTGATCGCGACCGAGGTCATTGATGCGCGTGTCGATGGGATCGCTGGAACCTGGCATGCGTCCGTTGATCCCGGAAGTGTTGGCGGCAGCTACTTGTATGCGGATCTGGACGAGGGTGACCATGCATACGTTTGGAACACCGGCGACATCCCCAGCGGTCGCTACGAGCTGTTTGGCTTGTGGCATGGTGATTCCTCACACACTTCAGCGGCCCAGTACGCGATCAATGGTCAGGTTGTCGGCGTGGCGGATCAACGATTGGCCAGCCGCGGTCGCGTTTACGGTGACCGTGAGATGCAGTCGATTGGCTTGGTGGAGATTGGAAGAGACGTGTCCGAGATTCGTCTTTCAGGATCGGATGGAGGGCTGTTGGTTGCGGACGCCATTGTGCTGCGTCCCAGCCTTGGTTCGGCGGCTGATTCTCTGGTGCATCTGGAGGTCCGTGGCACAACGGTCAGCGACACTCAGCGTGACATCCTCCTGGGCGAACTTGCGGCCCGCGACGGCGTGGTGCAGATTGATGTCAACAAGGCACCGACGTGGATCGGTCCAGCGGGTGTAGCGGTTTCGCCAAGCAGTAACCGGCGTCTGTTCGCCGACGTCCAATCGTTGTTCGACGACGATCAGAGCGGTTCGTTGGTCATCACGGCGAACGTCAACCACCGCAATGCCGAGGTTAGGGTCGATAACGGCGAGCTTCAGTTGAATGCTCCCAATCCGATCACCGAGGTTGTCACAATCGAGTTGACGGCCACCGATGCATTCGGTGCGACGACCGTTCACATGTTGCCCTTGGGCGTCGGCTACTCGTTGGGGCAGGGCAGTGTCCGCAGAGTGTCGATGCCGGATGAAGGCACCCGAGTTGTTTCGGTTTCCAATCGAGGGCGCGAATTTGCTGCGATCTCTGATCGGCTGGGTAACTACACGGTGCTGCTTGATGACGCCGAAGGCGAAATTGAGTTGGAGGACGGGCAGAACATTCGCCAAATCATTAGCGGTGGCGGAAACGGTTGGGACATCGGCGGCTTCAGTGTCGTGACGAACCAGGATTTCTCCTATTTCGCTGGTGCAGCAATTTCCAATCCCGGTCAGGTCAACGAAGGCGACGTGGTAACGCTTCGCAGCGGAACCTTTACAACAACCGGTGACACCTATACCTACCAATGGCAGGTCGACGGACCCGGTGTCGAAGCGAATCGACTCGGTGGCGAATCGGTTCAATTCAAGCCGACCGACAGCGGCATCTACACGGCCACGCTCGTTGCCACGCGTGGTAGCGACGGAAGGGCCTTCGTTGATTCGCGGACCTTCTTTGTCGACGAAGTCGCTTCGCAGTTCGTCGTCGGCGACGACGTGACCGCATCCGAAGGCGACTTCGCCTTGCGTCGGTCCTTCGTTGTCGACCCCGGCGATGAATCAGTGCTATACAACATTGATTACGGCAACGGCGATCCTGTCGTAGCCATCAGTACTCGTAGCGGAGATGCCGTCAATCTACAAACGTTTTATGGCGACGCCGGCACGTACACGATCAATGTCTTGGCGATCGTCGACGGCGAACGGTTCGAGGATTCGTTTGATGTCACGGTGACGGAAACTCTGCCCACGCAAACCTTTACCATTGACGAAGCCTTCATCGCGGAGGGCCTCGGCGGTGTCGTCGAAGTCTCAATCACCGACCCATCGCGATCGATCAACCGCACCGATTGGACGGTCACCATCGACTGGGGGGACGGCCAATCGCAAAGCATTACCGATGACTTGACCATCACTGGCCAAGGCGCCGGGGCCAATGGCAAATTCACGCATGACTTCCCCGAAGGAAGTTTTTCAACAACGCTTCGCGTGATTGATGGCGACGGCGAGACCTTTGAACAGTCACTCGAGATCGTCGTTTCCAATGACACGCCGCTAGTCACCACGGACATCCCGGGCACAATCATCGAGGACCAAACGTTCCTCGCCGCGGTCGATGTGATCGACGCGGACGCGGTGACAATTGCGTGGGACTTTGGCGACGGATCGGCGGTTCGGACGGGTGATTCCGTGCGGCACGTCTACTCATCTGACGATGACTACGTCATCACCGTTACAGTGACTGATGCTGATGGGGCCACGGTTGTTGAAACCACGCCGGTGAACGTTACCCCTGTCAACGACTCGCCGACGATCGAACCCATCGCCGCAGCCGAGGTTGTTGAAAGTTTCGAAATCACGATTCCAACCGCTTCTGCAGATCCCGATGGAGACAATCTGGACTACAGCCTGATCAATGCACCCGTAGGCGTCGTCATCGACGATGTTGGCGTGATCCACTGGACGCCGACCATTGACCAGGGAGGTACGACCTACACTTTCGAAGTACTGGTCAGCGACGGCGACGCTACCGCAACGGCGCCTGTAACAGTCAGTGTTTTGCAAACCGGTTCAATCAGCGGTTCCCTGTTTGTTGACGTTAATGGCGACGGAATTCGCCAAGCGGACGAATTGCCGTTGACCGATGGCATGGTCAAGATCGACGAAGGTGACGATGGCGTTGTCGACCGGATCGTTTCCGTCGACGCGCAAGGTAACTATCTCGTCGACAGTTTGCCGATCGGCCTTTATCGAGTTTTCAGCGAACTCGGCGGCGGTCTGCAGGCAACAACGCCGCTGTCATTCGTCATCGACATGGTCACACCACGCGATATCACGCTTCCATCGATCGGGGGAAGCGATGACATTGACGGCGATGGGATCAGCAATGACGAAGAAGATAACTCGCTCGCCGGCGCGGACGCCAATGACGATGGCATCTTGGATTCCTTGCAGTCCTACGTCGCATCGATCGAAACGGTCGGCGGTCCAGTCACGCTTGTGAGTGATCCCGGAACAACATTACAGTTCATTTCAGCGGACGATGCGGTTAGTGATAGCAAGACAGATGCCCGGTTCCCATTCGGACGTTTGTCATTCTCGGTCGCGGGTCTAGCGCGGGGGGGCCGAGCTGATGTAGAAATTCGCGTTCCCAACGAAGTGGGAGTCGCCATGGTTTACACGGTCGACGACCAGCCAGATCCGCTACCCCCGGTTCTTGATGAGTTTGGTAGCACGACTGATGACACGATCGACATTCTTGCCAATCGCGTTCTCTTAACGGCCCGTGAAGGCGGCGTCAGTGACATCGACGGCAATGAGGACGGCAGGATGACGTTCTCGCTTCAGCCCGCCGCGGTGGATGCGACGTGGACGAACCCGAGCAACCGGTTTGATGTAAGTGGGGATAATCGCGTTACCCCGTTGGATGCCTTGTTGATCATCAATGCATTGCAGCGTTCTTCAACCACCAGCATTGACCTAGAAAATCCGCCCGGACCGAGCGATTCCTTCTTGGACGTCAATGGTGACGATCGCGTCACCGCAATGGACGTCTTATGGGTGCTCAATCAACTCAGGCGGCAAGCTTCCGCCGAAGGCGAATGGATCGGTTTCAGTCCCAAACCGGCTTCAGTATCGGAAGACGACGACATCGATCAAGCCATTGGCAGGCTCTTCTAGATTTTATCAATCAAGGATACAGCTTTTTAATCCACAGAATCGACTGGAAGTACCGGGGAGTGGAGTGAAACAAACGCCAGGAAATCGAATGGGAGCGTCGGTATTCAGCTGAGGAGAAGATTGACTTACCTGGCGAGCGATTAGGTTCGTTGTGGAACGCAAGTCGTCGGGGCAGGGCAAAAAATTCAAGTTTGCGCGATTCGACGTATATCGCCTGAGATTGGCGTGACGGAACGCTTGAAAACCGACCACCTGGGCCGCCGCTGGCTTCCGCCCATTGGTCATCGCAATGACAAGGATATCCATCAAGCCCATTTCCGCAGGTGTTCGATTCGTTGTGTCGCCGCGAATAATGGCTTCAGCCACTGTACCCAACAATTCTGCTCGCTGACCCAGATCACGCGGTGTTTTCGGCACCGCCTAGGATCCTGGGCTCTCTCTTGTTGGTAGGGCGTGAGTCAGCGTCCGGGGTTCGACCGCCAGATCTTGCCAAAATGATCACGCTGTTTCGATCGGCTTCAGTTTATAGGTTGACGCGAACTCCGCCGCTGGCAGCTGATTCATAGATTTTTTCGACGATACGAATATCCCTTAGACCCATTTCCCCGGGTGTCTTGAACGTCTTATCGCCGCGGATAATTGCTTGGGCGAATGCGTCCAGCAAGTCTGCTTGCTGAAGCGTTTGTTCAAGCACAACCTCTTTCCGATTGACCAGCAGGCGTTTTGGGCTCGGATTGCCTCCACCGGACTGACCGAAAACGCTGCCTCTGGAATCGCCAGGAACAATCTCAACAGACCCTTTGGGCCCCAACGTGGTGCATTGGTGAAACGACTGGCTGTAGCTTGCACGGCAAAGTGCCTGAAAACCATCGTCGAACAACAGCTCATAGCTCATGGTTTCTTCGACGCCGTCGGGAAACAGATCATGATGAAATGTTGTGGGAAGTCCGCGCACTGCAACCGGCTCTCGCCCTGTCAGATAGCACGCGGCTTGGATGGGATAGACACCGGTATCGAACAAGGCGCCGCCGCCGGCCATCGTCGGGTTAAGCAGCCACTTCTTGATCCGGTCCTTGTTCTTTCCCATCAATGCGCGAGCATAGCCCCACGAGAATTCGTAGTTGCCATTGGTCAGATTTCCGACGGCCCCGCCCGATAGTTTGTCGATTGCTCGAACGTGGTGCGGCTCCCAGTGCAATCGATAGTTGACGCCCAGCAGTACGCCTGCCTGTTTTGCGGCGGCGATGATCTGTTCGCACTCCTTACTGGAAATCGCCATTGGTTTTTCAACCATGACGTGTTTGCCTGCCTTCGCGGCACGGATCGCAAACTCCGCGTGCATCGAATTGGGAAGTGTAATGTGGACGAAGTCGATCCGATCGTCGCCGGCGATCTTGTCGATGGTGTCGTAGTCATAAATCGCGTCTTCCTTAAATCCATGTCTTTGCGCCCATAACTTTCCCTTCTCCGCGTCACCCGTCACGACGCCAGCGAGCCGGACATGCTGACAGGAGGAGACTTCCGGAGCGATCGATGAGGTTGCGTAGCCTCCAAGGCCAACAACGGCCAAACCGAGCTTTCTCGTTGGTTCGACGGCGGATGCACGGCCAATCATTGCCGGAGCAACACCAGTAGAGAGCATTGTGGCAAAGCTGATCTGGGAAAATCGTCGACGGTCAAGTTGGTTGGGGTTTTGGTTCATGGTTGGTTTCAATGGCTGTGGGTTAGTGGACTAGCTGGGAAAAGTTTGGAGCCACCTCGATACAAGCACGAAGCGCAAGCAAGCGAGTGAGTTTGCAGTACGTGATTCACTCGCTTGCGCTTCATTCGTGTAAGGAAAGCAAGCAAGTAGCTTGCCCATTCGCTTTAGGCAATGAGTTCCTCGATCACCTTGCCGCCGAACTGGCTGAGTTGCTTGAAACGCCCGGCGTGATAGTACGTCAGCTTGTTGTCATCGAGCCCGAGTAACCGAAGTAGTGTGACGTGGAAGTCGCGAACGTGATGTACTTCTTCGACGGCGGTCATCCCCACTTCATCGGTGGCTCCGATCGTGTGTCCTGCATTGCAACCGCCGCCGGCTAGCCAGATCGTCATCGCGTTTGCGTTGTGGTCACGTCCATAGGCGGTACCGCCGCGCACTCCGTTGTCCGGCGACCTTCCAAACTCTCCGCACCAAACGATCAATGTGCTTTCCAGGAGGCCCCGATCCTTTAGGTCAGCGATCAACGCGGCGATCGGTTGGTCGACGCCACGGACGAGATTCTCGTGGGCCCGTTCGATGTAGTCGTGACTGTCCCAGGTGCCGTTGTAAAGCTGTACGAATCGAACACCCTTCTCGACCATCTTTCGAGCGAGCAAACACTTCCGCCCAAATGCATCGGTCGCTTCGTTTCCGATCCCATACATCGACAGCGTTCGCTGATCTTCGCCCGACAAATCGATCGCCTCGGGCACTTCCGTCTGCATCCGAAATGCCAGTTCGTAACTCTCTAGTCGAGCTGCTAGCTCCCGGTGTTCAGGATGTTGCTGTAAGTGCCGCGTATTCATTCGCGCAAGCAGATCCAGATTGCGGCGTTGTCGCTTGGGAGTCACGCCAGAAGGTGGTTGAAGGTCCAGGATAGGAGAGCCTTTAGGTCGCAGTGGCGTCCCTTGATAAAACGCCGGGAGATAACCATTGCTCCAATTCGCAGCTCCACCCTGTGGGTATGAAATTTCGGGCAACACCAGGAAACCCGGCAGATCCTGATTCATCGAACCAAGCCCATACGTGACCCAGGCACCAATTCCTGGATCACCCCCGAAGCGATTCCCACAATTCATTTGGTACATGGCGGTGGGGTGATTCACGCTGTCGACTTGGCAGCCTCGATAGAAACAGAGTTCATCGGCGACCTTTGCGAGGTGTACCCAGTTGTCAGCCATGTCGGCGCCACTTTGGCCGTGCTTGCTGAAGCTGAACGGACTCTGCACGTAATACCGTTTTCCGCTCTCCATTGCCGATTTCTGCTGTCCTTCTCGGACAAACTCTTTGAGATGTAGATCTTTGAGCGCAGGCTTTGGATCGAAGGTATCGATGTGAGACGGTCCGCCCTCCATCATCAGAAAGATGCAATTCTTTGCTTTCGCGGGAAAATGACCGTCCTTGGGAGCAAGCGGGCTCTGCTTTCCATCGGCGCGTGCTTCGTCTGCCAGCATCGCAGAAAAAGCAATGCTGCCCAGGGACGTCCCCAGGCCGTATAAAAACTCACGGCGGTTATTCATGCAATTTCTCCGTTTTTGCTGGGACGAGCTGATTCAGACGCTGACTCAAATGACTGACAACGTGTGTCATCTTTGGGTCGCTGATAATGTTTTCCATTTCGAGCTGTCCGGGCGTCGTGTCGTTTCGATGGTCATACAGCTCACGAGCCACGATGTTGTTCTTTGGATCACGCCATTCGGTGTATCGGAATTCGGCGGTTCGGATGCTTCGGCCGAGACGCCCTTGCCGTTTCATCTCGCTGCATGCGGCGTCACGAACGCTTGTGTCGTCGTTTAGTAGGTCCGAAAAGCTGATACCTTCCAAGTGTTCAGGCTTGGGCAAATGCGCGAGATCGCAAAGCGTCGGATAAAGGTCAAGGAATTCAACAAGTGCGTTTGACGATGCTCCCGCTCGCGCCATCCTTGGCGACGAAATCAGCAACGGTGCACGGGTCGAGATTTCAAAGTTCGAGTGCTTGTGGCCCCAAGAGTCATACTCACCCATTTGGTAACCGTGGTCGCCCATGAACACGACGATTGTGTTCTCGGCATGCCCCGACTTTTCAAGAGCCTCCATCAAACGACCAAAGCAAGCATCGACGTAACTGATGCACGCCAGGTAAGCCTGCAGATATCGCTGCAGGAACGCGGAATCGGTTTCTTCCAGCGACGGCATGTTGTGATAGTTCTTGACGATGCCTCGGTTCACGACCCAGGCGGGAACGTTTCTCGGCAGCTGACGAAACGCGGGAAGGCGAAGCGTCGTAGGGTCGTAGAGATCCCAGTACTTTTGGGGAGCGTTAAAGGGCAGATGCGGCCGCAGAAATCCAACCGCCAGAAAGAACGGCGTTTGATCTCCTTGCCGCGAATCCAGATATTTCTCGACGGCTGCTGTGGTGTCGCCGTCCTGCATCTGATCGTCAGGGATGTCGCTATCATCCCATGTTTCGGCTCGCGGCCAATCGTGCGGATGCTTGAACTCTTTTCCGGTTTTCTTTGCTCCGGCGATCAGCCGGTCGCGAAGTGCGTTCTGCTCAGGTCCCCACACCGGAACTTCGGGCCATCGAGTGGGTTCGCTCCACGATTGGGCATCGTCTTCATCACCGAGCATCGATTCATCGTAGATATGAAAGATCTTGCCAAATGCTCGGGTTTCGTAGCCGTGATTCTTAAAGTGCTGGGGAAGAGTGACAATGTCGGGTATCACATCACGCACTTTGGTACCAAACCCACGTAAGCCCGTCGTATTTGGGCGAAGCCCACTGAGCATTGAATTGCGGGACGGGCTGCATACCGCACTTTGCACGTACGCATGGTCGAATCGCAATGCCCGCTGCGCAAACTGGTCAATGTGTGGCGATATGACCACTTCATCGCCGTAGCAACCGAGTTGAGGCCGAAGGTCGTCGGCCATGACCCACAGCACATTCTGTGCGAAGGCAGAAGGAGCAGCGAAGGCTGACGGATGAAGGCAGAAGGATGAAAGAAGAAGGAATGTAGCGAAGGCAGAAGGAGGAAGGCAGAACGATGAACGAAGAAGTGTTGTAGGTCTCGTTGACTTCATCTTTGTTCCGCTTGGTGAGTTTTGTGTTCCGGGTTGCGCTTCGATTGAGGTAGCTGATGTCGGTTTTCCTTCTGATACTAGCACGCAGCGCAAGCAAGTGACTCTCTGCTGACTCTCTGCTGACTCTCTGCGTTCTCGTTGCGGGGGCCACTTGCTTGATCAACTTGCTTGCGCTGCGTGTTAATAAGTGCAAATCTCGATTGGTCACTATTCCTCTTGTATTGGCTCATCTTTCGTACCCCGGGTGTTCCTCGCGATCTTTTCTGTCTTGGGCTTCTCCGACGTACAGCACGGCTGCTTCCAGATCATCGTCATGGTTGATCCAACGCTGGCTACCGCCTTCGGTCCAGAATCGCTCGCGTCCGGGATGAAACGGTTTCAGCTTCCGAGTACACCAAGCTTTGAACTGGTCGCGAACGGTTTTCGGATCGTATCCCGACGCGGTAACAACGACATGGACGTGATTCGATCGTGCATTGACCGTGTGCAGCGTCCATTCGCGAATCTCGCAGTGGCGTTTCACTGTCTCTTCGACGATTTCGCGATCATCAACAGACAAGAAAAACGCCGATTTCTTCATCTCAGACCTCGCGGACTCTTGGATCCGCTCATCGGATGGTTGGATTCCGCCTTTTCCCCAACGGTGCCATCCGCGATCGTCTCCGGGAAGCCACGTGCCGTAAGCGGTCCATGTAAGGAAGAAAGCGATTGGCTCGTCGGCATTAAACGGTCGTTCACTCATCGTGTTCTCCATACCAGCACGAAGCGCCAGCGAGTGAATGAATAGACCAGCACGACGCGCAAGCGAGTCCCCGTGAGAATTCGAGAGCTGGGTTCACTCGCTTGCGCGTCGTGCTAGTATTTGAGGTCTCAATACACATACACGAACTCGTTTGAATTCAGGATCACCAGACAGACGTCTGACAATGCTCGTGTGTGACGGTCGACGTCGGCCGGTCTCAGATCAGGAACGAAGTCGGCGTTTGAAAAGAGGCGTTCCACAAACGTGAACTTCTCGCCCGTGTTTTCCTCGACCGCTTCCCGGAGGACTTCCAGTGGCGGAGCGCCGCGAAAGGGTGGATCGGTGGGCAACGAATTTTCTGTCTGGTGCCAGTGCGCGAGGAATTCCTCCAACTCGGTCGGCGTCGGTTCACGCAAGAGTGTCAGTTGGAAGCACCGCCGGATCGCGTCGCGGTCGTTGTCCGTTTCCTTCAAGACACGTGCAGCCAGCGATAACGCACGATTGTGTGTGTTCCGGCCATTGAACAAGTTGAACACCTGCGGTGTGACCGTCGATGTTTCTCGCTGCTCACAGGAAAAGTCGGGGGAGGGTGAATTGAAGACTTCCAGCATCGGGTCAATCAGACCACGCAGCTTGAGCACATAGATCGAGCGACGATGTCTCTGATCGGGAAACGGATTGGGTGTCCATGCAGCAGCGAACGTTCCCATCACTTGTCGCGGTTGAAGCGCGACTTCCTGACTGATTTCGGGTCGACAGGGTATGCCACCAAGCTTTGGGTTGAGTTCACCTGTGACGGCCAGCATCGAATCCCGTAACTCTTCGGCACTCAGACGTCGCGGATGAAAGACGGCGTAGCTGATTCCTTCAGGATCGAGCTCTCGCAATCGCTTTGGGTCGGGGTGACTTCCAGATCTGCAATAGGCATCGGACAGCATGATGCGACGATGCATCGCCTTCACCGACCAGCCCTCTTCGACGAACGTCGATGCCAGCCAGTCGAGCAGAAGTGGATGTGTCGGTCGCTGCCCAGTGGATCCAAAGTTGTTCGGATTTCCGGCGATCGCTTTGCCAAAGTGCCAGAGCCACAGCCGATTGACAATCACGCGTGTGGTCAAAGGGTTCTTCGCGTCAGCGATCCAGCGTGCAAACGCGGCGCGTCGTCCGCTGGTGGTGTCGGGAATTGACGGAGTGACTTGGTCGTTGACGACACTCAGTGTCCCCGGCGAAACCGGCTCGCCCGGTGAAAACGGATCGCCACCGGTTAAGATCGCGGTTTGCTCGAGTTCGCCTTTGTGAAAACGGTCCTTCGGAATTCGCGTCGGCGCGTAGATGCCCTTCACGTCCCTCGTTCGACCGTTGTAGACAGCGAGTGCATACGGCTGATACCGCTCCAGCTCCCATCTCAAACGCTCAATCCCTTTCCTCGCGACACGTTCGCGTCCAAACTGCTCCGGGGTAAAGCCGACCAGCTTTGGCGGGTATTCATTTTCAGCGATACCCGACTTAATCATCGCCGACCGGGCGTCGCTAAACAGGTTCTTCTTGCGACCCTTCGCTTTAAGGTCGGCAATTGCACGATCCCAGGACTCCGAGGATTTCCCCTGTTGTTGATACCACCGCTGGGCGTTCTGCAGCAGTACCGAATCCAGTTCGTCGAGAGCCTGTTGATGTTGTTGCAGTTTTTGCTTGAGGTACGCCTGCTCGTCAAAACCGGTGGTGTTCTCGTCGGGGACAAACTCGGCTTTTCGCTCGGCCAGTTGCGTCGTCGCGAACACCGCTTGGATGGAATAATAGTCTCGTGTGGGAACAGGATCGAACTTGTGGTCGTGGCACCGTGCGCATTGCAATGAATGGGCCAGGAATGTCTCACCAACACTGTTGGTCACATCATCAAGAAACCGCTGTCGGGCTACTTTGGCGACTTCCATGCCAGTCAATTCCCATGGGCCCATGCGTAGAAACCCAGTCGCCACAATCATCTCTGGATCTTTGGGATACAGTTCGTCTCCCGCAATTTGTTCAAGAATGAACTGATCATACGGCTTGTCATCGTTGAACGAACGCACCACGTAATCGCGATACCGCCAAGCGTTGCCGCGTTCATAGTCATTTGCAAAGCCTGATGAGTCGGCGTAGCGAACGACATCTAGCCAGTGCTGGGCCATCCGCTCGCCATAGTGGGGTGATCTCAACAATCGATCCACGACTTTGGCAAAGGCCTGTTGATCCGAACCTGAATCGTTGACAAACGCATCGACTTCTTCGGGAGTCGCCGGAAGGCCCGTCAAGTCATAGGTGGCTCGCCGAATCAGCGTTCTTCGATCAGCTCTCGGTGCAGCCACCAACTCGTCGGGCAACGCTTCGTCAATCAGGACATCAATCGGGTTTTGATGATTCTTACTAGCACGACGCGCAAGCGAGTGTGCACTGTCCGACTGAGCAATTCCCGAGTGAGCACCATTCGAGCGAGATCCTGTGTTTGATTCACTGCCTTGCGCGTCGTGCTGGTATTGTTGCAACGGTTGGTAGGCCCAGAGTCCCGCTGGATCGTACTTGCGATTGGTCCAGTGAGAATCCAAACCGCCCGAAGTCTGCACGACGATTCCATCCTCCACTGACCATTCGTCTTCGTACGTTTCTTCAATTTCGCGGCGGCGATCGTCGCTTGGCCACTGGGCACCCGAATCGATCCAATCATATAGCCATTGGAGTTCTTCGGCCGACAATTGCTCCGCCTCTTTGGGAGGCATCTCGGACCAGTCGTCGCTCTGGCGGGTCGAAGCAAGGTACAGCGGGCTGTCCTGCGGCGCTGCGACAACGATAGCAGGTTCGCCGCTGTCACCACCCGACAGCAATCCCTCACGTGTTCGCAAGTCGAGCGATCCCTCAATGAAATCGGGGTCGTTTCCATGACAGCCAAGACACTTCTCGCGTAGCAGGGGGGCAACGCGCCGGACGAATAGGATTTCGGAGTCCTCTTTCCGGTCATCGCCCGCTCGATCGACCAACTGGGGTTGTCCAGAATCTTCCTCGGCAAGCTCCGTGATGTAGCAGGCATCACGGGTTGTGACGGCGATGCTTCGCGAAGGCGCCGGCGCGAACGCAACCGACGTGGGTTTGCCGGGCGTCTTAACAACCGTCTTGGTTTGGCCCGACTCATTCAAGATGGCGAGGCCAGCCTTCGTGCAGCACCAAAGTCGTCCGAACCGATCAAATGCAATTCCGTCGTTTCCCGTATCGGCGAATGTTGCGAAGACTTCACGCCGATCCAATTCGTTCTTGTTGTTGATCTTCCAACGATAGAGGTTCTTGGTAGCACTATCGGTCACAAACAACCACCTTTCATCCGGCGAGAAGGCGATCCCATTGGGTTTGTCTAATCCGTCCACCATTTTCCGGAGGGAGTTATCTCGCGGATCGAACCGAAACACGAACTGGCCGGCGAGTTCTTTGGTGTCGCCTGGACGTTGATTGAAAAGCCAATCGGGATCGGTGAACCAGACGCTTCCATCGGAGTGCACCACACAATCATTGGGACGGTTCAGACGCTTTCCCTGGTAGCGATCGGCAAGGATGGCAACCTGTTGCCCTTTGGAGTTCCAACGAGTGAGCTGCCGAGTGGTTTGTTCAACGACGTAGTAGCCACCACTTCCATCGGGTCTGAACGATGTCGCTTCGGGCGAGTCATTTCGCCAAGCCTCCAGTCCCTTTGACTCAGTCCAGCGGAATGCCAGGCGATCGTGGTGGGCGGCATACATCAGCGCGAATTCGCCATTGCGAATTTCCCATTGGGATCCTTCACATCCGGCGTGCCCGTTGCTGAGTTGTTTCCATTGTGCGTTCGGCGTGAAGGGAGATTCCCCTTTAAGAATCTCGATCGGCAACCCTTCGTTGTTGGCAACGTCTTCTTGCGCGAACAGACTGTTGGTTTCTATGCCGAGGATAACGACAAGCACAAGCACGAAACGCAAGCAAGTGAGTTCTGCCATCAGTGATTCGCTCGCTCGCGCTTCGTGCTGGTATCGAAGTGTTTTTCCTCTCATGGTCTGCCCTGCATATATATGGTGCGGATTTCATTCGCTTCAAGCGCGGCGGAGTAGATGGCAAACTCGTCAATGCGTCCATTCAGCGAACGAATGGCCTTGGCCCAGATCGGATCCGTCCAGTTTCCGAGATCGGCATATCCGATTCGCAGTTTTGGAAGCGGTCGATCCATGTTGCTTCCACCATTGAATCCAACGGGTTGGCCATTGATGTAGTGAACAACACTCGGTTGCTTTGCGCGATCCACCGTTGTTGCCAGAAGAAACCAATGCCCACTCTGGCTGGCGTCCCAAAAGTTTTCTGACCAGAACCGACGGTTCTCGGCTTGAATCTGTTCATTAGGTGCAACTTCAAAGCCGGCCGGCGCGGGTGGAACACCAATAGGACTGGTCGCGAAATGCAACGATCCATGCACCGACAGTTGCCAATGGATTTCTCCGGGATCGAAGTGGTCGGTTAGAAACAAGGAGTTCAGGTCCCTGTCCAAAGCGTCGATCCGAACCCACGCATACAGTGTCATGGCGTCGAACTCGCCCGGGATGTTGAACCGTACGCGGTCGCCTTCACCACGAAAATCCAATGCCGGTTTACCGGGCCACCTGCCATCGGCGACCCGAGCACCAACAATGCCACCATCCAGTTCGCTGCCGGAGCCAGCGACCGCGCGATTTGCCAAGCGGCGGGAAGTGTCTGTCAGGTTCTCAAAATCGTAATAGGCGATCAGGCGTGGGTCGCTGCGTCTGTCGGTTGCTGCCGCTTTCCAACGGGCATAGCGAGACTGGACAAGGTCGCTAGACCGTTCGATGATCGCCAGGATGTCTGGAAACTCCCCCAATTCTTGACTTGAAGACATTGTCGCTCCACCTTCGACGAGGTGAGCCGTGTCACCGGCGAGAAGAGAAAGTTCATCCGCCTCGCGGTCAACAGCCCGAACTTCGCCGTCAAACACAACGACATCCGACTGACCGTTGTCGCCCGCAACGATTCCGAAGCTTGTACCGAGATCCTCGAGTCGCACATCTGCTGTCTGAATTTCAAAGCCGCGAGCAGCAGGAGGGACATTCGCCCGAACACGTCCCCGATGCAAAACAGCCAGATTCCTGCTCCTCAGTTCAATCACGGTGGGACCCGACAGGGTCATGGAGGCGCCGCTGAAAAAGTCGATCTGAGCCAGGCCTTCCGCCAGATTCAGCATGCCGGGTTCAAGTGCCGTACCTTTGCCAATTCGTTTTCCATCCTCTGCCGTCCACACCGCATCCGCTTCGGCGGAGATGACTGCGACACTACGCACAGGCTTTGACGGAGTTGCATTCGTTGTGCCCCCAACTTGGTTGCCAACCGGTCTGTCGGGGCGAACCATCATCCACGTCGGTACCAGTAGAATCAGAACGGTGGCAGCAATGACCAGCGTCTGAGCGACTCGTGGCATACGAGACCAAGTTGATAGCTGCGGTGATTTTTCACTCGCGGGTTCGTCAAACGCTCCCCCGGACTCCCGCAACTCGGAGTCAAGCCGTGCCATTTCCACATATCGGGTACGCGCATCGGCATCTGATTCCAGCAATTGCTGTAACTCAGCAAATTCGCTGTCCGAAATACATCCATCGAGATGGGCCAGCGTGAGTTCGTTCAGGCGATGATTGTCCATACAGACAGACTCCCGATCGCCAGGAGATTGCCCGAAAAAACAACATCAAAATCTCTGGCGCCCGCTGCTACGTCGCATTCAGACGCTGCCGAACGCACTGGCGGAGCTTTTCGCGTATCCGATTGAGCGTCTTGTAGAACGCGGTCGCGGATTGACCGACATCGTCGGCGACTTCGCGAATTGTCCGGTCTCCAGCGTAGGCTGCTCGAATCAGGTGTCCTGATTTTTCCGGAAGCATTTTCAGGCACGCCTGCAACGCGTCCCGAAACTCATCGCTTGAACTGCTGGCGTCTACCTCTTCAACGACGCCCGCCAGCAGCGACATGACATCTTCACGGAAGACATGCCGGTCCCTGGCCATCTTGCGGCGGTACTTCAGCACCTCGAATCGGGTGATCACCCGAGCCCATTTCATGAAGTCCGAATCGACATCATATTCATGCCACTTACGCCACATCACCAGGCTGACCGTCTGCATCACGTCGTCGGCGGCGGCCCAGTCTAGCCCCATCGACCGAACAAACGCGCGCAGGTCGCGCTCATGTCCGGCAAACATCTGCACGAACTGTTCCTCGACGTTTTCCGGCTGGTCATGTTTCATAAGCGGGAGGAATCCCCAGGTCTGGCATCAAAAGCGATCATCACCAATTCTAGTAGACTCCCGCTGTCTCTGAGATTGCCCATAAATTGGCGACAAAGTCACGGTTGGCCTCCTGGTTCCATCCAATCGTCGTCTTCGAAAGACGCTGTACACCGTGTTCCAGTTGGGGAAATCCGATGGCAGGTATCGAAGTTGGCACCCGATTGGGCAACATTACGCGATGGCTGTCCAAGCTTGCATGTTGGTCGGCAGATTCCTATGTCCGTTGGCTCCATACAATCGGCAGGAAGACGGTCATTTCGGCCTCACCACGATTGGACCAGGCGAAGTAGGGCACGAAACGCGTCTGGATCGTTCGCCACGGTTGGCCGTCGTGCAGTCGTCCGTACATCTGCTGGCGTTGTTCGCTTCGCACCAAGACCTCGCCGCTGAGGGTGGTGATCCCGTCCAGTAGTGCCGGATCACTTTCCTTTTTCAATTCAATGTCCGACGGTAAATGCACATCCAGCGTGCGGACATCGTCGGGAAGGTCCGGTGATTCCAAGCAATACACCAGTGGTCCCACCTTGATTGCCGCTTGGTTTCGAACTTCTTCGATCAGCGGATGCCCCTTCATCAGGGTTACATCCATCGGCAGATTTAGCTCGATCGTGTCACCTGATTGCCACGATCGCTCGATTCTGGCGAAGGAACCTGGTTCGACATTGATGTCCATGCGACCTCCGTTGACCAACAGTTCTGCACCGTCAGCCCAATCCGGAATGCGAAGCAAGATCTCGATGGGCGTCTGCCGACACTTCTCAACGGTGAATCGGACTGCACCTTCGAAGGGGTAGGCCGACCGTTGGATCAGCGTGAAATCCGATCCATCGGTTAACTTCGTCTCCAGGCGGTTGCCACCAAACAGGTTCACCGCCACACCGCTGTCCGTCAGGCTGTAAGCCCAGTTGGAAAGTTTGGCAATCGTGCGAACCAGGTTGGGCGGGCAGCAAAAGCACTCGATGTACGGCTCGCGGATCGGGCTTTCTGTGCAATCGCGATGATCCTGATATTCCCTCTGGCCGCGATTGAGTCGTAGTGGATTGGCGTAAAAGTAGTCCTTGCCGCCCAGGCCGATGCCGACCAGGGCACTGTTCATCGCCACCAGTTCCATGATGTCGGCATACTTCGATTGGCCATGGATGCCCAACAAACGGAAATTGAACATCGCGTTGGCAATGTTCGCGCACGTTTCGTTATACGCGGTTGCCATCGGCATTAAATAGGCATCCAAAAAGCCCTCTTCGATTTTGTCGCGTCGCGTCGACGCGCCGAAATGAGCTTGTCCCACGGCACCGGTGACATACATCTTCTGTTCACAGACGTTGTGCCACAGACGGTCGAGCGCATCGATCAGCGCCTTTTCGCCCGTTTCGGCAAACACGTCGGCTGCGCCGGCATAATAGTACAGTGCCAGCACCGCGTGCCCGACGGCCTCGGTTTCCTCTCGTAGCGGGACACGTTCCTGAACCATGTCTCCAATGGGATAGCCTTCGGTGCTGGGGTCGTCGACGACTTCCGACTGCCCACGGTTGTTGATAAAGATCTCGGCGAGTTCCAAGTAGCGTTTGTCTTGCGTCGTTCGATACAGTTCGACCAGTCCCATGATCTGGGATTGGTTGAAACCGAAGCGGCAGAGTTCTTTGGGACGTGGCTGGAACAACTTGTAGAGCAGGTCGGCATTTTTGATCGCAATGTCCAAGAAATTGCGTTTGCCGGTCACTCGATGGTGCACGCAAGCACTCGTGTATAAGTGCCCGCAATTATACATTTCGTGATATTTGCGATTGGAAAAGTGGCCAATGTTCTCAATCTGGATTTGAGTATGCAGATAACCATCGTCTTCCTGCACCCTAGCGACAATTTCCAGAATCTCGTCAAGTTCGTCGAGAATCGATGGGTCGCCATTGATCGAATAGACGTAGACGGCGGCCTCCATCCACTTAAAGAAATCCCCATCATGCCAGGCTAATCCCTGATGTTTGCCTTCTATCATTCCGGCGGCGATTTTAAAGTTGTTCAGACCATGGCCGATGTCGCCTTTAAGCAGCGATCCCATGTACGGGATCATAACGTCCTGGCACTGCTGGAACTTGTCCGCCCAGAACCCTTCGGTCCATCGACAGTCCCCAATGGGAATGCTGCGGAACTTGACATGCGGGCTGTTGGTGGTGTCGATCATGACTGGGCCTCCGGACGGAGTGTACGCTCGATTTCTTCAATGCTCATGTTCTTCGTTTCGACCAGCGTGAAGAAAAGGATGACCAGGCCGACCAAAACGGTGCCGGCATAGAAAAGAAATATTGATGTCATTCCCATGGTTTCCAATTGCCAGGGGAAGAACTTCTGAACGATATAGTTGGTTAGGCTTGTCACGATGGTGAACAGCGGAATCGCAATGCTGCGTACCGAGATTGGGAAAATCTCGGAAAAGAGCACCCACATGACTGGACCCACCGAGAAATGAAAGGCCGCAATGAAACTAAGGATGCCGATCAAGACCAGGGTCGCCGGCATCTTGATCGATCGTTCCAACAACGCCCCTTGAAACTTGCGGGCATCATCCGGGCCGATCGCGTCCTTGACCGCGTTTTTGAACGCGATGTCGCTTGGAAATCCTTGATCAACAAGCGGATCCAAACGTTGCGGATCGGAAAAATCCTCTAGTTCCGCCACTGCATCCGCCGGCAATGTGTATCGGGCTTCGTGGAATCCATAGGCGCAGATTCCCAAGCTGGCGATGATCCACACCATGCCCCCGATGATCAACGGTCGCCGCCCAAGCTTGTCGACCAAAAGCAATCCCAGGACCGTGAACACGATACCGGTCAATCCGACCCAGATGGCCTGCACGAACGCGGCGTCGGTTCCTCCGCCTAGCTGTTTAAAAACGGTTTGTGCGTAGAACAAGATCGCATTGATGCCGGTCGCCTGTTGGGCGATTGCGATCGTCAACGCGATGATGAATGTCAATCGCATCGGACGGCTGAATATCTCTCGAAGTTGCGCACCCATCGATCGGCTGGTCGCACCAAGCTGAAGGCTCTGTTTCATCTCGGCTAAATGAGCCGTCACTTCGTCCGCGGGCAGGAGTTTTCGGAGGGTCTTAGCAGCCTCTTCGTCGCGTTGCCTTGAAACGTACCAAGCAGGGCTTTCGGGAATGATCAGCAGCAAGAAGAACCAAACAATGGCGACAGGGATCTCCGATCCCAGCATCCAACGCCACATGTTGGCTTCATCGATTCCCAGTGTTCCCGCAATTCCAGTGCCGGACGTGGCCCAATAGTGGATGAGATAATTGATGAAGTAGGCACCCGAGAGACCGATAACGATATTGATCTGTGTCATGGAAACCAGTTTGCCACGCAGCTTCGGCGGCGCGATTTCCCCGATGTACATGGATGCCAGTGAGATCGAACTGAATGCCAGTCCCCCCAAGAACCGAGCGGCCACCAGCATTTCATAGTTGACCGCGTATGCGGAACAGACGGCGGAGATCAGATACAAGATGGCAATCAGTAAGATCGCCTTCTTGCGCCCGAACTGGTTGCAGATCCACCCAGCAAAAGGCAACGCGATCAATACGCCCAGGGCAGGGGCGCTCACCGCGTTTCCCAGTTGAAGCGAGTCGAGTGAAAACTGCTGGGTGATCGAATCGACGGTTCCCGCGATCAACGCCGCGTCGAGACCAAATAGAAAGCCACCCATGGCGACGATCGTCGAGAAGATCAGTGCGTTGCGTTCGAATGATTTCATGAGTGGCTTCGCCTTGTGTTTGATCACAGCCCAATCGTTTCGTAACGGAGCTTGCCGAGTGTTTCGGCGCCCCAATCAGTCGTTTCGTCGCGAGAGTTTCCGACAGATCCGACACGGCCTCAGGGTGGCGCTGAAACGCCACCAGCAGAGCAAACGCGGCAATGGCCATTGAATTGTCGGCTTGCCGTCGCACATTTGCGACGCAGAGCATCACTTCACGGCGACTGGGGTTTTGTCGCTTTTTCCTTGGCCACTTCCGCGGCTCGTTTGGCGAACCACGTTTGACGTTCCTGGCCCGACGCCAAGCCGTTTTGGTCGACATCCATTTCTTTGAAATTGGCTTCAACCGCCTGCTGGTTCCACGGCCATCCGTTCTCTTGCCACTTTGCCTTTTCCATGTCGACAAACTCCTGCAGCGTCATGTCATTGGGCGACTTCTTCACGGTCTTCCCTTGAATGACACTCATCGCCGGTGCGGAAGCTGATGGATCATGAGCGGATATGGAGATGTCGTCGATGTAGATCATCCCTTCGCCCGGTTCCACCTGATCTTTCATGAAACGCAGACGCAATCGGTCACTATCGCCTGATGCTTGATCGCGTTGGAAGGTCTTGGTCATCTTCACCCATTGTTCTTTCGGGACGTCTTTCAGATCGAAGCCGTCCAAGATGACTTCTGGGTCAGAGAGGCTGACATTCAGCGATTGCAATCCACAGTCTTTTTCCAAATAGACCGACAAGGACAAATCAAACTGGCCGTCAGAAATCTGGACCGCGGCCGGGGGAGTCACCGCTGAAACATGGACGTTCAAGCCGTTCGGATCGAAGCGTAGGCTTTTGATTCCCTGTACCGCTTGGTCTTTGGTGATCGCAAACCGCGTGAGTGCATCTTCGCCGAATTGCCAAAACTGCTGGTACTGATTGACCTCGCTGCTCTCGGGCACCAGCATGTTTGGCTTCGGATTGTCTTGGAACAGGATCGGCCCTTCAAAACCAAAGAACTGCCGTGCAAGTAGGTGTTTTGAAGGTTTCTGCCAGACCCTGACGTAGTCAATTTCATAGTCCATCGGCAGCCCTTCCTCGGTGGGCATTCCAAGCCAAGTGAAGATTTCCGAATCAAACCAGATTTCCAGCGGGTTGTTCAGCACCCAGCTTTTGCCTTCACGCTCGCGTGTTGTTTCCCAAATCAATTCGCCATCAAGGTACAGCTTCAAATAGTCTTCGCCCCATTCGGCACCATAGACATGAAAATCGTCTGCCACCCGAAACGGCAGTTTGGTTTTCAGGCCGAAACGGCGTGTCGGGCGTTTTGCCGGAGGCGACCAGTCATGTATGGACGCTTTCCACATGTCTTCTTGGATATCGCCCGTCTTGATCGCGGGATTTCCGATCTGTTCATAGATGTCCAATTCGCTTTGGTAGCCGATCGCCCAAAACGAACTGGTCATCGAGGCATTTCCCGCCTTGGTGCGTGCTTCCATGTAGCCATACAAGAATCGTTTGTTGCTGATCACGCCGCCGGTCGTGACTGGGAACGGTTGACCTTCCCAAACACCGTAGGTGTCGTTGTGCGCGCCGTCGGCATAGTCTTCTTTCGCGAACTCGAATTCCGGTTCCCATTGGCTACGGATTTTTAGCTTTCCGTCTTCGACCAACACGTTGTGCGGAGCAAACTGGGACGGTGGGCGGCCCTTCCAGATGTAGTACTCGCCATCGGTGCCTTCGACGAACCACTTGTCCTGATCCAACTGGTCACCGTCAAACTCATCACTGACGTCGGGATTCAACACCCAGCCACCTTCGTTGTCCGGGTCCGACGCCGGGGCAGGGTGCTTCTGCGATGAGGCGTTTGAAGCACCGCCGGTTGGTGATTCCGCTTCCGCGACGGAAGAGGGCATGCATGCCAATACCGCCAGCGTCGCCAAACAATAGGGAATGTATTTCATCTTGCTACCTCTTAGTTCTTTTTCGATCAACGAACGACCCTACCCGAAGCGGAACCGCCCATCAGTCGCTCGACCTCTTGGCGAGTCGAGTAGTTGAAGTCACCCTTGATGGAGTGCTTCAAACATGACGCGGCGACGGCATAATTCAGTGCCGTTTGTGGTTGTGACAATTCTTTGGTGGACAATGCAAAGATCAGCCCACCGGCAAAGGCGTCTCCTCCGCCCACGCGGTCGACGATGCTTTTGATTTGATAGGGCTGGTAATCCCCGTCAGAATTCAAGGGCGAGAAGCACGAGGCTTGATTGGCCGCGTCGTATAACATCGCGCCCCAGTTGTTATGGGTGGCCGATAGGCTTTCACGCAGCGTGATGGCGACCTTGGAGATGTTCGGGAATTGCTGAACCACCTGCCGAGCCACCTCGGGATAGTGCGAAGTTTCAAGGGTCCCCGAATGGACATCCGTCTGGCCCGCTTGGATACCCAAAACGTCGTGACAGTCCTCTTCATTCGCGATGACGACGTCGACATGCGGCAAGATGCCGTTCATGGTCCGACGTGCTAGTTCGCGCGGCTGCAGGGAGGCATCCCAATTCCAAAGCTTGCCGCGGAAGTTCAAGTCGATCGAAATCGTCACACCCGCCTTCTTCGCCTGCGTAGCGGCCACGCGCGTTGCATCGGCGGCATTGGAGGACAACGCCGGCGTGATCCCGCTGAGATGAAGCCAGTTGGCGTCCTTGAAGATTGCATCCCAGTCGTAGGCATCCGCCGGGGTGATCGCTACGGCCGAATCCGCGCGGTCGTAGATCACGTGACTTGGCCGCTGATTGGCACCGGTTTCCAGGTAATACATTCCCAAGCGACCGGTGTCGGTTCGCAGGATATAGCTGGCGTCGATGCCGACCGAGCGAATCGAATCCATCGTCGCGTCGGCTAATGCATGTTTGGGCAGCGCGGTGACGAACCGAGCTTGGCCGCCGAAGTTGCAAATTGATGCCGCCACGCTGGCTTCGGCACCGGCATAGGTGACGTCCAATGTGCGTGTTTGACGTAATCGCAAATGCTCCGGGGCCGCCAAACGCCCCATGATTTCACCAAAGGTGACAACGACTGAATTCAACGTTCGCCTCCCGTTTTCAAAGCGTTCACGACTTCGGCAGACCGTGATTGCAGGCCCGCCCAGTCCCCATTTTCCACCATCTGTTTATTGACGATCCATGATCCACCCACCGCGGTGACTTCTGGCATTCGCAGGTAGTCCAGCATGTTGTCCACGCACACGCCGCCCAACGGGAAGTATTCGATGTCGAGATGCTTGTACGGGGCAGCCAAACTTTTCAAGAAAGTCACGCCCCCGGATGCTTCGGCTGGAAAAAATTTGACGAAGCGGCAATCGGATTCGATCGCTGTTTCCAATTCCGATGGTGTCATGATCCCGGGCGCAAAGGGCAAGCCGGCATCTTTGGCTCCTTCGATCACGCGACGATTCAGGCCGGGAGCAACGCCGAACGCTGCGCCGGCCTGGGCGACCGCCGCGGCAGCGTCAGGGGTAAGAATGGTGCCCACGCCCACCAGCATGTCGGGGACTTGTTGACAAATCGCTTTGACCGCGTCGATCCCCGCATCGGTGCGTAACGTCAACTCGATCGCATCAATGCCACCGGCCAATAGTGCTTCGGCGATTGGCACCGCATGGTCGACGTGATCGACAGAAAAACCGGCCACGACGCGGCATTGTCTCAGCCGATCGATGATCTCAATGGGGAAGCTCATCAAACTAATATTCTCAGTGGCAGCAGCAGGTCGGTAAGTCAGGTAAAACGCGTCAGGATTCTGTGACGAGGCAAAGGATCTAAGATTCCGGGACTCGTGCCCTCGTCCACTACGAATCAGGATGGGACACGAACGGAGACTCGCTTCAGTGTCAGGTACTCTTGCAAGCTGTAACGAGAACAGTCCTTTCCAACGCCACTTTGCTTCAATCCACCGTGCGGCAGATGGACGGCGTAGTGAACTTCGTTGACGCAAACACTGCCCGCTTGAATTTCTGCGCCGGCGCGAAGCCCACGATTCAGATTGGTGGTGTAGACGTAAGCGGCCAGCCCGTACTCCGTATCATTGGCCAGTGCGATTTCATCGTCGTCATCGCCAAACGAAATCACCGGCAGGATCGGACCAAAGATTTCGTCGCACGATAGCTGCATGTCTTTGTTGGCATCACGCAGGATCGTGGGCTCAAAGAAGTATCCCTTGGTGCGATCTTCCGGGACTTTGCCACCGCAAACGACCGAAGCACCGTTGTTGATGGCCGACTGGATCAGTTGGCTCATCCGGTCTCGCGATTTACCCGTCAACAGCGGCCCCATCTGACGGCCTTCGCCACGACCGGCAGCCAACACGATACCGCGGACTCTTTCGGCCGCTTTGGTAATGAATTCCTCATAAACCGATTCGTGGACGAAGCAGCGATTGGGCGAAACGCATACCTGCCCCGAATTGGCAAATTTTAAGTCGACGATACTGTTGGCGGCGGCTTCGATGTCGGCATCGTCATACACCAGCACCGGGGCATTGCCCCCAAGTTCGACGGAGAAGTGTTTGACGTTTGTGCACGCGGACTTCATCGCCCCCACGCCGGCTCGCGTCGATCCGATCATCGTAAACATCGACGGAATATCACTTTCCAACAGTGGACCCGTGACGTCATAGTCGGTTCCGGCAATGACATTGACGACCCCCGCCGGAACACCGGCTTCGCCCAGCAATTCGGCGCAACGCAGCGATGCCAATGGGGTCAACTGTGATGGCTTGATGATCCCGGTACAGCCTGAGGCAAGGATGGGACCGATCTTATAGCCAAGGTTCAGGAGGGGGAAGTTCCAGGCCAAGTAGCCGACCACCACGCCCAAAGGCTGGCGAAGAACATAGTTCAGGAAGTTGCCATCCGGATCAGGGATCACTGGTTGGTCGATCCGTGCCGCTTCTTCGCAGAAAAACCGCAAACATGTCGTCAACATGCCAAAGTCGTATTCGGCGTTGTCGATGGGCTTGCCGGTTTCTGCGATCAAAAGATCAACGATTTCATCGCGATGGGCTTCCAATCGTTCCGCATACCGATCGATGATCGCTTTGCGTTTGGAAAGTGGTGTCTTGGACCACGCCGGGAATGCGTCGTTGGCGGAATTCAAACACCGCTGTACTGTATCGGCGTCAACTTCGGGGACATCCGCAATGACTTCTTCCGTCGCAGGATTGATGACTTCGAAAGTCTTGTCGGTACGGGTCGCCCGTCCGTCGACCCACAGTGAAAACGTTTGATCAGGCATGTTTCAAGCTTTCAGTTTCGTGTGGAAACGAGTTGTCGATTCCTGGTGCAGTGGGCGAGCCGGCAAGCCTTGTGCTTGGTGACTTGTTGCCCCGTCCGCCATGAATCCGCCGCTACTTAGACCTTTAGTTCTGTCTGGTTGACCACGAACGATTGCATCTTTTGTTCGTTGACGATGACACCCAGCCCCGGGCCGGTTGGCACGGTCGCCACGCCGTTTTCGACAACAACAGGAATGTCGAAAAGTTCGTCCCGCAGCGCGTTCGGAGTGCGATCGTATTCCAACATCAACGCGTCGATCTCCTTTCGTCCCGGTTCGCGATAACCGCTGGCCAGGAAGTGCGTTGCCGAAGCCAGGTTCAGCATTGTCCCCCAAGCATGCGGGATGACATTGATACCTTTGGCCGACGCCAGCGTTCGAATCTTCAGTGCTTCTGAAGGGCCGCCGCAATAGGCAAGGTCGGGCTGTGCGATCTGAACGCCGCCGGTCCTGAGTAAACGTTCAAAACCGAATCGTGTTTGTTCGCATTCGCCGGTGGCGATCGGAATGTCTAATTTGTCTTGCAGTTGTCGAAACTGATTTTCAAACTCCGGCGACAGCGGTTCTTCGAACCATCGGAAGTCGTTGGCTTCTAAGACACGACCCATGCGGATCGCCTCGGGCAAGTCAAACGCATGATTCGAATCGGCCATCATCGTCATATCGGGCAGGGCATGACGGAGCGATTCGACTTGTTGAGTATCAAAGTTTGGGTTTTTGCCGACTTTGATTTTTAGCGCTGCAAAGCCCTGCTGCTGATAGGTGGATGCCTCATCGACGATCGATCGAATCAGGTCGTCTTCCGGCATTTCTTTGAAATACATACCGGTCGCATAGCAGGGAACCGTATCGGAATGTCGCCCGCCCATCATTTCACACACCGACTGATTCAGGATCTTGCCACGAAGATCCCACAGGGCCATATCCATCCCCGACATCGCGCCCATCATCACGCCGCCACGCGCGAAGTCCAAAGAAGCTCGCCACATCAGTTGCCAGTTCCGGTCCGTTGCCAACGCATCCTGGCCAAGTAGACGCGGGGCATAGAAGCGATCGATCGCCGTCTGATAGACCTCCGACGGACCGTAGCATTCGCCCCAACCGGCGGTTCCGTCTTCAGCGACAATTTCCACCCACAGCGTGTTGCGAGTGTCGTAATACCACTGCGAAAAACCGAACGGTTCCTCGAGATGGTCACGCAGGTGGTAGGTCCGGATGGTGGCAATCTTGGTGGTCGAACTCATGTTCCTCGAGGCCGTGTTGTAAATGAAATGCCCGGGAAATCGGATCCGGCGTGCGGCCGGTTCGTGCTAGCCTTGTCGGTCAATGCGAATTACCTTATTGTATGACAAAAGGGAGTGCAAGCCGGTGATGGGCAGACGAGGTGAAGATTTTGACGATTCGCAGAAACCTGTGCGGCCAGATCGTTCACGATCTCGGACGCCAGATCCTGGGAGGCGAGATCCAGCCGGGCCAGGCCATCCCAAACGAAAGCGTGCTGTGCGAGCGGATGGGGGTCAGTCGGACGGTGATCCGAGAAGCCGTCAAGTCATTGGCGGCCAAGGGGTTGGTCCGATCGCGGGCCAAGCTGGGGACCATGGTTTTGCCCAGCGATTCTTGGAATTTCCTGGACCCCGATGTGTTGGAATGGCAGGCCCAAACCGACGTCGACGGAAGTCTGCTGAGGCATTTGACTCAGTTTCGTCACGGTCTTGAGCCAGCCGCCGCGGCGTTTGCCGCCCAGTGTGCCAGCGACGATGAGTTGCAGGCCATTCGTGATGCGTTCCAGGCGATGGAGGGAGCGGTGGAAAGTGTGGAGGCATTTCTGGCGGCGGATCTACGATTTCACACGTCGATTTTGCACGCCACGGGCAACCCCTTTTTCTCTCCGGTCGCCAATGTGATCCGGGCTGCTCTGAAATCCAGCATCCGAGTGACCAATCGCCAATCGGCCGAAAACCGCAAGTCCATTCCGCTGCACCAAGCCGTCATGAAAGCGATCTGGGACCGCGACTCGGTCGCTGCGGATGACGCGATGCGAACGTTGCTGAGCGACGCACGGGCCCGCATCCAAAAAGCGGGCGGCGGTAAGCGACGGCGATGACTGGTGCAAAATCCACCATCCAAACCTTCCTTTCAATCCCACGAATGAACCCATGCGAATGAATCCATCCCGTGTCGTCGTTGTCTTGGGCATGCTGCTGGTATGGGCTTTGGCTCTGGAAAACGCTTGCGGTGAGAAGCCGGTTGTGACCCAGGTGGAGAATTCTTTGGTTGAGGAAGCGGTCCGCAAGACGGGCGTGCTGAATGAAAAAATGGAGGAAGCGAAAGCCAAGGGAATCGATGTCACCCGCGAGGAATCAACGCTCTGGTTTGCCCAGCAGTTCTTGAAGTTCGCCGACTGGGATGAAAGCCATCCGAGTGAGGTGGCCTATTTGTTCGCCCAATACGGACCCTACGAACAGCAGAGTGAAACCCTGGCCAAAGAGATCCCTGAGTTTCAACGCCGTATGGTTGTCGAGACACTGGATCAGGCGATCGAAACCCTGTCCAAGGTTATCAGCGGTAAAATCCAAAGACGTCCCGTCAACAAAATCGATTGGCGAAATGTGAAAGTCGGCGACAACATGTTGGTGAGCCATGGCAAGCCGGTGTTTCTTTACGACTACTTTTCAAAATCTGTCGGACGTCCACTTCGTGATGGTGATGTCTATAACGATCACCTGGGAGCAATCTATCACGGCGGCGAAAACCTGTATCCACCCGAATACGATCGTGCGATCAACTCGTTCTTGTTGAAAGAAAATCGCGATCTTGATCTGGAATTGCTGCGTGAAGTGACAGGAGTTGATGACACCAATGTCGGCTTTTTGTTGTATTGGATGCAGGGGATTCCCGAGTGGGTGGAGAAGCGTGAACCCGAGGTGCGTTTTGGCCGCAGCACGTTCACAGGATTTGATATCGACAATCCGTTGGTCAAAGAAGTCTGGGGAACGATCGCCCGAGAAACCGGTGCACTGACTCGTGGGAAAAGGGTGACCCGGCTTGGATACATTCTGGCCAACGAACCGCATTGGCATTCGATCGCAAGCAATTGGACGAGGCGAACCGGCGAGATGCAGCAGATCTCATCCTACACGCTGGAAGGATTCCGCCAGTGGCTGCGTGCAAAGTATTCCGGTGACATCAACCGGCTCAATCAAAATTGGGAGACGCAGTTTTTGGGTTTCGAAACCGTCCAAATCCAAATACCCATCTCTGCACAGACCCGTGGCACGCCGGTCTTTTACGATTGGGCACGCTACAACATGGACCGGGTCATTTCCTGGTATGCGATGCTTCAGGGTGAGTTGCGAAAGGGCAATCCGGATGCGGACACTCACATCAAACTCATTCCTCACCTCTACACCGACGACGATCGCGCGCACGGAATTGACATCGAATCGTTGACACAGTTGACGTCCATCATTGGTGATGATGCTAAAACGCGACCGACACGACGCAACTATACGAACGCACCCGAACCGTGGGAACAGCATTATGCGTTTTTCTGGGAAGAGCTCTGTATGTCCTACGACTTCATGGAATCCGTCGCACCGGACAGCATCCACATCAATTCAGAATCGCATTTTCTGTCGGCAGCGCGTTGGCGCAAGCTCGATCTTTCGACGCAATACGTGAAGTGTGTCTATTGGCTGGCAACGCTTCACGGAATGGACGCCAATTTCGCTTGGTTCTGGGCTCGTGACCCTGATGGTTCGCCGGAAGACCGTTTGGAGGGCGAGCTGAACTTCGCAGATCTGGCGTTAGCAGGATCTTTCGCAGGTTCGGTCAACCAACAGCCACACATCGCCAACGCCTATACCCAGGTCATGTTGGATTTGAATAGCTTTTCCGAAGAAGTCATTGCTTTGCGAAAGCAGCGTCGTCCGTTGCGATTGTTCCACTCGGAAACATCGGCCATCAACAAACGTTCGCACATGACCGAGCAGTTTGCTTTGTACGAAGCGATGTTCTTTGACGGTTTTCCGGTGGGGTTTGCAACGGAAAAGATCATCAAGACCCAAGACAATGCGTCTTGGGATGCCATTCTCATTTACCGCACGCCGTATGTGACAGTTGCGGAACTCAATGCTTTGCAATCGTATCTGGACCAAGGCGGGACAGTGATTGTGGATGGAGAGAAAAGCCTGGCCAAAGACGAGTACGGTAACCCACATGCTAAGCGTCTTGAAGCCGGCCAAGGCAGGCTGGTTGTACTGAAGAGCAACCCAAGTCCACAGCAGATTCGTGACATTGCCCTCCGCGACATTGCCATCAGCATGCCTGCCTTCGCATTGGTCGAAGACAACGGCAGTGATCGCAAGGGCTGTCGTTGGCAAGCGGTCAAACAGGACGACGGCAGCTATCTGGTCAGCATCATCAACCTGGGCAAGCACGACGCCGATTTGCAGATTGTCTTCGATCACGACAAGCCGGTCTCCGTAACGAACTTGTTGACAGGTCAAGTCGTTGGGACCGACTTGTCTTTGGATTCACAAGGCGTGGCACTGCTAAAGATTCATTCGCAATCAGGCAACTGAACATCTGCCGATGGAGAATCGTAAACGCCTGATCTAGCGGGCGTACGTCTCGAAAAACTCTTGGAATTTCTGGTGCAGATCTGGTCGCTGATCGGAAAGCTCCGTCCGTTCGCCAGGGTCGGATTCAAGATCATAGATTTGTATTGGTCGGTTCAACCCGTAACGCACGGCTTTCCATCGGCCCTCGCGTGCCGCTTGAAACACCTCGCCGACGATTCCCGAGTTTGGGTCGCCGGCCTGTTTGCCGAATTCCCAATACAGCATCCGTTCGCCGATCGGTTGTGGTGAATCGCTTAAGCGGCGATCAATGGAGGTTCCGTTGGTTTGAACGCGGGGGACTGAGGTCAGCGACACGCCGGCCAGTTCGGCAAGAGTCGGAAGCACATCCGCAAAGGCCCACGGCGTGTCATCCACTCGTCCCGTTCGGATTCTGGCGGGCCAATGGATGATCATCGGCACATGGATGCCTCCGTCAAACAAGTCCCGTTTCATGCCTCGGTAGGGCGCGGCAGCTTTGAAAAACTCGGGATCACCACCACCCTCATCGTGCGGTCCGTTATCAGAGGTGAATAGAATCAGCGTGTTGTCCGCAATGCCCAGTTTCCGAAGCCGTTCGACGATTCGTCCGATGTACGCATCCAATGCGGTCACCATGCCAGCCAAAGTCGCCCGTGGTTGGTCAACGGGTTCGGGGTAATACCAAGCATATTTGTCGGCCGGTTCACCAGTGGACATACCCAAGTAACGCGTTTCGTCAAAGATTTTCCGGTAGGGGGCGACGAATTCCTCGGGTGCCGCCAGTTCCGCGTGCGGCGATGAAAAATTTAGCATCACGAAGAACGGGTTTCGATGTTGCTGCGCGATGTAATCGATGGCCTTGTTGGCAAACAGCTCTTGCGCATAGGCACCTTTGCGGCCGCCTTCATTTTCACCGATACGGATCTTTTGGCCATCGCGCCACAGAAACTGGGGGTATTGTCGATGGCCTTCGAGGATCGAATACATGCCGTACCATGTGTCGAAACCCATCGCCAACGGATCGGTCACGCCCATCTGCGATCCGACCGAGTATTTGCCGAATAGGGCGGTGTCGTAACCCGCGTACTTCAAAACGTGAGCGAGCGTCACGTCGATGTCACGCAGTTGGACTTTGTTGGAATTGTCGTGCAGCAGGCGTCCGTCTCGTCCGGTCAGCAGCGACACCCGTGATGGAGAACAGACGGTGTTTCCCGAGTATGCGTTGGTGAATCGAATCCCATCTTTGGCCAATTGATCCAGGATCGGAGTTTTGATCGGTGTGTCGCCGTAGGCTCCGATTTGATTGAAACCCAGGTCGTCGGCGAGGATCAGAATGATGTTCGGCTTGGCCGGATCGCTATGCGTTTCCGCTCGCAGCGGCAAGGCAAATACGACGCTCATGAACGCGGTGACAAGACAACGTGTTGTGAAGGGAATCTGGTCGGTGGAGGGCATCGTCTGCTTCGTTATTTGAGTGTGTCGCAATCGCAGGTGGCGTGGGGCAGGGCAGTGGCGTGTCGATTCATGGATGCGACCGCACTACTGGCTAATCTGTATCCGCAGTGTTGTTCCGTTGCGTTTCAGTTTGGCCGTTTGTTCCGCCGTCATCCCCTCGCTTGTGACCGTGACTTGGTACGTGCCCAAAAAACCGCGTGTCTTACACGTTCCATCGTCGGTCGTCACCAGTGTTTCGTCCGTCCACCATTGTTTGGCGACCAAATCCACAAACACCTCTCCGGCGGGCTTCAGTGTCCAGTCCTTTCGCCACAAGGCAGCGGCCGGTTTCCAATGTAACGGCTCCCAAAATCCCCATTGGCAGATTGCTTCGAAGTTCGGATGGCTGAAGGAAGCAATCATAACGTCCCGAAAGTAGTCGGCTTGGAGTTCATCGTCATCGCCTGCATCCACATCAAACTCGCTCAGTTGTAGTCTGGGCGCGATTTCTGCAAATTCATCGAAAACACTCAGCAGTTCTTCGGGAGGCGTCAGCGATGTCAATCCAAAGTGCCCCATGAATCCAACCATGTCAGGGCCTTGGTTCTGTTCGTTCAGATAACGAATGATCTTCTTGTAAGGCTCACGTTTGTAACCGTCCGGCAGCACTTTGCCTTCGTTGATGGCATGCGATGCATTGGGGGCCAATCTTCGAGCTTCGGACATGATGTCGGCGTAAATCTTCGGGCTTCCGTATTCCTTCTCGTACGTATGCTGTCCCCAGCCGATGATGTGGTTGATCGTATCCCACTCTTTGACGTACTGGTTGGTGGCCGGCAGAACATCGGCCATGTGTCCCCAGAGCCACTTGCGGTGCTCGTCCGGTTTGCCGATGAACTGCTTTTCGAAAGCGTTGAAGTCCATTGGGGCCCAGCCGATGTAGTGGCCTCGTGCGGCGATGTTGTTTTCAAGCAACCATGGCAGAGTTCGGTTCAGCAAAATGTCCTTGCGTCGCTGCCAGACGGGACTGTCCGAACTCAAGTTTTGCCAGTTGTGCGGCCGAAGTTCAGATTCGAAGGTCACGCGGTCAAAGTACTGCTTGACGATTTCGCGGTACTTTTGTGCGTCGTTCCAGCTGACGGGAATTTTCTTCTTCGGGGTGATCGGGAAGTCGCTCTGAGGTGCGCCCAGCATCTCGGCGTTGACCGCATTCCCAAACCCAAAGGCGTGCTTTTGCATGGCGACATGTACGTTCGCATTGGGTACAGGTTGTCCCTGGGCGTCGACAACTTCGATCTCCAAGTCGCCCTTGCGAATTTTCTCTATTCGTTCCCACGCGTTGATTCGCCATGCAGCATCTTCTTCGCGTCCCGCGTACATCACGGTCGATCTCGGCAGCGATTCGATGTCAAAGGCACAGCCATAATTGACCAGTTGGAAATCGGCGATCTCCACGACCGTGCCCGCTTCCCCAAGATCGAATCGAACCACGTCGGTCGATGCGTCGATTGTCTCCGTCGCCACGAACGATCGAACGTGTTGTTTCCACTCGCGATATGCGGACAGCTTGTTTTGATAAACGCCGTTTCCAGACGGGTCGCCGATGGAAAGGTACACGTTGTTCGGTTGGCCGCCCGCTTTGGGGCGACAGATCCAATAGGAAACCAGAACGACGTCGCCAGTCTGGATCGTTTCGTCAATGGGAACGCAAAGCTTCACGTCGGATGGGGTGGTGAAGCGTTCGTCGCATTCAACCCGGTACAAATCGCTGAATGGCATTTGTGTTGCTTTTGCCCATCCTGCTTCCGCTGTTACGTGCTGGGATGCAAATTCCAGTTTGGTCTGCGGGTCAAACGACATCGCGGGTTGGCCACCCTTGGGAGGCACAATCTGATCCGATTCTTTTGAATCGTTTCTCTTTTCAATTTCCAAGCGATGCGTTCCCGGCTGCAGCATGACCAGGACGATGTCCGCATCCGCTGTTGCTTTGTCAATCGTTTGGCCATTGTGCTGAATGTCGACCGCTCCGTCCGCCGGCAGTTCGGCCGTTGCTGTGGTGTTCGGCGGTACGACGGCTTCGACAATGATCCCGTCGTCGGAACGCCGCCATTGGCTCTTGGCAGTCCCGAAGGGTGTTTCAAGTTCCGCCGATGCTGAATCGAGTGGTCCACCGACCAGCGGGCGAACGAAGAAGTGCTTGTAGCCCGGCCGTTCGGGATCAGGTGATAGGCCCGCGACACGCTCGTACATGAATTGACCAATCGCGCCGTACGCATAGTGGTTGAACGAATTCATGCTGGCGTCGCCAAAGCCGTCGGCATGGCTGTAGCTATTCCAACGTTCCCACATCGTCGTCGCACCCTGATTAATCGAATAGAACCACGACGGATAGCTTTCTTTGAAAAGCAACTCGTAGCAGATATCTGGGTGCCCGAGTTCATCAAAGACGGGGGCCAACAGGGGCGTGCCCAAAAATCCAGTCCTCAGGTGTCGGTCGGCTTCCTTGAATTTTCTCATTAGGATTCCGGCGACGCGATCCCGCTGATCAGCTTCGATCAAATCGTAGCCGAGTCCCATCAAGCAAGCGGTTTGGGTGTCTGCGCCGACGTGAGTTTCGTTCTCGGGAAAGTAACGATTCGTGAATGCCTTTCGTATCGATGCATGCAATTTTTCGTAACGCGCCGCGTCATCTTCTTTACCAATGGCCTCGGCGGCCCAACTCAGAATACGAGCGTCGCGACCGAAGTAGGCCGTCGCGATCAGATCTTGAGCCGTGTCACCTTTGCGATCCGATTCTGTGTACGGCTGCAGCCAATCGCCCCAGCCTTTCAGATCCGGAATGAAGTTCTTCGATCGGTTTTCGTAAACGGACACCCACTGTTGCATCGCGGAATAATTGTCATGCAGGATCCTAGGGTCGCCTGTACGTACATAAATTTGCCACGGTGCCGTCACGATCACATCGGCCCAGCCGGGACTGGCATAGCCGAATCCACCGGCCGGAACGGTATGCGGGATCTCGCCGTCGGCATTTTGCTCGTCGCGAACACTTTGCAGCCAGCGTGCCCAGAACGAGTAGACGTCATAGTTGAAGAACGACGTTGGCAAGAAAACTTGTGCGTCACCGGTCCAGCCCAGTCGTTCATCCCGCTGCGGACAGTCGGTCGGGACGTCTACAAAGTTGCTGATTTGACCCCAGCGGATGTTGCTTTGCAGTTGATTCAACTCGTCGTGTGACGACGCGAATTCACCACTGGAATGAAACGCGGTATGTAGGACCTTCGCGACCACCGCATCCTTCGTCAGCTTCGCACCCGCGGACAAACCGCTGAGTTCCACGTATCGAAAGCCAAAAAAGGACAATGAGGGTCGGTAATGGATCGTCCCGTCCTTGGCAGCCTGGAAAGTCGCCTGAGATCGCGCGCTGCGGTAGTTTTCCGTATACAGCGTCCCATCTTGTTGAAGCATCTCGGCAAAGCGGATCTGAACTTTCTCACCTTTCGTTACGGGTATATTGATATCGGGAACACCAACTAGGTTTTGGCCGAAGTCAAAGACATAACGCCCCGGTTCGGGTTCCGTTAGCCGAATCGCCGCAACTTGTTTCATGCATTGGACCGGCGGCATTCGTTTCGGCACAATCAAACGTTGTTTGTCCAGCTTGGTTGACTTGGTGGGTTTCCAAGCGGAATCGTCGTAGTCGGGGCTATTCCAATTGCCCAACTCTTGCGTCGCATCGTAGTCTTCACCATGGTAAAAGCCGCCTGCCCGAATGGGGCCTTGACCGGTCCCTCGCCACGCATCGTTGGTCGCGATCGTTTCGACGGTTCCGTCTGCGAATGTAAGCTCCAGTTGACCAATTAGTTTTGGATTCAACTCTCGAAGTTCGGTTGGCTTGCTCAGCAACAATCGTCCCGCGTACCAACCTTCGCCCAGCAGGGCACCGATGGCGTTATCACCTTCACGAATCATGTCGGTCACGTCATAAGCCAACGATTCCACTCGTTTGGAATAGGTTGTGTAGCCAGGGCTCAGGACGTCATCACCGACACGGTGGCCGTTGATATGAAATTCACAGATGCCAAGTGCTGATCCATACAACCTGGCTTTGATGATCGGTGCTCGGACGTCAAATTTGTGACGGAAGTAGTAACCGGGGTGGGCCGTCCAGGGCGGCAACGGACTGAACCGCTTGTTCTCCGCTACGGTCGCCTTCTTCGCTACGCCGTTGAACTGAAATTCGACCCACAAGGTCTTGGCAGTGTCCGGCGCCGGATCACCGCCCAGTCTCGCATTCGTCACAGGGAATGGGATAACGCCGCGATCGATGGCTCTGGACAGTCGGGCCGTGACGTCGACCACTTGCGCAGAGGTTCCTTCACGACTTCCGTACTCCGCTTTCAAGATCGTGATTTCGTCCGCCGCTGCCGTTTCGCCTTTGACCTCAATCCAGTCCGCTTTCCAATCGGAATTGGACAACAGTCCCATCTCAATGGTCGCATCATTGCTCCATTGCGAACGGCGGCCCTGGTCATCCCAAAATCGGACTCGCCAAACGATTCGCTGGCGAGACTTTAGCGCCGGACCACTGTAGGGCACCCATGTGGATTGATCCGACACGATCTTTCCTGAATCCCAAAGCGGTGTTGCCTGACCGTGGGTGGCATCTGTCACGATGATCTGATAGGCAGACTGGGATGTCACACCGCTATCCGCCGGCAACTTCCATGAGAAAACAGGTGAAGGATCATAAAAGCCAATCGGGTCGGCAAACCCTTCTCCCACCGTCAGCGAATGAGGTTGCAGGCCGTCGGAAAAGCTCGGCGCAGACCCTGCCCATAGAAACAATGCGGATAGGAAAACGGGTCGCAAGTTTTTCATCACACGGTTCGCTGCTTGTTCATTCTGGTGTTGGAGGCTTGGACGCCTCTCGATCAACGATTCAGTTTAGCCGTGGGGTCGATGAAAACCTGGACAATCGAATCGAAAACTAGCACGATAGTACCGCCTGCCCGAAGGCCTTCTGGTGTGGGCTGTTTCCGTACAAAGGTTTCTAGGTCACCGGAGTCGTCCCTCAGTAGCCAAGGTCGACTGATGTACTGAAAGAAGTAGGACGATGTTGGTACACTGGTTCGTCCGGTCTCTGGGGCTACTGATTTCTGTATCCCGATGTTGTCGCAAGAGCCGCTTGGTGCAAACCGCGTCAAAGACGAAATCGCATTGTCCCAAGTTGTGCTGTTGGCGACCGCAGGTGATTCGTCGCAAAGGATGTCTTGGTACTCAATCGAGCCCAGCAGCAAGACTGCTTTGGATTCGCAGACGCGAAAGGTATCGCGGTCTCCGAACAGAGTGGTGGATGAATCGGTGTAGAATTCACGCTCGGCATCTGACACTCGAATGAACTAAGAACCGTTGATTCATCCGTGATAATGGCGTCGACGCAAGAGCGTTTGATATTCCAGTGGAACTCTGAACGGAAACAAGATGATCGCGAGACACGTTGCGTCCATTGCACTACTTCTTCAATCATGCCTATTGCACGCTGATGCTCCTGCGGTAACGGGTCTGATGGCAAACGGTATCCAGCGTTCGTTGGTTTCTGAAAACGGCATGCCCTTCGATATAGTGGACCGGCATTCACAATGGAACTTCGGCCCGGGGGCACTTCAGACGTTCAACGGTTGGCAATATGCCGCCTACTGGGATGACACAAAACAGGTTTCGGTAGCCAGACGGAAGCTACCGGATGGTCCCTGGGCTGTCGTGTCATTATCCGATTACCAGCGGACCCGCACTGGCGATCGCGGAAAGGGCGGCGTGATCTCACGCGGATTCGGAGACGGTCATGAAAAAGTTGCAATGGGCATCTCGCCCGATGGTTTCATTCATCTTTCATTTGACCATCATTTATCAACCCTACGTTATCGTCGCAGCAATGATCCGATTGCCCAATACCCCGAGAAGGTATTCTGGGACGAGAATCTATTTGCCGACGTTCAAAATCACCTCGGAATCGCACATAGTCAGAGCCCCGGCGATAATGCTCAGGGAAACGAAATGCAGACAGCTCCGAGGCTAGAGCGTGTGACTTATCCGAGTTTCATCTCGCACGGCAATTCAATGCTGTTGTACCTGCGCCTCGGTGGTGGGTCCGGGGCGGCAAACTCACATTTGTTTCATTACTCAGGCGGATCTTGGTCACCGCGTGATGAACCGTCCAGTCAGTTCATCGACCAACGTTGGTCTGGTGGTGACGGAACCGTGAATGCGTATCCGTTCGGGTTTGTGTTCCAACACGGTAGATGCCACTTGACGTGGTGCTGGCGAGACAACCCGGATCATCGCACCTCGCATGACCTTTGCTACGCCTACAGTGACGACGGAGGGGTCCATTGGCGCAACAACGACGGGAGTTTGGTCGCAACGCACGGTCTCGAATTCATCACTGCCGACAGCACCGGCATCACTGTCATGAAGATCCCGCCTGGACACGGCTATCGCAACGGCGGGTCGATGGTCGTCGACGAGGAAAGCCGAGTTCATGTTCTGGCACGAGGCCCTAACGGCGATCCGACGATTTACCAGCGTGATCCCCAAACCGGCGATTGGACACGAATGCAAGCGCCACAGTTTGGAAAGCTTTTGACCTACAATGGCAACCTGTACCTTGTATCCAATGACACTTTCTATCGAATCAGCCCAGCCGATCCGACAAAATTCAAGGTCCTCGCCTCTGGTTTTGAATCCACCTTCGAAAACAGCAAGTTGTCACTCGATCTCCAACGCCCATCACACGACGGTTGGACATCGATCATCGGCCAAAAAGGCAAGAATATCACTGTGATCGACGTGAAGCTTGAATAGCCACCTGCAGAGACAGCCTGTTTCAGGTCAGAGGCCATGTCGATTCGGTCTGCCAGCGTCAATCACCTGATTGCATCAAATCTGCGGTTCTCAAAACCTGCGAATCGAGAATCGCATTTGTGTCGGTCTCTGACTTGGTTCCTACGCGACTCACCCAGCGCGACTCTCTATTTCTTCATCGGAACTTTGTTGGATTTCATTCGTTCCGCTGCGGCGAGTTGCTTGGACAGTCGCGACGCTGAATCACGATGCCTATTTGGTGTCGGTTGAGATATTGGCGACGGCTTCGTCCGGCACACTCGCCAGATCAAACTCTTTCCGAAACGCCACCCAAGTATTCGCTGGCCCATCCTCCGCCTGCCAAATCCACTGGGCTCGCCAATCGGGGTTTGCGGCATTGGCACGGGAGGTTGTCAGCCAAATCGAGGTAAATGAATGAGCCAGGAAGACAACGCTAACGATGTACCCGCATTTGGTGATCGATTTCATGGGGAAGCATTCCGAAGTGCTTGTTTAGATAGTGGCTATGCAAATGGATCCGGATGTGGCATCGGATAACCGAACGCAATCATTCGGGATTCATCATGGGGGTCTTCGTCAGCCAATGCTTCAGGGCATTTGATAGTTCTTCCACCGTCTGCGGATCATTGTTCGACAAATCATTTCGGTCGTCCGAGTCAGACTTGAGATCGAAAAGCTGCTTGTGATCGGACCATGCAATCAGCTTGTTCCAGCCTTCGATGATGACACGTGCTTTCAAACCATGGTTGATGTCGTCGAGGTGGTCCAAGTCGGTGTCGTGCTGGTAGGCTTCGACAAAGATGCGGTTGCGTCTTCGCAATTCATCGCTGTCACGCAAATCCAACCCTTCCATTTCCTCAGGTGGCGTGATACCACAGGCCCGCAGAATCGTCGGTGCGATATCAATGTTACTAGCCAGTGTTGTGGAATCTCGTCGCGGATCGATTGTGCTCGAGTGCGTCAAAAAGATGGGTGTGCGAATTCCCGCTTCAACGGGTTCTTGCTTTGATCGAATGTAACGGTCTCGTCGCTGCGGATCGGGGATCCAGCCGTTGTCGCACGTGTAGACAAAGAGAGTATTTTCGTAGAGTCCCTTAGACTTCAAGTGATTGACCAGTTCGCCGCAAGTTTCATCAAACCAGTCCACATTAGCCCAGTACCATGCCGTTGGTTCATTGGGCGCGACATCTTTGTACTTGTCAAAAAAACGCTGTGGGGCGTTGTGTGGTGCGTGTGGCAGAAAAACCCCATACCAAACAAAGAATGGTTGCCCGTTTTCCGCGGCGTTTTCGACAAATTCATAGATCGGCTGCATCGTTTTGCGGCCGATATCCAAGCCTTTGTCACCATGACGCCCGCCGCGTGATTCGTCACCGTGCGTCATTGCATGGGTGAATCCATGATCTTTCGGGTTGCCTTCCCACCACTTTCCGGTTTGCAGTGTTGCGTAACCGTTTTCATTCAACGTGCGAATCAGCGACGGTTGCTCGTGCAAGGGTGTCGTCATTCGCCGCCGAAGCTTGGCGAACAAGGACGGGTTGTTCTTGCGATTGTTCGAACCTGGCATGACCGGATCATTGCCGCGGATTCCGGTTTGATGGGGGTATCGGCTTGTGACAATACTGGCAAGCGATGGCCGGCATAGCGGCGCGGTCACGTAGCCGCGTTCGTATAGCAAGCCTTGCCTGGCCAACGCATCCAAGTTCGGTGTTTGAATGTGCTCGTGCCCCATGAACCCATAATCATTCCACGCCTGGTCGTCACTCAAGATGAAAACGACATTTGGTTGATCGGCGGCGACCGATTGAAAAACTCCGAAGCTGATCAGCAAGAGTCTGTAAAGGACGTGCGGGGAAAATCGCGAAAGGGTGGCAATCGAAATCATGTCGACGACGTGGTTGATGGGGTAAAGACGGAGTAATTCTTTCGATCCGCGAGTGGACGCTGAGGCACGCGAATGTGGGAGAGTATGGCCTTCGCGGTCGGAATGACGGTGATGGCTGTGAATCTTCGGTCGTGTTCATGCGCGCACGGAAATTTCGCACACGATGGGGCTGGGGTTTTTGCTGAGTTTCATTGCCACGGGAGCGGATTCCATTCCGGGAACCATGTTGAAGACTCGTTTTTTGAGTCCGGCGAGCAACGTCAGAGGCACGTTCGATTTCAACACGACGGTTCCATGTGGCTTGTCGATCTCGATGCAAGTATTTGACACCTGTCGAACTGATTCGCCGGATGGGGAGATAAGAGGCACGACCAGTGTTGCGTCTTCCGTCTTCGCTTCGCTGGATTGGGTGACCGAGATAGTGGTTTTGTCGGAATCGAAGGTGTATCGCAATTGAAAGGCTGCGGAATCGTCCGAAGGCTTGTCTCGTTCTTCGTTCTGAAGGGTGGTCGCGATATCGAATACGCACCGCTGTTCGGTTTCCGAGATGCGAACGTCTGCTGTCAAGTCGTACAGATTGGTGAACCAATCATCGTCGATTCGACGTTCAACTCGTGTGGTCAGAGGAAAGTCGTCACCGGGTTGCGGCTGCATATTCAGCGGTTCGACCATCTCATAACGTGCCATACTGGACGCCAGCAACGTGCCCACCTTCTCGTGATACAAAACCGACAGCGAGCCTCCGGTTGGCTGTTGCAGCAGACCGGACTTTTTAGTTTTGTAGATCGAATCGTAGGCCGATACGGTGGCACGCCAAGGGCCTTTAGCCGCTAGCCAAACATCCAGTTCGGGAACATGCTTGACGTTACTGGCGATTTCACGAGGCAGCGGCGTGTTGGTATTGACCGGCGGCAACGACTTCATGCGATCCTGCATCAATGCCATCACTTTGGCGTGTGTGAACGTGTGATGCATGCATGGTTTGATACCGTGAGAAACATAGTGGGGGCCGCCGTGCAGAAGGCCGTTGGACGTGCAACGCTGCATCAGCTGGGCGTTGCGAATCGCTGCGGTACCGAATGCCGGGTTGTGATCGGCCATCAGGGCAAAGGCCGGCTGGCATCCGTCCGATGTACGGCTGCCCCAATAGCTCCACTTCTGTGACCGCGTTCCCCAACTGTTGTCCCAAGCTCCATCGGGAAGCATGAATTGCAGGTGTCCGGCCAACGCATTGGACACTAGGTCGAGCAGTTCCTGATCACCCACATCAACGGCATACAGGACAACACCGTTGAGCGATTCTTCGACGTTGTAACCCAGGTCCACCGGCAGCAGGCCACGACCGCTGCGATTGTCATTCGGTTTGCCTTCGCCCCAAAGCAAATGGTTCGGTTCGGTAAAAAACTCTTTCACGCGGCTAGCGAACCGTTCACTGCGTCGTGTGTAATCGGGGTTCGCCAGAAGATCGCCAAACAGATGGAACCCGTACACGGCAGTCATGCCGTAGTTGAGGTTGGTGAAATCAATTTCCTTGAAATCAGACCACAGATAGCCACCGACCGCTTCATCCAAACGGTTCGTCCAAGCGTCGCGTCGTGATTGATCCAACACGTCGCCGTGGTAGTGCAACGCTTCGGCCAACGCGATGGCTCCAAAGATCGTGGTCCCACGCCATGATTTCGGATTGACGTCATTGGTCCAACTGCCATCGGCGCGACTGACGTTGTGCTCGGCCCAGTCGTAAACGGCAATGGAAGCATCCAGGTATTTCTGCTGGCCGGTGGTGTGTGCCATGTGCAAAAACGGATACAGCGCATCGCTGCATCGACCGTGAATTCGCGGACATGCCGGGCACGCCAGGCCACCATGCCGGGTGGGATCTTCCGGGGCATCGATCTGATGGGCCAGCATTCCATCACACCATTGTTTCAATAGCTGTGCGGTGAGTTGGTCAAATTCGGAAAGGGCCTGCGGTGTGTCCTTGTCAGGTCGATACGCTTGGTCGGATCCCCATACTTGGTCAGGGGCCAGCGATACGAGTGCACCGCCGAGGGTCAGGGAAGTAATGAATTCACGTCGTTGCATGGAATCGTCTAGTCTTACACCCCACGTCCATCACCGGAGACGCGGGCGTGGTGGGGCACGAAGTCGAGAAGTTCAAAACTCCGTCACAACGAGCGCCTATCGTTTTTGGCGCGGCAATTTGCGAGGTTCCCAGGTTTCCGGCGCGTCGAGCATTAGCGGTTCGTGGAACACTGTAAGTTCGTCGCCTTGCGACTGGACCCAGGAGTTCAGCTCGTTTCGAAGACGGTCTTGAATTGCAGCAACGTCCTCGTTCCCGGCGATGTTGGTTTGCTCAAGCGGATCGGTCTGCAGATCGTACAGTTCGTATTCAGGGCGACCGTGGTGTTTGGCGACCACGTCAGCGGCACGCGCGTCCGTGTTCGCGAGCTCCGTCCACTGTTTGAAATAATCGCCCGACGTTTCTCGCAACAACAGGTCAATGTGCGTGGTGAACGCGAATTCCGGATGAACGTTCCAGATGAGCTTGTAGCGGTCGGTGCGTATGGCGCGGCTGAGATAGACGTTCATCAACCGGTCACCACTGTGGGTCGTGAAGATGCGATTGCGATGCGCGGTTTGTTGTCCGCCCAGGACCGCGGAGAAAGAACGGCCGTCCAGTCCATCGGGGACATTACCACCGGCAGCATCGATCAGCGTCGGCAGGATATCGATCCAGCTGACCATGGCGTCGGTACGCGAACCCGGTTCGATCACACCAGGGCGAGCGACAATCAGTGGAACGCGGGTGCCCTCGTCATAGAGTGTCCATTTGCCAAACGGGAACTGTGCGCCATGGTCACTAGAAAACACAAACACCGTATCATCCGACAGATGTTCGCGTGTCAGCAATCGCAGTTCGCCAAGGTAGGCGTCCAGGTCTTTGACTTCTTGTAGATAGCGAGAACGCTGTACTCTGGTTTGCGGAGTGTCCAACAATTTCGGTGGAAGGTTCATTCCCTGTGGATCAACGTTTGATTCACTGGGCCAGGGAACATGAGGATTGGACACGCCGACAAACAACGCCAGCGGTCGAGGGTCGTTTCGCTTCTTCAAAAAATCCTGGACAGCAGTGCGGACGTCGGGGATGTCTTGTCGTAGATCGAATGTCTGGAACTGATAGTCTTTGGCACTTTTCAGGTGAGCCACTTTTCCGAACGCTGCGGTTTCGTATCCCATTTGATTCAAAACCGCCGGCAGTCGCGGTGTGCCTTCTCGCGGGTAGGAATGATTTTCCTCGGCGCCGTTTCGTGCTGGCATCAGCCCTGTCAAAAACGCGGCTCGGCTGGGGGCACACGAAGGAGAGGCGACGAAGGCGCGATCGAACGTCATTCCCTCATCCGCCAATGCGTCGATGGCGGGAGTTGGAATGTTCGTTCCCCCGTAAAGCGAAAGGTCACGTGCCGATAGATCGTCGGCCAGATAGACGACAATATCCGGTTGTTGTTGATCCGCCGATGACCACGCGGCCATGGCGACTAGCATCGGAACAGCCAAAGTCAGCGGGAGATTTACCCTAGTCATGATGGAGGTTCGTGCGATGACGACAGGGAAGGGCGGGAGCGCATGAAATTCGGGAGCACGATGGTGGGCGGCGTCGCCAATTCCGCTGGGACGCTGCAATTCATCTCTGCGACGCCTCGAAGCGGAATCGTCACGATCCGTCGGCGGATCAGTTCGCTTTTCCCTTCAAACAGCAGACGCAGTCTAGGCCGCCGGTGACACCAAAACCTTGACGATCGAACCAGTAACTAGCACAATAGTTTCATCTTGGGTCGGTTTTCTGGCGGATCAAAATTCCTCTATCTGCATCCGCTGGCTGGATGGCCACCGTTGTGGCGTTGCTGTCGTATGAAAGTGCTAAAGAAGCAGGACTGGTTCCATGCCGACGGTTTTCCCATCGTCGTGGAGCGGCGCGACCCTCAGGAACCGTTTGGATTGCACTGCCACGAGTTCTCCGAAATCGTGATCATCACCGGAGGGGCAGGCGTGCATATCACGGGGGAAGACAGCTACGACCTGAAAGCGGGCGACACGTTTGTCATTGGCGGCGACCGGCCGCATGACTATTTGAATATGGATCAATTGAGTTTGATCAACATTCTGTTCACCCCAAGTGAGTTGCCGTTGTCGCTTGGCGATTTGCAATCGCTTTCCGGCTATCACGCGTTGTTTACGCTGGAGCCCGCTTGGCGTAGCCGGCACAAATTTACCAGTCGTCTGCAGCTGAGCCCGGCGGAGATCGTCGACACAATGCAGTTGGTCGACAAGCTAGACAGCGAACTTGCCGCAAGGCGACCGGGATTCGAGGTCGTGGCGATCGCGACCATGCTGGAATTGGTGACCTTTCTGTCGCGTTGCTACAGCGAGACGCGAAATCCATCCAGCAAGTCACTCATTCGCGTCGGCGAAACGATCTCGCACATGAGACGCCATATCGCCCATCCGATCACACTTGAAATGCTGGTCAATATTTCTGGAATGTCTCGGACGAACTACATCCGAATGTTTGAGTCCGCGATGGGAACCTCCCCCATCAACTACCTGATTGGACTACGGATCGAAGAAGCCAGTCGGTTGCTGCGGAACACAGACAACAGCATCACGGACATCGCATTTGAGGTGGGGTTTTCTGACAGCAACTACTTCAGCCGCCAGTTTCGCAAAGCGAACGGTGAATCACCACGCGAGTACCGCAAACGCCACCGCTGATTGGCACGGGACGACCTGTATTGATCGGTTGTTCATTTCAGGTTGAACGCGGTGCATAGTTCGTCGATCACATCACCGGACATGACCGACACGTTTCCGATGGCACCGGCGTTGATCACGGCTTCGGCGGTGGATTCCAAAACTTCCAACCGGTCGAACGTGTCCAGCACGGTCGATCCTGTTACCACCACGCCGTCATTCTGTAAAACCGCGGCAGGGTTGGATCGACACACGTAATCGGCAATACTGCCGTCGTCCCGGTACTGAACGCCGTACGGTACCCGTCGCACATCACGCAGAAAAACATAGCTTTCGGGAATGGTGCGAACGTCCAGTGGGGTTTCGGTCACGCTGAACGCCGTCGCATTCACGGGATGGGCGAACACGATCGCCTGCACGTGCGGATGTTTATCGTAAATCGCTTGGTGTGCACGAGCGGCACGGCTGGCTAATTTACCGGCTTCGCGCTGGTTGCCGCGAACCAGTACCAAATCATCGGCGTGTAATTGTTCACGGTCCTTTTGCGTGGGAGTGATCAGGAAAGAATCGGCGTCGACACGCGCAGAAAAGCTGCCTTCGGTACTGATCAGCAGTCGCTGGCGGCAACCACGACGCACAAAATCGCAAAGCTGCTTGCGAAGCTCCAGTTCGCCAGCGGTTGCCTGGTCCGGATCGTAAGAATCAAAATTGACGCAGCGATCAGCCGCCTGCCTCAGTTGGTCCTCGTCCAGGAATCGCACGGGGCTCAGCTGGTTGGCTTTAATCAGCGTCTTGCCGGCGAATTCAAACGCCTCGAATCGTTCGAACGCACGTGCAAGATCGCTTCCGCCGACGACGACACCGTGGTTTTCAAGGATCACGCTGTCGCAGCCCTTGGAAAACGTGTCCGCAATGCTCACGCCCAAAGCTTCGCTTCCCGGGCACGCATAGGGCGCAAATCCCACTTTCCCACACACCGAGTGAGCTTGGTGAAACAGGCGTGTGTCGGGTGACTGGCGACAAATGCTGAATGCGACCAACGCGACGGGATGAGCATGCACGATCGCCCGGATGTCGGGACGTGCTTCATAGATCGCTTTGTGAAAGGGAAACTCACTGGATGGTGGATGCAAGCCATCGGCGGTCCCGTCTGCGTGAACGCACACGATGTCACGGCGATTCAAGTTGCCTTTGTCCACACGGGCCGGCGAAATCCAAATGTCACCGGCGGAGTCGCGGATGGATAGATTGCCGCCTGATGTGGTCGTCATGCGGTAACGATAAATACGATCCATCGTTCGCATGATTTCATCACGCGGGTGAAGCGTGTTTCGCTTGTTGGTCATTTCAATATCAATCCACTTGTGAACTTCACCGGTCAACCGAACCGTCCGACGCGGCTGATCAGGCCAAAGGACGGACCACCGACGTGCTGCGGTAGTAATCCATCAGAGTTTCGACTGACAATACGCCGCCGCCCATGCCGCTTTTGTTGATGCCGCCATAGGGCACGCCGTGGACAAACACATTGTGAGCATTGATCCAGCTGTTCCCGGCGACCATGGACTCCGCCACACGATCGGCACGATCTTTGTCGTTGGTCCATACGCTGTTGGCCAAGCCGTAATCGGTGTCGTTGGCCATTGCGATCGCGTCTTCTTCGGTTTCGAACGCGGTCACATAGGCGACCGGCCCGAAGATTTCCTCTCGTGCTGCGACGTTGTCCAGTGATCCTGCGAGCAGCGTCGGGTTGACGTAGTTGCCTTCATAGCCATCGACCTTTGCCGGGCCACCACCCACCAAGCATTCGGCACCCTCGGCTTTGCCCTTGGCCTGATAACCGAGCACCCGCTGGCATTGCTTTGGATTGACCACCGGTCCCATTTGGCTTTCGGGATCCAGCGGGTGACCGATCTTCACGTTCTGCATCAGGTCTCGGCAATGAGCGACAAATTCGTCATAGATGTCTTGATGAACCAGCCAGCGTGTCGCGTCACAACAGACTTGCCCGGTATGAAAGGTGATCGCGCCCACCAATGCCTTGGCGGTGGCTTTGACATCGACATCGTCAAAGACCAGGGCCGCACCTTTGCCACCCAATTCCAGCTTAACCGGGACGAGATTGCGTCCACATGCTTCGCCGACCAATCGTCCGACCTCCGGTGACCCGGTGAAAGACATTCGTTTGATCTGTTTGTTGTTGGACAACGCCGAACCCGCGGTTGCGCCTCGACCGGTGACCACATTGATCACGCCATCGGGTACGCTGACTTCCTTTGCCAGTTGCGCCAGATAGATGGCCGACAGCGATGTGTCTTCGGCCGGCTTGATGACCACCGTGTTGCCTGCGGCAAGAGCAGGCGAAATTCCCCAGCCGATCAACAAGAAAGGAAAGTTCCACGGGAAGATAAACGCACAAGCGCCCCACGGTTGCTTCACCGTCCAAGCTTCATGTCCCTCGACATCCAGCTTCGTGCGTTTTTCGACTTTGCCGGAAAGTTCAACGAAGTAACGCAGTGTATCGACGAAGTTTTGGACATCGCCGGCCGCTTGAGCTTCGATCTTTCCGGCGTCCAGCGATTCGATCTGGGCAATGATCGACTTTCGTTGCTCAACCGCATCGGCCAACTTCAACAGAATGCTGCTGCGTTCTTGTTGTGGCAATGCGGCCCACGCGGGGAACGCTGCATCGGCGATTTCGACGGCGCGATCAATTTCCGCTTCACTCAGGTCATGGATCTCCGCAATCTGTTGGCCCGAACCGGGATCGATGGTTGCCACCAGATTTCCGTCCGCATTGGGGAAATTTTTCCCTCCCACAAAACTTGCCAGCGGACTCTGGTCCAAGAATGCTTCGACTTCGGGAAGCAGATTCAACTGAAGCGTCACACTCATTGGGGTCTCGCCTAACATTGGGGGAATGGGTGATCAAACGAACGCGAAAATGCGAAAGCGGATGCCCGCCGGTTGTACCGCGGGCGAGGGAGTCTATGCGTGTTCGATCGGTGAAACCATGACGATTGTTTCTCGCACTAGCACGATCGTTCCAACAGCGGCCTTTTAACATACCCGATGGGGGCACGTTGCATTTGCCCCGGTCACGGTGCCGTCGCGATCGCAATAGAGTCATCGTCTGTTGGGTTTGAACCAGCCAATCTTTGCGATTTTTGGTGGGCGTGTGATCGAGTACCGGAGTGCGGACGGGCGGGGATCTGCAACCTCAATCGAGTGAAGGTGGCTTTGACGCGTTGGTAATCCGAACGACCTGGCCGATGTTCAATCGGACGTCGTTGCTGAGACCCGAAAATTCGAGTGGCGAATCGATGGGCGGCGGGCCGATGGTCCATGTCTTCCGTTGCTCGGGTTGTTGACCGGAATCAAATGCCAATCGATTGTGCCAAGTGCTAGTCACCTGGATCGATAAAGTGTTTTCGCCAGGCTGAACTTGGTCGGAAATATCAAGTCGGTAGGGTGCCGACCAAAGTGTGCCTGCATGGATTCCGTTTACTTCGATGGACGCAATGTTTCCGACGCGTCCTAGGTCCAACTGAAACCGCTGATCGCCGGGTTTCGCGTCCAGTGAGAATGTCGTCTTGTAGGTCGCGGTGCCGGAGAAATGACGAACCGCTGGGGCGTCCAACTCGGACCAAGGCCGTGGTCCTTGCAGAGTCAATTGATCAGGGGTGTCCCATCCATTGGGAAACTGAAGTTGCCAGGTGCCGTCCAAAGGAATCGTATTCGCATCGATGATGTCCACCGTCTGCGCCGACCCTTTGGCTCGATCGATTCGATACTTTCCGTTTTGATAGGCGATCAAATGTTCGCCGGTGAGATCGAATTCAATCGTGGGGGACAGTGGCAGAACCCATGGTTGTGTGATTCCATAGCGGTCGATTCCAAACGCGGGGTAGCCCGGTGTGTCGTCGATGCGCGCGGTGTCGGTCGCGTCAAGCAAGACGTCGGAATTGCGCGAAAGACGCTGGATCGGTACGCCCGACGATGATTTAGGACGAAAGACCACAAAGGTGGAACCGGCGGCTGGCAGGCGGATCGGAATCGCGGTGCCATTTTTCGTCCGGTGGTACATCGGGGCGGCCATGCGATGGCCATCGATCGGGTTCCAAAACTCGGGCTTGCCTTTGGCGCGAAACTCCAGAGTCGCATCGACTGCTTGTGTGCGACTTCCAATGACAAAGTAGATGTCGACATCGCCGACGCGACGGTGACACCATCGCTGTGACAGTGTTCCGTGCACGTCAGGCGGTATGTCGATTCTTTGGAGGGCTTGTGCCAGCGGCATGCCCCACAACAAACGGCCACGGCCAATCCTGCGATCGCCTTGATGCCGATCTGCATCGCCCCAAAGCTCTCCAACCTGTCGACGGAACCGCCCGTCCGCTTGATCGCCACCACTGTGTGACGGATTCATGATGGCTGCCGGTCCAATGACCGTTGCCCCAGCGTGAAGCAGTTCTTTGATTCGCTGGAGTGTTTGCGGTGTCAAACGTCGACACTGCTGCGGGGCCAACCAAAGCACCTTCCATCGCGTGCCTTCGGGAATGACCAGTTCGCCTTCATCCACTGCCAGCCGATTCAGCAACGCGTCTTGATTGACATAGTCGAAATGGTAGCCGCCGGGGAACGGCGAATCCTGTCTGGGTTTGTGATCAACGTCATCGCCCAGGTACCACAGCACGTCGGCAACGGGATGGCCTTGTTCCAGCATGTGCTGGCAACGAGCAAGGTAATCCGTGAACAGTGGCATGTGTGGCCACCAGGTTTGACCACGCAGGAACGGCGTTCCAATCGTGCTGCCGAACGATGTTCCCGGCACGCGTTCGAGCGGATTATGCGTGTAGGTATGGAAGACCAAATGGGTGACGCCGGCCGCGAACGTTCGATCGGCGACGTTTTTAAGAGAAAACGGGTGCTCACGCCAGTTCATCGGCGCGGACGTGAACGTTTCGCATGCGACACGCGGTTTGCCATAGATGTGCGCCGCCGATGCTGTTGGTGCAATCGGTTTGGTTTCCAATCCACCGATGTGCGGATCATTCGGCTTCCAAACCTCGCACATTGGAATGTCGGCCGATTTGATATACTCCAGAATGTCGCCCGGCGAGACGTCACCCACGGCGGTTTCGAATGAAAGTTCCAAGCCGTGTTGTTTGCCCAGTTCAGCCATTCGGCCGTAGTAGTTTTCGACAATCAGGTCACTGATGGTCGCCCGCCAATCGCGAAGAAACTTCTCGCTGGTGGTGTGATCTTCCACGACCCAGCCGCCCAGGGCGGGAAGCCAGCTACGCAGGGAATAGCCACGACGCTTTTGAAACTCGTCCTCCATGGCGGGCGTCCACGTTTGTGTGTAGCACTCCCAGCTATCGATCAGCATGCCTTGCAAGCGACCATGGTCTGCCGCGCCGCCGGGTCTGGATAACCGGCCGATGTAACCGGCAAAGTGTTGTTCGGCTCCCCTGGGCGAAAGCTTGTTGCATTCGAATCCGGTCGCCTCGGGTGGCGCCGGCTTGTTCTTTACCCCAGTATTGACGTGACCGAACCGAACAATGGTCCAAACTCCGGCGGGCGGTTCCCAAGTCAACTGTCCAGACGAATCCATCATCGCCGAAACATCGACTACATCTTTCAAGTCGATCCATGCTTGGGTGGATTGTTGGGCCGGTGTGGTTCGCTCAAGACTGCGAAGCGCATATCCCGCTTGGGCCGGCCAATCGTGGGTGCGTGCCCCTGACGACAGACGCAGGTGCGAAATCTCCATCGGTCGACCGTTAAGGAACGTCATTCGATAACGCGTGGTCTTCGCATCGGGGACAGACAAAACATAGTGGTGCTCGGGTTGGCGATCCTGCCAGTTTCCTCGTGGTACTTGGTGTGTGACCAGTGGTTTCCAACCGGCGTCCTGTTTAGCGGAGATCGATATGGATGAATCCGGATCGAACATCATCCGTTTCATCAAGTGTTCCGTTGGAGGCAGCTGAATCGATCGTAGCGTGACCGGTTGATCAAACTTGAACTCGACCCAGTGATCCGGTGAATCCGCTGGAATTTGGATCTTGACGTCGTCTCCCTGCATCAACTTCGACCAATCCGCCTCGGGCAAACTGCTAGTGATCTTGGATGGAATCAGTGGTTGATCGGCGTCTCCGTCGGGCGTCGGAAATGCGAGTACGGCGATGTCACGGTAATCACGCCAATCTTCGTTACTGGGTTGCGGAATGGCCAGATCGAACGACAGGCGTTCTCCACCCGAAACATTCACCCGGCTGAACACAAGATGCCGCATCGCGTTATCGGGCGTGATCCATGGACCGCCGGACATGGCCCAGCCAGGACAATTCTGCATCGTGAATTTCAAGTTCAATCGTTGGCAATCATCCGCAACGTGCCCCACCAATGAATCCCATGTTGGGCTGAGCGTCTGAATTTGCGGCTCCACGCCCGGCCAAGCTCTGCCTCTGCCATGAAACAATTGGATGCCACGGAGTCCAGCCGAAGCCACCGCGTTTAGATCTTTCGTCAACGCTTGTCGATCGACGTTTCCACCAATCAAGTGAAACCATGTCTGTGGTCGCGATTCCCACGGCGGTGTACGGAAATCTTGCGACAAATTCTTCGGTTGTGCAGTGGCGGAAACCGGGATCGCGGCGACCAGAATCGTAGTCAGTACGCACCCGACCAAATGCTTGGTGAATGCTTGCCAACATCGGTGCCATACGGCCGGAGGGTTGGTCAACGTGGACAACGAACGTGATTTGTTCATCAATCGATTCCTAAACCGCTGAGATTTCAAGTCGGTTCCGTTGGACTGCAAATTGCGGTTGGTCTTGAATTCTTGTCGCCAGTCGTTTCGACACATGCGGGCAATCGAGCATTTGGCGTGACGCAACAGGTCGCGGGCCCCGTGTCAAATGTTCGCAACCACTATTTTGCCGCAGTTCGCGAGGCTCCGAGACCAGCCATGACTGGCGCAGATCAAGGCGTTGTGTTTCCATCAATCACCCGCCGGCAACGAGGATTTCTTCAACAAGCGTCCGCCGAGATGGGAGCGCATCGTAGGTCCGACGAAGAGCCGAAACCTTCACGATCGAGCCAAGGAATAGCACAATCGTTCGCCGTCAATCGCGAGTCGGGCAGTCTGCAAACACGACAGTTTTCCAAGTCAATTCTTAGCTGACGTTCATGCGGGACTTCGCAAAGTGATCCGGACGCCGCGCATTCGTTCGTCGCTTTTGGGCTATCTTGTGCGTCGCCTTTTGCGGCTGCCGAAAGACGTATTCCCAGTCGCTTTAGCGTTTGTTTTCGCCGCGTGATGAAAGTGGAAAGCCGCGTGTACCCGAAGCTTCGTTTAGCCGTCGTCGCCTGTGTGTTGTTTTTCCCTTGGCAGGTTGGAGCGGATGACCGTCCCAACGTGATTCTGATCATGGCCGACGATGTCAGTTGGGAATGCTTCGGGTGCTACGGCGGTGAAGACTACGAAACGCCCAACATCAATCGATTGGCCGCGCAGGGCATTCGTTTCGAACACTGCTATTCCACACCGATCTGTACTCCGTCACGTGTCAAAATCATGACGGGGAAGTATGGTTTTCGGAATTACACGCACTTCGGCTACTTGCATCCCGATGAACGAACCTTTGGCCACATGATGCAAGACGCTGGTTACCAAACGGCAATCGCGGGGAAATGGCAGCTGAATGGTCTGTACAACTCGTTGCCAGGCAACCAAGATTCCACGCGACCGATGAATGCCGGCTTTCACGAATCATTGCTGTGGCAGGTCACCCGCGGCAAAGCCGGTGACGGTGGCGAACGTTTCTGGGACCCGCCACTGGAACACAACGGCAATTTCATTACGAAGGCAGAAAACGCCGGCAAGTATGGGCCGGATTTGTTGACTGATTTCGTTTGCGATTTTGTGCAACGCAATCGTGATAAACCATTCTTTGTTTATTACCCGATGGTTCTGGTCCACGACCCGTTTGTTCCCACGCCGGATACGGTGGGTGACCAGGCAATCACACATGCATTGAACAAGGCACCGAAGGGGGCCAAAGCCCGCAAGGCGAACTTTGTCGCCATGGTCCAATACATGGACAAGCTGATCGGTCGAATCGCCGACAAGGTTGATTCGCTGGGCTTGGGCGAAGAAACCATCATCCTATTCACGGCGGACAACGGTACCAACACAAGCATCCGGTCACGATGGAATGGCACCGAGATTCAAGGTGGCAAAGCGGGAATGAAAGACAATGGGACGCACGTTCCGCTGGTTGCTCGGTGGAAAGGGCACACGCCGAAGGGAAGCGTGTTGTCTGACCTGGTCGACTTCACTGATTTCTATGCGACTCTATCGGACGTTGCGGGCCGCCAAATGTCCGCTGATGACCCGATCGATGGGCGAAGTTTTTTCCCCCAACTCAATGGCCAGCCTGGGAATCTTCGCGAGTGGGTTCTGTGCCACTATCAATGCTATTGGAAGAAGAATCCAGGGCAGTATGCCAGAACGGCACAATACAAGTTGTATCGTGATGGACGCTATTACCAAATTCCGGTGGATTTGGACGAATCGAACGACCTTGGTTCCGCCATCAGCGGTGAAGCGGCGAATGTCCGCAAGGAACTGGAGCATCTGTTAAATCAGTGCCCGCCGGTCCCACCGGGGGCACTCGACAAAAACACCAAGGTCCGGCCAACGTATCCAAAGACGCCGAATCTATTTGCGCAGTGATTGCAGGACGTTTGCAGCATACGACCGCATCACCCAAGCGGCACGGTTCACTGCGGCGGCCAACCCTGTGCTATCGACGGATTTTTCGAACGAATCGACCGCTGACCGTGTTGAACGAATCGTTGTCTTTTCCCATGCCAGCGCCAGTGAAGTTCGCGGTGAAGTCTAAACCGTCGAACCATTTCGTTGGGAATGCGAAGAAGAACACGTTGTTCTCCCACGGCCATTCGCTTCCCGGTCGCTGCGCACCGAACGGTCTGCCGGGACGGTAATACTCCACGGTCGTCCAGGGCCCCCAGGGTGCGGGTGCGTCAAAAATTCCTAGTAAGCCCGCTTTGCTTTCACCGTGTTCCGTGCTGATCAGGACTCGCTGAAATCCAGGATGGTAACACGCACTCATGCACCATCCGACTCCATTTGAATCGTGAAAGACAGGGCGTTTTTCGTCAATGGAGCCCCACTTGGGCTGGTCGTTAGGGCTCAGCCCGGCAAAGAACTCGAAGCGATCGCGATCTGGTCCTGATTGAAGTTGTTCCGTGGCGACGCGGGCAAGGTAAATCGTCCCTGGGTGATGGACGATCAATCCGGCGGCGTCGTTTCCCTGTTGTTGTATTTTGGGATCACTTGGCCGAATGAAATAGCTGTAAACATAGTCGCCAAACGATTCAGGGACGCCCCAGTTTGCACGTCCAAAGTTCAGGAAAGTTGGTATGGTCAGGCCGTCGAAAGAGGTGAATTTCCAACCGGCTTTGTTCCATGTGGCACCGAAGTCACGAGAACTTGCCAGGCGAATGAACTCGTAATGATTTCGGTAATCTTTGCCCGGTGGTTTATCGGGAACAACCCACATGTGAAGCTGGTCGCCAACGCCGATCATTCCCCAGCTTTTGCCATCGAACTGGGCGGGGTTTTGGGCGTCGGCTCCTCCCCAAATATTGGTGCCTCGAAACTCACGGGCGGTGCCTTCGATTCTGGCGACGCCCAATCCGACGCGACCCTCGGAATTGGATCCGCCGAAGCCTCCGCCGTCGCCCCAAGCCCCATACAGGTGACCATCCTGCGCCCAGGTCAATTGAAAGTTGTCACTTCCCTGTGCGGCACGACGGTGCGTTGTCCAATCAAACTGAAGTCGTTCAATGATTGGACTTTTGGGATAAGGCTCATCGGCGACCGATCGGGCGAACAATCCAAGGCAGACAAGCATCAATAATCCACCCAGGCGTACGAATGGATGTGATGTCACAGAGGATGGCCTTGAGTGGATTTTACTGAATGTGTTCACCACGTCCTCCAAAGGTTTCTGCCAGCACGGCGACGGCGAATCGATGAGTCAGAATGTTGTGAGAAAACGAAAGTTGGAAACGACAGAACATCGGCCGACGAAGTGTCTGTGATTCTACTGACGATCGTCGGTTTTATCGTTGGTGTCTTCTCGTGTCAGTTTTCGAAAGAGATTGTTGTGCAGCGCGACGTCGTTTTTGCCGACCTGTTCAAAGGCGACCGATTCGACCCCCTGGCCGCTCATCACGCAATTCGAGATGCTCGAGAAACGCAGTCGCTTCATTTGAAAGGCGGCTCGGTTGAAATTGGCCAACACGCATCCGCTGATCGAGACGCCCTCGCAATCCGTCAGCCTGACCACCGCGTCTCGGTGCACGATTCCCTGAAACACTTCACCGTTGATCGTTAGGTTTCGGCAGCCTTCCAAGATCATGCCCAATTTTGCGTCCGCGCCGTCGCCGTAGTGATATTGCGGGTTTCGGTCGTACAAGTTGGCCGACAACGCGATCTCTCGGCAATTTTTGGCTCGCAAGTTCGCTTCATAACCCTTCCACATCGTGTTGCCCGAAATCGTGATCCCTCGCACGTCCTGGAGGTCGATGTTGAACTGGACGTCGGACAGCACATTGTTGGCGATGGTGATGTTGCCGACACGGCGGTCTTGTGTGAACGATCGCGGTTCCGGGATACCGGTGATGCGAATGTTTGCGGAATCCGTTGCCTCGTGTGTGTGCTGGATCGTACAGCCGACGATCGCGACCTCCGCCACCGACCCATCGTTCGAATTCAACAGGATGTTTGCGGTCGCGGGCGAACCATCGCCGGAATGGTTTCCTTCGATGTCGCAGGTACCGATCTGTAGGTTGCGGATTTCACTGCGACGTGACACCACGCCACCGCCGTGGTTGTAACTAATGTGACAGTTGGCGATGTTGATTTGATGCAAGTTCAGATCTTCCATCAGCACACCGACGCCAGCGTTCTCATACAGGTGGCACTGACCGATCGTAACATTGCGATTGCGACCTGTCAGCCGAATGGCGTGTCGGCTTTTGCGGACCACTAGACGGGTCATCGTCAACTGCATCGTACCGGATGCTTCGATGCCGTCAGCCTTGGGATGCTTGCCGACGATTTCGATGCCGTCGATCAGCGGCGCACGCTGGCGATCCCACACACCCGGCCGGACGGTCGATGGGCTGGCGGTTCCATCGTGTGTCCCGGTGATTTGAATCGCGGGCCCAGGCCCTGTCATTACGAAACGAACGACTCCATCGCCATGCAGGCTGGTCCAACCGACGCGATCCAGGTCAATCACGATGGGCCGAGTCAGTCGGTAAACGCCTGGGGCGAAACGCAGCGATCCGGTGGAGCGGTCCACGGCCGCCTGGATCGCCATGGTGTCGTCGGCGACTCCGTCACCGGCCGGTTGGTGCGGAACGGAAGTGAGCGCATCGTTAGCGTGTACCGGTCGGACATTTTCAACGGTTTGCGCGATCAGCAACGACGATGGCAACGTCCATAGCGCAATTGCAAGAAGCAGGGGTGGTCGATTGATGTTCATGGTCAGCCTCCTAAGTTTTGCAACTCAGCAGCTTAACAAGACCGATGATCGTGGGGGTGTCCGTCCGGCAGGCAAGCCCGCGATGACACGAAGATGGCTTCCGTAGCGGCTCGCTGGCTCGAACGGTGCGGATCAAAGGCGTGGTGAGTGTAGTCTTTGCCGAATCAACGTCACATCGGCCGGATTAAACCCGCGATGGTCGTCGGTGCTTTCCCGAAATGGGGGACGATGTCAGCGGGGCTGGTGCGCAGATGCTACAAACAGGCGTATCGGAAAGCCGTCTCAGGTCGCTCCTGCGAGCCTGGTTTGCGTTGGGTCGCCGGCGTTTGCTGTTTCCTTCAATGATCCGGGAAGCCCATGAAGCCAATCGTTCAGATTTCACTAGACGTCACCGACATCGCGGAGGCCGTGGAGCTTGCCGAACTGGCGATGCGTTGCGGGGTGGACTGGCTGGAGGTTGGTACTCCGTTGATCATCGCCGAAGGGATGCATGGGGTGCGGGCACTTCGTCAACGGTTTCCCGATACCCCCATCGTTGCCGATTTGAAAACGATGGACGGCGGATGGTTGGAAGCCGAACTGATGGCCAAGGCCGGTGCAACGCATGTGGTCGTCATGTCTCAAGCACATGATGAAACGATCAAGTGTGTTGTGAAGGCCGGGAAAGACTTTGGCGTGGGCGTGATGGGCGACAACTTGGCTTCGTCTTGCATGATCGACGGGGCCAAGCGACTTGACCAGCTCGGTTGCGGCTACATCATCCATCACATCGGGTACGACGAACGTAACGGGATTGCCGCAGCTGGCGGACGCATGCCCAGTCCAATGCATCAACTGAAAGACGTGGTGGACGCGGTGTCTGTTCCGGTTCAAGCGGTCGGCGGACTGACCTTGGAACAGGCGATCGAAACACCCAAGTACGGTGCCCCGTTGGTTGTGCTCGGTGCACCGCTGACGATCGACAACGATCGGTTCCAGGCCGCATCGGGTGACATCGAAGGGGCACTTCGAATGATTTGTGATCAAGTGCACGGGTACGGTGATGTCGCGATCGGAGGGGCGGTCGGATGAAAATGCCAGCGGTCGTCAATTACAAAGCGGAAAGGCATTGTGTCGAGTTGCGTGATCTGGATGTTCCCGAATTTGGTGAGGATGAAGTTCTGCTGGAAGTTGGTAACGTCGGTGTCTGCGGCAGCGACTTGCACCAGTGGACCAATGATCAATCTTGGCCCGTCAATTATCCGGTCGTCTTGGGGCATGAGTTTTGTGGGACCGTGGCCAAGGTCGGCCGGCGCGTGGATGGGTTTCGTGAAGGCGATCGCGTGGTAAGTGAAACCGCCGCGGTGATCGATCCGGACAGCCCGATGACCCGACGTGGCTTGTACAACCTGGATCCGTCACGCAAAGGTTTTGGGTATGGCGTTGATGGCGCAATGACCAGGTTTGTTCGTGTACCGGCGCGGACTTTGCATGCAATTCCCGATTCGTTGCCATTCGAGTCGGCGTGTTTGGTGGAACCGTGTTGCGTGGCCTACAACACCGTTGTCGGGAACGCGCGAATTTTTCCGGGCGACCGAATTTTGGTCTTGGGACCGGGGACAATTGGGATCCTTTGCGCGGCCATCGCCAAGCTGTGTGGTGCCGAGGTTGCGGTCGTCGGTTTGGACAAGGATCGGCCGCGGTTGGACATCGCGATGCAGTATGGTTGCAGCACCATCGTTGGCGATGCTCGCGATTGGGCACTGCAGCGCGACGCGATGGGATGCGATGGTGTCGTCGACGCGGCGGGCGTGGGCCCGACGATGCAAATCGCTTTGGACTTGGTGCGACCGGCGGGCTGGATATGCAAAGTTGGTTGGGGCGCACCATCCGACGGTTTCACGCTTGACCCCATGATCCAAAAGAACATCACCGTGCAGGGGAGTTTTTCGCATCATTGGGCAATCTGGGAACGTGTGATCGCGCTGCTTTCCAGTGGTGCACTTGATGTGCGACCCATCATCGGTGGCGTCTGGACGCTCGATCAGTGGCAAACCGCTTTTGAAACCATGCACCGTGGGCAAATCGTCAAAGCCGTCTTGCGCCCCTGATTGCCTTGGAATTGAATGGGTTCGTGTGATGGGGACGCTCTTGGTGCAGGATGACATTTCAGTCGCAGCGGAACGTTGTGACCCGAGGATCGAAAAAAAGAGTTGATGGTCCATGCCGAAATTAGCCGTGTTTCCGAAAGCCTATATGGATGCCTTGTGCGTCAATGGCACGATGAAGTTGGAGCAGTGGATTGATCTTGCGGCAACGTTGCCGATCGATGGACTAGAGTTGTACAGCGGACTTTTGGATCTGAAGGACTCTCATGCTTGGGGCCGATATCGAAGAATGATCGAATCGTCCGGTCTGCAAATGCCGATGATGTGTTGTTCGCCCGATTTCACGCATCCCGATGATGGCTTTCGCGCCGACCAGGTCGAAAAAGAAAAGTACTGGATCAATATGACGGCTGAACTTGGGGGGCAGTATTGTCGTGTGCTCAGCGGCCAGCGTCGTCCGGAAGTCAGTCGTCAGGACGGAATTCGATACGCCGCGGATTGTATCCGGGCTTGTATCCCTTACGCGAAAGAACGAGGGGTCACTCTGATAATCGAAAACCACTACAAGGACAATTATTGGACGTATCCCGAATTCGCTCAACACGCAGACGTGTTTTGCGATCTGGTCGACGCGATTGACGATCCCGGCTTTGGTGTTAACTACGATCCCTCCAATACATTGATCGCTGGCGAAGAACCGATCGAACTACTTCTTCGCGTCAAAGATCGCGTCGTGACGATGCACGCGTCAGATCGCTATCTGAAGGAAGGCACTTGGGATGACCTGCGGCACGAAGAAATGGATGTCGAAGGTTATGCGCAGCGACTTTGCCATGGTGAGATCGGAAAAGGGCTGAACGACTACGACCAGATTTTCGCGATTCTTCAGGATGTCGGATTTGACGGTTGGATTAGCGTTGAAGATGGGGTCGAAGGGTTCGATCAATTGCAACGCAGTGTTGAATTTTTGCGACGAAAGCTGGCGGCCTGGAAAGCCTAGCCGATCGTTGTCTCCATCTTGGCGCGTTGATCCGTGGATGGATCGAGGGCCTTGGTCTGAACTTGGCCGGGGGCATTGTGCGAATGTTGCTATGATGGTCCGGTGAACAATTGTGCGTGGTTTCAAGTCGGCGTCACTAACAGATCAGCGGAATGATTGAGCGTTTAGTTTGCCTGTTGGCCTTTCTGGTCTTTTCCTCATTTGCCTTGGCGGACGATCGTCCCAACTTTGTGATCATCATGGTCGATGATATGGGATACGCTGGGATCAGCTGCTTCGGCAATCCGTACTTTCAGACGCCTGAGATCGACCGTCTGGCCGCGGAGGGCATGCGGTTGACTGACTTCCATTCCTCGGGAACCGTCTGTTCGCCGACGCGTGCGGGGTTGCTGACCGGTCGCTATCAACAACGTGCGGGAATCGAAGCTGTGATCCATCCGGTGCGAAGTCATCCGGAGCACCGAAAGGGATTGCAAACGTCAGAAGTTACCTTTGCAGAGATGTTGCAATCCCAAGGATATGCGACGGCACTGATCGGCAAGTGGCATCAGGGGTATGTCCATAACTCCGATGATTTTCACCCGCAAAACCATGGTTTTGATCAGTTCATCGGTTATCGCAGCGGCAATATCGACTTCGTCAGCCACGTAGGTGACCACGACGAACACGATTGGTGGCATGGACGTGAAGAGACGAAAGAAGAAGGTTACGTCACCGATTTGATCAACGAATATGCGATTGACTTTATCGAGAAAAATCGGGACCAGCCATTCTGTCTGTATATTCCGCATTTGGCGATTCACAATCCGGTTCAGACGCCCGGCGATCCACCACGACGCACCGAAGACGGAGGTTGGAATCGTTGGAAGCCCGCGGATTCCGACGAACGCATTGAAAAGTATCGCGGAATGACTTTGCCGATCGATCAGGGGGTCGGCCAGATTCGGCAAACGTTGATCGAACTCGGGCTGGATCGCAAAACACTCGTTTTGTTTTTCTCAGACAATGGTGCGGCCAACGATTTTCCCAGCGGCAGTCCCGGTCTGCGAGGCAACAAAGGCAGCGTATACGAGGGCGGGCATAAGGTTCCCTTCATTGCCTGGTGGCCAGGTCGAATTGCAGCCGGCAGCAAGAGTGATGTTCCCGCGATCACTTTGGATGTGATGCCCACTCTGTTGTCTCTCGCCGGAGTGCAATCACCCGTGGACCGGCGACTGGACGGTGTTGACCTGTCGCCCGTGCTGCTTCGGCGTCAGACTTTGAGGAGTCGGCCTCTTTTTTGGGCCTCGCTCAGCAACAACGGGGGGCGTTCCGAAGCGATGCGAGATGGTCCATGGAAGCTGGTCGTTCATCATCCCGGAGCCGCAAAGGGAAGCTTTGAAAACGAGCGTCTGGAGTTGTACCGATTGGACCAAGACCCTGCGGAATCGACCAATCTGACAGACCAGCATCTTGATCAAGCAGCACAGATGTTGGCACGCTTGAAGGAATGGTATGCCGACACGCAGCGTACGGCGACGCCACAGTTGGGCGGTTGGCCTGGATAGATTCACCGGAATGATATCAGCGTGCACCCGCCCATAGCAATTGGCGTTGGTAGGCGACACTGGTCTCGAGCAGCGCCGTAAGTGATCGACCAATCGTTCATGGAAATTGGACCGGCGGAGTCGGGATGGGATAGACTGCGGGTGCTTCGACACGACTTCCCACCGGATCGTGGTCCGGCGATTGGTGGTTCGTAGAATTAGACAGCTTATTGTCAACAATCGCATGCCCGTGGCGTACGCCGGAAACGTTTGTCTTCACCGTATTTGGTCGGTCGACGTCATGACGTTCCAAGGCATCGGATAATTCCGAACGCATTGGATTATTCATCAAGTGATCAGAGGAGAATTGGACATGATGCAGTGGCTATATCGAACGGTTGCAATCGTGTTGTTGCTGTTCTTGGGAGTTAGCCATGCCGCGGACAGGCTGAACATTCTTTTGATCACCGCTGATGATTTAGGGCCACAGCTTTCCTGCTACGGAGATTCGATCGCCAAGACGCCTGAGATCGACGACTTGGCGAAGCATTCGGTCCAGTTTCAAACGGCATACGTGAGCCAAGCGTCTTGCAGCCCATCGCGGTCCACGATGCTCACCGGCTTGTACCCGCACGGAAACGGTCACTACGGATTGGCGAACGCCAATGTTGGATTCCAGTTGCATCCGGAATTGCGTGACAACGTGCTGCCAAATGTGCTCAAACGGGCCGGATATCGCACAGGGATTATCGGAAAGCTGCACGTGAATCCGGAGGATTCGTTTCAGTTTGACATGCGGCAAAGAGACGGATTCGGCAACCGGTTAGTCCGAAAGCAATTGCAGTATGCCAAAGAGTTCGTCAGCCAATCAGATGGGCAGCCATGGTTTCTAATGTTCAATCTTTTCGATCCGCATGTTGCGCGCGAGCGACTTGCGAGCGGGAATCGAGGTCCACAATATTTTCCAGACCAAGTCGAAGGATTGCCGGAGAATGTTTTAACCGCACAGGATGTCCCACCGTGGCCGTGGCAACAAATGGATTCGCGGGCACAACGAACCAAGATCGCGGGATACTACAACTGCCTGCATCGGATCGATGCGGCGATTGGAATGCTGAGGCAGATGCTTCAAAAATCAGGCCATTGGGATGACACGTTGATCATTTTCCTTGGGGATCATGGACCACCCTTCGCGCGAGGAAAGACCAGTTGCTATGAAGCCGGGCTGCGCGTCCCGTTCTTGCCCCGCTGGCCGGGCGTGTCTGAGCCACATGTTTCGAACCGTTTGGTCGGCAGTGTTGATATTTATCCGACGATCTTGGACGCAGCTGGTGTCGAAATGAATTCACCGCTGCATGGACGTTCGCTAAGGCCGGTTTTGGTGCAATCAGAATTGGTGGATTGGCGTGATACGCTGGTCGCTGAATTCCATTATCACGGCGGATCGCCTTTTTTCCCGAGAAGGGCCATCACCGATGGCCGGTTCAAGTTGATTCATAACTTGCGTTCCGGCGAAGTCACCGCTTCACCGTCGGTCGATGGTGATCGAGCCAACGTCATGGCTGAAAAGCTGGAGTCTGATCATCCGGCCAGGCTGGCGATGGAGCGTTTAGCTGATCCGCCGGAGTGGGAATTGTACGATCTGAAAGACGATCCGATCGAGTTCGACAACCGGGCAAACGATCCGGCAATGGCCAAGGAGGTAAGCCGATTGAAACAGGCTTTGGCCCTGTGGCAACAGCGAACGAAGGATCCGTTTGTTGATGCGGGTTTTCGCGACAAGATCGAAAGGAAGTATCAGAAATCGTCCAACTGAAACGAACGGCTCCAGATGGTGTGGTCGTCATTCTGTTCGGCCAAAGTTTTCTTCGGCCAGACATTCGATTTTGGGGCCGGCACCATCGATCGCGAACGCCAAGTCAGTCGAAAGAAGATTCGAATCCACCGATGAAAACCAAGTGATTCAATGAGCCTGCCGGTAACCATCCGAATGGAACGTTTTCTAACGAACGCTTTTGCTGCGATCTTGTTGGCCGTCATGCCAATGCGGACCGACGATTGCTCCGCACAGTCAGTTTTGCCGGCGGACCATGAGGCTCGAAAAGCCGAAGCGGAGCAATATTTTCAGAAAAGCATTCGTCCGTTCATCAAGACCTATTGCCTGGATTGTCATCAGAATCGACGTCCGACCGAGGCAGGGCTCAGCTTCACCCCCGCGCTCGATACGCCGGGGCATGCGGCCTTCAGTGAAAAATGGAAGAAGGCAGTTGCTCGCGTGAAAGCGCATGACATGCCTCCGGAAGGGTTAGATCAGCCCAGCGATGAAGAACGACATAACTTTGTCCAGTGGCTGGATCAGGTCAAATACCTTAGCCCCAAAGACCCGGGCCCGTTTGTCATCAGGCGTCTGACCAAGACAGAATACGCCAACACATTGCGTGATCTGTTTGGTGTTGATCCCAAGGTTGCCGATCGTCTGCCTGACGAGGTCAGCGGTGAAGGTTATCTCAACTCTCTTTCTCCACTTCAGCTAGAACAATACCTTGCAATCACCGATCAGGTGGTGAATCAGGTCATCGCGACGGACGAGTCGTCTCCGACGAACTGGCATAGGGAATGGATCGGAAAGCTTCCCTCCGATGATTCCGATGTTCGTGCAGCCGTCGGAAAGATTGCCGGATCGCTTGCCAAAAATGTCTATCGGCGGCCGGCGTCGGATGATGAAGTGGCGGTCCTGTTGGATGTTTTCGAACTGGGACGTGGAAAAGGACTTTCGGAAATCGCATCACTGCGTTTGATGCTCAAGGCGATGTTGGTTTCTCCGCAATTCCTGTTTATCACACCCGCCGAAGGGACCGCTGCCCCGGCGGGGATTGTTCCACTGGATGACCATCAGATCGCCTCGCGTTTGTCATACTTGTTGTGGGCAACGATGCCGGATGCCGAACTGATGGCACTGGCTGATTCCAAACGATTGCATGATCCACCGACGTTGAAGGCTCAAGTCAATCGCATGTTGAACGATCCTCGGTCTCGAGCATTGTTCGATGGTTTTGGCGCGCAGTGGCTGGGGCTGACAGACCTGAAGACCAGGGCGTTTGACGTATCAAAGTTCCCACAGATGACCGACGCGATGAGATCGGCCATGTATGACGAGGTGCGATTGTTTTTCGAAGACGTAGTACGCAACAATCACAGCGTAACGCGTCTGATCGACTGCGATTACACGTTTCTCAACAATGACTTGGCAGAAATCTATGGTCTGCAGGACGTTGTTTCGGGACCAGAGATGCGTCGGGTATCTTTGTCCGATCGCAATCGTGGAGGGATTCTTGGGATGCCCGGTGTTTTGGCTGCCACGTCGTTTCCCAATCGCACCAGCCCGGTCATTCGTGGCGTGTGGGTATTGCAGCAAGTGTTGGGGGAACAGGTGCCATCGGCCCCGCCCGATGTGCCGGAACTCGAAACGCAGGATCAGCAATCCGTAGCCAACTTGACGCTGCGCGAACGGACGGAACTGCATCGAACGGATCCTGTCTGTGCAAACTGCCACCAATTGCTTGATCCGATCGGTTTCGGTCTGGAGAACTTTGACGCGATCGGTCGCTGGCGTGATCAAGATGAAAATGGACTTGCCATCGACGCCACGGGCGAACTTCCCGACGGAAGTCGATTCACCAGCCCTGAAGAATTGAAGGCGATGATTGCCGGTCGCGTCGACGACTTTTCACGCAACTTGCTGGAGAAGTTGTTAGCCTATGCTTTAGGTCGAAGGCTGGAAGGCTACGACGAGATCGTCGTCGATGAATTGATGCGAGAAATTGCAGCGGATGACTATCGAATGCAAACGATCGTCACCGCCGTGGTCACCAGTTATCCCTTCACACATCGCCAGACCGACTGATGAACACTCGTTAATCAACTGGTTGCGACAGACTGGGCGCATCGGTCGGCGTGCCCGAAAGGTTTCTCATGAGCACAGACAGCACGATTGGACGAAGATCCTATCTCAAGGGGGCGGGAGCCGCGCTAGCTTTGCCTCTATTGGATGCGATGGGATGGGCGGATTCGGGGTCCGGCAAAGCGTTGAAACCTCCGGTCCGTTTGGGGTTCATGTACATGCCTCATGGCGTGATCATGGATCAGTTTTGGCCCGCCGATGCGCACAGTTTCTTGACGTCGCCACCACCGGCAATCAAATCATTGCAACCGGTTTTGGACCAATGTCTGATGATGAAAGGCATTTCGGGAGTTTCCAATGGACCGTACAAAGGTGCCCCGCATGCCTTGGAGTTGTCGACTTGGCTAACCGCGGCGTTGCCGGATCCCGATCGACGTGATGAGATCGCGATTTCGATTTCCGCGGACCAAATTGCGGCTAACGCATTGGGAGCGTTTACGACGCTGCCTTCGTTGGAACTGGCCACGATGCCTCAAACGTGGAAAGAAAACCAAGCGGGATTGAACGAAGCATACTATTCCCACTGCAGCTTTCGTTCGCCGACCCAGGCGGTTCCTGCTGAAATCAATCCACGAAATGTGTTGAATCGGCTATTCAATACGAAAGACCAGGACAGCGGACAAGTTTCATCGGGAATCAGTCCGCTGGACCGCAGCATGTTGGATTTGGTGCTTGGCGGTGCACGTGATTTGCGGCGGACGCTGTCGCCGAACGACCAGCAAAAGCTGGATGAATATTTGGATAGTGTGCGGTCGGTGGAACGACGAATTGCCGCCATCGAATTGCGGCAGAAGGAAGCGGCCCTGGAAAAGGCTGGAATTCGACCGAGTCGAAGTCACAAGTCGGATTCGCCACCGATCGAAGTGAAGATTCCTGAAGGAGACAAACGCAGCGAGTACATGCAGGTCATGTGCGATTTGAATGTGCTGGCATTCCAAACCGACACGACTCGGGTGTGCACCTACATCGGGTCGACGCCCAACGGTGCGTCCTATCCGGAACTGGGTTTTTCTGACAAGCATCATTCGACAACACACCACAATAATCAGCCGGAAAAGGTTCGAAAGGTCGCCGCCATCACGGAGTTCAATATCGAACAGTTTGCCTACATGGTGAAAAAGATGCACCGCTTGCGTGAAGGCGATGGGACACTTTTGGACAACTGCATCATGATGTGGGGGTCCGGACTGGAAGATGGCAACAAGCATACCCGTGAAAATTTGCCCTTCATTCTGGCCGGACGCGGCGGTGGTTCAATGAATACCGGACGTTTTCTTCCAGATGTTCAAGGGAATCAGGGAGATTTGTTGACGACGTTGTTGGCCTGTGCCGGCGTGCCTTTGGATCGTCCCGTGGGAATCGCAACCAAGCAAATTGCGGAGTTGTCTGCGAAAGGCTAGACCTATGTCCTTGGTTTTTACCGCGACCTTCGGGCTGTTATCTTACGCAGTTGGCATGGTCGAATCGCAGGAGTGGTACGGTATGATGTTGCAGCATCACGCACGATGAGAGTTCGTACCGGACGAAGCGATTGGTTTCGAATAGACTGCTGGCCAGGTGAATGGAGATGGTAATGACGATGGTTCGGTTCGTTTGTTTGGGTGTTTGTTCGATTGCACTGTTTGTGACAGGAACCGTGAATTCGGGACGAGTGTCTGCACCGCAAGTCGGATCCACCGCCGTCGTATCAGCCGACGCATCGCAGCGAATCGTTCCGGCTCCTCCTACGCCCGATCAACGATTGCCGCTGTTGATCGATAGCGATGTTGCGAATGAGATTGATGATCTTTACGCCATCTCGCTAGCGCTTGCGGCCAGCGAGCGGTTTGAGCTTCAGGGGATGGTGGCTACACACTTCGCGCAGTGGGCGGGCCCCGACAGCACTGACCAGTCGTTTGAACTGTTACAGCAACTGTTGGAAGTATCTGGAAACCAAGGTCGATTTCCGATAGCCCGTGGTGGCGACCCCATGCAGTATTCAAAGGTTCCCACTTCCAGTGAGGGAGCGGACCTCATTGTTAGGCTGGCACGGCAGGCGTCGCCGAGCAATCCGCTTTGGGTTGTCGTGTTGGGAGCCGCGACCAATACAGCAAGTGCCATACTGCAGGCACCCGACATTCAACCCAACCTGCGGGTTGTCTTTCATGCCCGCTGTGCCCACCACTGGCCGGAGCGAACGGTTCAGTTCAATGTCGTGGGCGATGTGATCGCCGTTCAAACTTTGTTGGAAAGCCAAGCACCGTTGGTGTGGTTCGACACAGGAACCAAGCTGACGATTCCGTATGCAGAAACGAAAGCAAGGCTTGCCCCGATGGGAGCCACCGGAAAATTTCTGCATCAATTTCGAGACCAGAAGCCGCAATTCGCCAAAGCCACGAAAGGCTTTTTCGATGTCGGTGACATTGCTTGGTTGATGGATCCAACCCTATGCAAGATGGAGGTCGTTTCCACACCTCGACTGCAGCGAACGTTGGCTTTTGAAGGGTCACAACGTCACGGCGAAATGTTGCGAGTCAGTGAGATTGACGTGGATCGCACCTGGAAACTTTTCTTTGACACCCTTGCGCGGTCACCGCAACTTCGTTAGTCCGGTACGTTTGTTAGCGGGACAGACAATTGTCTGGGCACGTGTTGGTGTTTCAAGGCGATAGCAAGTCAGACATTTGCTTCCTCAGCTCAATCAAGGTAGATCGGACCACGGCATCGTCTTGCCGGGTGACGGCCAAGTTCTCGAACTCTTCGGAATCGCGGGCGTGATCGTAAAGCTCCTCTTCGCCTGACGCGTAACGAATGTATCGCCATCGGGGCGTCCGCAACGCATGGTGATCAACGAAGGTCGTCAGCACCGGATGAGGCCATTCGCGTTTGACGTTCTCCAGGACGGGCCGAAGAGAGTGTCCATCCAGTTTGTTGGGTGGGGTGACGCCGGCGTAGTCCAGCACCGTTGGTGTGATCGTCAATAGGTCGATCGGTTGGTCGTATCGAACGCCATCGGGAATTCCCGGTCCGGCCACGATCATGGGGACCCTTGTGGTCTGTTCCCACAAGGCAGCTTTGCCCCAATGACGCTTTTCCCCCAGGTGCCATCCGTGGTCGGAGAACAGGATGACGTAGGTATTCTTGGCATGTGGCCCGCGATCCAGGGCATCCAAGACACGACCGAGTTGATGGTCCATGGCCGTGGTGCACGCCAAGTAGGCTCTTAGAACGTCTTTCCACTTTCCGGATTGCTCCGCCCAATCTTGGTTGAACAGTCCCGGTGCTTCGATGTCCTGAGGACGGCGTGGGCGTCGTCCGAAGTAGACCAGGTCGTCGTTGTCCTCTGGCAGTATTCGTGGCAGTGCGATGCCGGACTTGGGGTGCAAATCAAACCACTTGCTGGCAGCATAAAGCGGCGTGTGAGGACGGTAAAAGCCGCAGCCCAAAAAGAGGGGACGGCTGTGAAGATCGCTGAGGGCGGCGATCGTGCGGTCAGCAATGATCGGGTCAAAACTGGCGGCTTGATCACGATCTTTCGGCGGTACACCCCAGTCGGTGATGGAATCACCATGGTCATAGTGAAGCTTTGGCTTTTGTCGCGGCCCGTAGCTGAAGACGTTGCTTCGTTGCCATTCGACGGCCGATTCGCTAGGCCGCCCGACGTGGAACAACTTGCCAAAACCGAGTGTGCTGTATCCGGCCGAGGCCATCGCCTGCGGCAGCGAAACGCAATCGGGGCGAAGTGAGCTTTCGCGAAACCATTTCGATCGGTTCGCCGTGATGCCCACAGTCGTCGGACGCAGTCCCGTCCAAAGGCTGGTGCGTGATGGTTGGCAAACCGGTGAATTGCAATAGGCATGCGTGAACAGCACGCCGCGCGCGGCCAAACGATCAAGGTTCGGCGTGATTGCATTCGGGTGCCCATCCAGGCATCCGACGTAATCGTTCAGATCGTCGATCGCGATCAACAGGAAGTTCGGGCCGGAATCCGCACCGTGCAATGTCACGGCGGCGACGAGCATTCCGACCGCCAGCGTCCTTGAGACGAATCCGCGTGCGGCTTGGTTCATGAGTCGAAGGTCCTGTCGAGCGTGTCCCAACGAACGCGGCGATTGAATAACGGCTAGCCTACAGGACTTCCAACGGACAAGTGGCAATGGGGCACATGGATGCGGGATCCCGAAGCCGCACGCATGACCAAGTGCCGCAGCCACGTGCAGGAAAGTCAACCACGGTAGCGTTGGAACGTGACGGCAAGCAGACTTAATGGGATAGAAAAAATTACCCAAGGATCGAGCATGCAGGAGTGCCCATTGATGAAGTCGGTTCGGCAGAACGGCCTTGGTATGCGATACGTGTTGCCTGCCGCTTGGTCGACGGTCCTTGCATTGCTACTGCACGATTCACCAGTGCTAGCACAGACGTTGATGACCAGAGTGGACATAAAACCAGTCCTGTCTGTTGCCGACGCGCCGACTTGGAGATCCGTACATGTGGCCAACGCGGCAATCCTAACTCCGTCCGAATCACCGGATGGTCGTTGGCGCATGTTCATCCGAGGTAGCGGCTTCTTTCCTGAGGAGGGAGGAGATCCGAGAGATCACTATCATGATTCGATTGGCCTGCTGTATCAGGAATCAGAGACGTTTTCGCCTCGCGGCCCTTGGAAGGAGTTTCCTGGCAATCCAATACTGGTGCACGGTGAACGGACCGCATACGACGGAAAGCATTTGTTGGATTGCACCCCGGTTTGGGGGACTGTCCCAGATGGCCAAAACGCGTTGGTGATGTTCTACAAGGGCGTGTCCTACGAACACGGGGCCTGCTTGGCGGCTGCTTATTCCACCGATTTGGGGAGGAGTTTCGAGAAGCTGTCGAGAAATCCGCTGCAGTCATTCATCGGACCATGTGATGCCATTTTTCACGAGGGCTTGTTCTACGTGTTCTACGGAGACATGAAGTATGACACAGCGAAACGAAAGCCAACCGACAAGCTGAAGACCTACCTGGCAATCACGCCGGATCCGGCAAAGTTTGCTGAAACGCCGCGACGGTTGGTGCTTGATACCGGCCCGGAAGGCAGCTTTGACAGTATGTCGGTGCATGGTGGTCGAGTCTTTCGAATTGCCAATCGCTGGTACATGGTTTACCAATGCAGTCGTCGCCATATCGACTATCCTGATCGTTTTCACGTTGCCTGGTCAGATGATCTTGTCACGTGGACGAAAGTCACCAATGAACAGCCTTTTTTTCAGCGTGGTCCGTCGGGCGCGTGGGACGAAGGTGGTATCTGGTTTGGCGAAGTGTTTGAACACGACGGCAGCCTGTACATGTATTACGAAGGTTGGGGCAGCGGGAAGCCAGGATACGATCGTCGCCGGCCTTACCAGCCTGGTGGCAGATCGCAAACAGGACTCGCATGCGTTTCCGTCGATACGTTTCTGCGGTGGTGCGGGCAACCATAGATCCGCTTTATGAAAGTCAAGTTCGAATGAATTTAAAAATTTGCGTTTTCCTATGCGCAGCGGTGCTGATTGCGTCATCGTCATCTGGTGAAAACCATGAGTCCGGTCAATTCAATCGCCCACCACTGATCGAAAAGCCCTACGCGGAATTACCCTTGGGATCGGTCAAGCCCGATGCATGGCTGAAGCACCAACTTCAAACCATGGCCGGTGGCTTGACGGGGAATTTGGATGAGGCCTATGAGGCTGTTTGCGGGGACCGGAATGCGTGGCTGGGTGGAGATGGTGACACATGGGAGCGCGGCCCCTATTGGATTGACGGTCTTTATCCGCTTGCCAAATTGTTGGATGATTCCGCATTGGAAGCCAAGGCCATGCGTTGGATCGAATGGACCTTGGCCAATCAACGGCCAAACGGCCAGATTGGACCATTCGAGCGGAAGAAAAGCGAACGAATCGTTCCACCGCCAAAGGGGGCGCAGATCACCGATCCTGATGACTGGTGGCCGCGGATGGTGATGCTGAAAATCTTGCAGCAGCATTACATGGCCACCGGTGACCATCGTGCACTATTCTGCATGTTGCGCTATGCTCGATTTCAACACGCTGAGCTGAACAAACGACCGTTGTACGATCCCGAGAATGCGGAAAGCGGCTCTTGGTGGGCTGGGCGACGCGGTGGTGAAAATGTGATGAGCATCTACTGGCTGTATAACGTTACCGGCGAAACGTTCTTGCTGGAACTGGCGGACCAGCTGAAACAACAAACCTACCCGTGGGTAGATGACTTTCGCGCGGGCATCCATCTGAAACGGTACCGATACAGCGAGCATCATGGCGACGGCGATGCGTATCACTGTGTCAATTTGGGGCATGCGCTGAAGTATCCGCTGGTGTTTGGTCAGCGTGATGGCGTGCAGCAGGCTCTTGCAGTCACGGTGAAGGCACTGGATGACATCCGAACGTATCACGGACAACCTCATGGGCTCTGGGGCGGCGACGAAGGAATGCATGGCACCGACCCGACTCGCGGCAGTGAGTTTTGCACGATCTCCGAAGCATTGTTTTCATTGGAAAAGAACTTTGAGATTTCGGGGGATGTGCGTTTCGCCGATCTGCTGGAACGGATCGCCTACAACGCATTGCCTACGCAGGCGACCGACGACTTTTCGGCTCGCCAGTACTTTCAGCAAGCGAATCAAATTTCGTGTACGCACAGTCCGCACAAATTTACAAACCATCCCTACGAATCAAACTTGTTTGGCCTGACCAACGGATATCCCTGCTGCACGTGCAACATGCATCAGGCATGGCCCAAATTTGCCGCCCATTTATGGATGGCGTCCAACGATGGTGGTCTTGCCACGATGGCATATGCTCCATGCCAGGTGACGACCACAGTTGGTAACGGAAAGAAGGTTTTCATCAGGGAGGAAACCGATTACCCCTTCCGCGATGTTGTCCGTTTCTCCATGGAACTGAGCGAACCCACTCGCTTCCCGCTGCATTTACGTATACCGCAGTGGTGTGACCGGGCATCGATCGAGATCAATGGCCAGGCGATGCCCCAGCCCGAAGCCGGATCCATGGCGATTTTGGAACGTCGATGGGAATCTGGAGATCTGGTCACGCTGCGACTGCCGATGCAAGTCCGATTTGAACGCGGGCATGAAAACAGCGTCAGCGTCCTGCGTGGCCCTTTGGTGTTCGCGTTGAAGATGGATGAGCAATGGACGTCGGCAGATGCAGGCCATGAGGTACGCAGCGAAACGGCCTGGAATTTTTCGCTGTTTGAACGAGACATCGTTTCCGGTCGCGATGTCATTGATCGAAAATTTGTTGTTACCGATGACGGTGCAACTTTGGCGGTCAACCCCTGGGCGTTAACGTCCGCACCAATCAGCATGAAGGCTTTTGGCGTGCGAAACCCACTGTGGGGAAGCTATCACGACGAATCAGGGCCGCTGCCGTGGAGTCCGGCGTCCTTTCCGAAAGGTGAAAAGCCACAAGAATTGACCCTGATTCCCTACGGATGCACCACGCTGCGAATTAGTGCGTTTCCGACGGTGAACTGAATTCCGGTTCGAGCGTGAGTTGTCAATCCGGGGCCGTCCCAGCTGCGATGCCCGATCGATCTTAACGAAGAGACGTGAACGATGGACAAAATATATATGGTTCTTCAGTCACCCAGGGTAATCATTGTTACCTTGATTGTCGTGCTGTCGACAATGGTTTCGCGTGTTCCCTTGTTTGGAGACGATCCGCGACCCAATATCATCCTGGTGTTCATTGATGATCTGGGCTGGTCGGACTTGGGGTGCTTCGGAAACCGACAGGCGGACACTCCCGCGATTGACAGGCTGGCGAGTGAGGGGATCGCGTTCGAGCAATTCTATGTGAATTCGCCCATCTGTTCGCCTTCGCGTGTGGCGATCACGACAGGCCAGTATCCTCAGCGATGGCGGATCACATCGTATTTGGATGCGTCGCAAGTCAATCGCCGCCGCGGCTTGGCCAATTGGTTGGATCCCCGTGCGCCGACGTTGGCTCGTGCATTGCAGCGGCAGGGGTACGCCACCGGCCATTTCGGGAAATGGCACATGGGAGGTCAACGGGATGTTGATGCCGCACCGCCGATCTCCCAGTACGGTTTTGACGTCTCCATCACCAATTTCGAGGGGATGGGGCCAAAGTATCTTCCGATGACGCTTGCGCCGGGTTGGGAGAAGCCGCGAAAGATCTGGGAAGACGCCGAGCGTTTGGGCGGACCGTATGAATGGTCGATGCGTTCACAGATCACCACCGATTTCGCATCGGCGGCCATCGATTTTATCAAGGCTTCCCAGGCCGCCGATCGTCCTTTCTATGTCAATCTGTGGCCCGACGATGTTCATGGTCCGTGGTTTCCGACCTTAAAACACTGGCGTCAGGGAGTCCCAGGTTTGTACCTGTCTGTGTTGCAGGAGATGGACACGCAGCTGCGCGCGTTGTTCGACCTGATTTGTGATGATGATATTCTGCGCGAGAATACGTTGATCGTGTTTTGCAGCGACAACGGTCCGGATCCAAAGACGTTTGACCCGGCATCCAAACCACTTCGTGGCTGTAAAGCGACACTTTACGAAAATGGCATTCGGTCGCCCTTGATTGTTTGGGGACCGGGCTTTGTATCACCTGAAAAGCAGGGCACGCGAGACGCTGAAACGGTTTTGGCGGCTTTCGATTTGGCTCCGTCGCTGCTGCGGCTGGTTGGAATTGACGCCTCCGCGAAGACCCCGTTTGACGGTGAAGACATGCTGGATGCGTTACTGGGCCATCGGGCGGTCAAACGCTCTGATTCACTTTGTTTTTCTCGACCGCCCGATTTCAAGGACTTTGGCAATGAAAAGAACCTTCCAGATCTAGCGATTCGCAAAGACCGTTGGAAATTCCTGTGCGACGTTGATGGTGGGCGACCCCAGTTGTACGACCTTCATGCGGACCCTGGCGAAACCCAGAATGTCGCCGATCAGCATTCCGAACTTGCTCAAGTCCTGACCGATGAATTGCTTCACTGGAAGGCATCGCTGCAGCCATCCGGCATGACCAAAAACCAGTCGATAGGATCTTCGGAATCGAACGAATGAATGCGACAGTTTCGGTGCGAAGTCACCTTCGTCACGATTGATGAACACCTTTACCCTGCGTCGTCCGTGGGGCGGCGATCGAGAAGAATGCCTTCACAACAGTGATGAATGAAGTTTGGACCTGGCGAAAGCTCTTTGTATCACGGGATCAGCAAATGCTAAGGGTATTTCTCATATTTTGGGTGTGTGGCGGAATCTGTGTGGCCGCGGAACGTCCCAACATATTGTTGATCGTCGCCGATGATGTCGGGTACTCCGATCTGGGATGCTATGGAGGAGAAATCGACACACCGCATTTGGATCGGATGGCAGAGCAAGGGATTCGGTTCAGCGAATTTCATGTCAATCCGATGTGTGTGGTGACGCGCACCAGCCTGATGACGGGACACGAGCATTCCCAGTCGGACAACTATCGGCGGTCATTACCCATCGCACGGTTGATGCGTGATGCGGGCTATGCGACTTCGATTGTGGGGAAATGGCATCAACCGGGGCATCCCCAGGATGCGGGTTTTGAATTCTTCTATGGATTCCTTCATGGTGCCATCAACAGCTGGACGGGAAAGGAGAACGGCCACCCGGCGATCCAGACGAATCGTGACGATCCTATGGCCGTCGCTGATGACTGGTACAGCACCGATGCGTTTACAGATCACGCCATCCGCCAGATCAACGTCGCGACGGAAGCCGGGCGTCCCTTTTTCACCTATTTGGCATACAACGCACCGCACACCCCGCTGCATGCCCCACGCAAGAATGTGGAGAAGTATTATCAGCGCTATCGGGCCGGCTGGGACGTTTTGCGGTTACAGCGATTCCAGCGGCTGATGGATCTGGGGCTGATCGATGATCGGTATGTGATGTCTGAACCCGAAGCGGAGGTCCGTCGTTGGGATGAATTGCCTCAAGCAATCCAGCGACAGGAAAGTCGACGCATGGCTGCCTACGCGGGAATGCTTGATCGACTCGATTGGAACGTCGGGCGCGTCTGGAAGCATCTTGACGAAAAGGGTCTCAGTGACAACACGCTGGTGGTGTTTCTGGCGGACAACGGCGGAGCATACAGCAACGGTGACATCCGAACGTACAGCCAACAGATCCCTTGGCGAAAAGACAGCAACCCATTTGTTTCCAATGGCTGGGCGTACCTTAAGAACACGCCCTTTCGCTGGTACAAGTCGTGTGCACAGGAAGGCGGCGTTTCGGTGCCGCTGATCGTCCGTTGGCCGGGACGACTCGCGGCACAGTCGGGCGGCATTCGGCGGCAACGTTTGCATGTGACGGATCTGTATCCGACCTTTTTGAATCTTGCCGGTGTGAAGTATCCGGCGCGCGACGGTGATCGAGTGCTGCAACCGCTGTATGGACATTCCATGTTGCCACTTTGGAATGATCCGTCTTTGCCGAAACAGTCGATCCACGATGAGATCTTTTGGGGCTTCAACCAAACCGGCAAAGGATTGGTGAAGGGAGACTGGAAAATCGCCAGCATCAGTGATGGGCCTTGGCGTCTGTACAACATCACGCGGGACCCTGCCGAAGCTCGCGATCTTGCAAAGTCCAATCTTGCTAAGTTGCAAGAAATGAGCGATGCGTGGTTTCGGTTTGCTCAAGAACAAACGACGATGCCCGCGTCATGGCGATCGCCGTTGAACGCCTATCGAGAAGGCTGGGGGTTTCACCGGATCCGAATGGTCATGCCGGGATATGTTCGCGCTGTGCCCGCCATGTCGGCGATGAACGTTCCAGCCACGACATCGTTGACGTTTCATTTCGACCGGAAGATCAGTTTCGGCGAAACCAGCGGAAGCACCATTCGGTTGTATGAAGTCTCCGACGTCCATCAACCCGTTTGGCAATCCGACCCGCAGCCTGGTCATCCAGCTGAGGGAAAACGGTCGATCACGTTTTCAGATTTACCGGTGCTGAAACCGGATACCACCTACTTTGTACTTGCGGATCCCGGATGGATTTGGCTCGGAGACAAGCCGGCAGGTCCGCTTAACGATGGTGCTTACTGGTACCGCTTTCGTACCGGGCAACACTAGAGCCTTCGCAGGCGATGGATCCGCCTCTGCGATTGGGGCGTCGGTCGCCTGCGACGTCGCGATACGTCGCTAAGGGACCGTGTTGTTAATCGATTGAATACGCAGGTCGTCGAAGTGAACTTCGTGTGATGGGTGACTTCCCCATACGCCGATCCGAAGGTCCGGTTTCGTGGGGTGTTTCAGCCCTGGGCTTTTTAAGTTTCCGGCCATTTTGCCGTCGATCCAGACCTTCATTTCGTCTGCAACGATTTCCAATCGAAGTTGATACCAGCGGTCTTGCTGTAGTGATAGAGGAAACCTGGCCGTTGCGTCGGCCGACAAGCGATCGCCTTCGGCTTTCTGTTTCGGATCACCCGATTTTCGCAGCTTTCGAATGTCCAAACGCATGACGCCTTCTTTATCGTCATACAGGGTCAATCGCTTGGGTTGGACAGTGATTCTGGCGATGTGTCCCGCATGAACTTTTTGGCAGGATCGATCATCACAACTTAGATTGAATGATCGTGCACCTTGAAAGTTGAACCTCAACTCAATACCCACGTTTCCGTTGGGAAGTTGGATCAAACGATGAGCCGAGCCGCCATGATCGGGTTTGCGTTGGCGGCCCTTCAGCACGCCGTCTTCGATGCGAAAGTCCGGAATCATCGAACGCAGATCCGGTCCAAGTTCGCGGCGCTCAAAGCTATCGACGCAGACCACATTGGATTCGGCGGCATGGGTGTGGGTGCCAGACGCGACCGAGGAAATCGACGTGAAGATGGTTACGAGAATGATCAGCGACGAGGTGGCCCCGTGGATGCTCGGCGAATCACTGCGAAACAACTTCAGAGTATTCATGAATGAAGCTAGTGGGTAACGAGGGACCGATCGGAACGGCGGCGACGTTGCCTGGAATTGGACGCACGTCGGCATTGTCGCAAGCATCATTGGGTTGAGGCGGGCCCAATGTAGCTGAACTCACATTGGGACGCTGAAAACGTTCGATATTTGGGACGCAAAACGTTACCGGGGTGTCGCATTTCACACTCGTACATCATCGGCGATCGGCCTCTGATATTCAGGTCGTTGGAAGGCAAGCGGGTCCGATAGGAACGCAACCGCTTGCTGGAAAGGCGGCCCCTCATGCGGCGACCAGTGTAAATCGAGACTCCATGTTCGAGACGCAACCTCTTTCGAATAGCCAACGCGTCGGACGGTTTCGTCGAACCGTCAACGCTATGGTGATGATCACATGGTGGCCAAGGGGAATGCCTGCGTTGATGGTTGGTGCCGTGCTGTGGTGCCTTTTGTTTGTAACGTCCGTTCGAGGCTGGACGGAAGGAACGACCGCTGATTTTTTTGTCTCGCCGATCGGATCCGACGCTTGGTCGGGAACCATGGCGGAACCAAACGAGGAACGATCGGACGGTCCGTTCGCGACGTTGGAGCGTGCAAGAGATGCCGTGCGTGAATTGGACCAGCGCAACAGACGCGATGTCTTGGTCTTGGTTCGTGGTGGCGATTATCAGCTATCGCAGACCATCTTCTTTGGCTCGGCGGATTCGGGGCGGGGGGAACACGCAATTACCTATGCGGCCTTTCCCGGTGAAACGCCGGTCTTTCGTTCGGGTGCGGAGATCAGCGGATGGCGGCCGGTGCCGTCGTCGATGCCGGGCCTTCCCGAAGCGGCCCTGGGAAAGGTGCAAGTCGCGGACGTGGCCGAGTCCTTTGCCACGCTTTTTGATTCCGACGGATTGTTGCCACGGGCACGATCCGAAGGCTTCATTCCACTTGCCGGAGGCAGTCGAAGCGAGCTTAGGTATCCGGCGGGCCTGCTGAAGGAGACAACCCGCGCCGGCGATATCGAGATCGTGGTACGGCCCCACCACGCCTGGATCGTGAACATATTGCCTGTGGCATCGATTGATCATCACATGCGGATTGCTCGTACCGGTGTCGACGCCACCTACGCGATGAATCGCCTGCATTTCTTAAAGCAAACGAAATCTTGCTGGTTCGAAAACTCCCTCCAGTATCTGGATCGACCCGGCGAATGGGTTTTGGACACCGAGCAGCGAAAACTGTACCTGTGGCCACGTTCGGATTCGCCAGTCTTCGCACCGCAGTTGGCGGAACTGGTTCGTGTCGAAGGAGAAGTCGATAAAGACGGCCCCGCCGATCAACCGGTTCGGAATCTCTGTTTTCGCGGGCTGACGTTCATGCACGCTCGGCGGTATACCGTTGCAGCCGACGATGCCGGGCTGCAGCATGACTGGGACCTGCACGACAAAGCCACCGCAATGTTTCGGTTGCGTGGGGCCCAGCAGTGCCGCATTGAACAATGCCACTTCAAACACAGCGGTGGTGGTGCGATCCGCGTGGATCTGCACGGTCAAAAGAACACGCTGTCGGGGAACGTGATTGAAAACATTGGTGGGGCCGGCATTCTGTTGTGTGGCTATGGTCCGGGAACCAAGGACGTCAATCGTGACAACTCGGTTGTTAATAATTGCATCCACCATGTAGGACAGATCTATTCGCATTCCCCCGGAATCATGGTCTGGCAAAGCGGCCATAATCGCATCGCGAACAATCTGGTGCATCACACGCCGTACACGGGAATCATTGTTTCTGGATGCATGGCACACTTCTTTGCGAAGCACGGGCGAGAGCTTGGGAGAACAATTCGGTGGCATGAACTGGAAGGTTTGGCCAGGTCTCCGCAGCGAGAAGACGTGTTGCCCTTTTTGCACACCCGAGACAATCGCATCGAATTCAATGAGATCCATCACGCAATGGAGATGCTCGGCGACGGCAATGCCATTTACATTCGCGGCGCTGGTTCCGGCAACGTCATTCGGGGAAACTACATTCATCACCTGGTGGCGCCGATGATCATGCAGGCGGCGATTCGAACCGACGGCGGGCAGACTGATACGCTGATCGCGGAGAACCTGATCTATAAGTGCACGTCGCAGGGGATCATTCTGAAATTGAATAATCGCTGCGTGAACAACATTATTGCCGACGTGATCGCACCGCCACGCGGCTACTATCTGGCCGTGCGTGAAGGCCCGATGGTCGACGCGGTGATTCAGCGGAATGTGTTCTACGCGTCGTCGGACGAATGCACGTTCATCGATGAATTGCCACCCGGAAACGGACACGCAACGGAAGATCGGCGTGGCCGAACTTTGGCGCGATCCAAGGACGCGCAGACTGATCGAAACATTTATTACTGTGCGGCGGATCCAACGCTGGGGCGTCAGATGCTGGAACGCCAACAGCGGGACAACGTCGACGCCCACAGTCTGGCCGTCGATCCGCTGTTCGTCGATCCTGACAATGGCGATTTCCGATTTCGTCCCGAGTCGCCGGCCCACGCTTTGGGAATCGTACCCTTTGATCGATCAAAAGCTGGACTGTTCGACGGAGACCTGCCATGAAATCAAGTGACGATTGGGTTTGCCCAGTTTTTCTTAAGATCGGTTTGGTGTCGCTATGCATCGGACTGACAAGTTTACGATCGGGACATGCGGAAGAGTCCGGGGGAACGGACGCAGGTGGCAGTGCTGTGCCATCGCAACGGGCGTTGAACTATCCCCAGTTCAGCTGGGATCGAATCCCGCGATACATGCACGTTCGAAAAGCAAGATCATTTACCGATCACGAAGTGCAGTATTTGTCCAAGTTTCCGCTGATCACCTTCGAAAAGGCCAACGGCCACTTGGATCATGGTTCCGTGGAGGCCGGGACGCTAGTCGCCGCTCGGGCGGTGAAGGCGATCAACCCCAAGGCGACCATCCTTTATTACCGCAACGTCATGGTGCACTACGGCGGATATGAGGCTGATGACCAATTGGGCAGAATCTCCGGTGCGTTTTTGCGCGATCGAAGCGGTCGCACCAGTCTTGTTCGCGGACGCGTCGAAGCGTACGACCTGTCCAATGCCGAACTGCGATCATGGTGGGCGAATTCATGTCGCACCATGACGCAGAGTCCAGACATCGATGGTGTCTTTCTTGACGGCAACGTCAAAGCCATTGAACCGGCATACCTTGTCAAGGAAATCGGGCTAGCCAAGAAGCAACAAACCATTGCAGGTTATCACGAACTGATAAGCGAAACGCGGCAGGCAATCGGTCCTGAGAAATTGATGTTAGCCAATCTTCTGCGAGCACGCTTTGATGATGCCGGGTTGGAGTATCTGAAAAATTTCGATGGTTCGTACTTGGAAAACTTCTTTCACAACGTCGGTGATGCGGACTACGAGCAATACGTTGCCCGAGGAATCGATGCATTCCAAACAGCGGCGAGGCAAGGGAAAATTATCGCGTTCACATGTGGTCTTGCTACGGCAAATCGGAAGGCAGCCGATTCAAACGATTTGGGAATCGACGAGGCTCATGCAAGTGTCCAAACGATGGATCAGGCACGCCAGGGACTGGTGTATCCCTTGGCCATCTTTCTGGTATGTTCCGAACGATATAGCTACTTCCGAGTCCACGAAGGCTATTCGGCCAATGAAAGTGATCGATGGATGCGATGGTTTCCAGAATACGATCGTCCCTTGGGACCGCCCGATGGCCCCGCATCGCGTGAAGGCAGTGTGTATCGTAGAAAGTTTCGGCATGCATCGGTGATGGTTGATATTAAGAATCGGAAAGCCGACATCCGTTGGACGACCCCCCAGGGCAAACAATGAATCGACATCCATCTCTTTTCGTCGCGGTGGTTCTGTTGGCAACAACGTCTTCCATTGTCATTGCCCAGGAGCCAGGAGCGTCGCCAAGCGACCAGTCCCTTTCACGGGCAAAGCGACTGATGCGAAAGATTGACAACGACGGAAACGGCACTTTCGAAAAGGCGGAAAGTGTTCGTACTTGGAAGCGGTATCAACAGTTAGACGCCGATGGAGACGACCGCTTGACCGTACAGGAATTGGGTAGCGACCGAACCGGCTACTTGCAAACCGGTGGCCGGCGAAGCTTGGATGTTGTTTACAAGACCATTGGGAATCGGGAACTGTTGTTGGATCTGTACTATCCCACCGGAATGAATCCCAGCGATCGTTGTCCCGTCATTATCTATACCCATGGCGGCGGATGGGCCGCCGGAAGCAAACAAGGTGCCGCCCGAGGATCATTCGCGAAAGTGTTCCTGGATCTTGTGGGTCGCGGATTTGCCGTCGCATCAGTGGACTATCGGTTATGCAAGCCCGATAGTGGTGTCGCCATGCGCGATTGTGTCATCGACTGCAAGGATGCTGTTCGCTATCTAGCAAAGCATTCAGATTCGCTGGGTTTGGATGCGGGAGAGTTTTTTGTGATGGGCGATTCTGCGGGAGGCCAGATCGCACAAATGCTGTTGCTTTCCCCACCAGAAAGTCTTTCCGGCGATCCGGTCCTCGCGTCAACGACCTTCCAATTGATTGCGGGTGTCTCTTGGTACGGTCCCTGCGATTTTGAGCGAATGGATCTATTCAATCATGATGACCGACCAGACTTTCGAGATCGATTTGAGCCTCGCATTTTGGGGACCAGTGGTGGTTCCGATGCCGTGGCAGCGAAACCCGAATCGCTGGATATCAAGTTGCAGCGGTACCGTGAAATCAGTCCGGTGAACTATTTGATGGGTGACAGTCCTCCTTTGTTAATGATTCAGGGGGACAAGGATACAACCATTCCAGTGAAGCACGCCTATTACACAAAAGAGCGTGCGGAGGCTGTTTCCGCACCTGTAGAAATAATGATCGTTCGGAATGCTGGGCACAATTGGCGAATGGTTGATGCGGAGATTGATCCGTCTCGAAAGGCGATTGAGAGTCGTACCGTCCAGTTTTTCGTAGATCATCGTCAATAGTTCTTCCCAACCGCCTTTTGGCAATCCTTGTGGAACCACACCCCACCGTCATCGAAATGAAACGCATCACTTTACCGCTAATGTTGTTGGCGACGCTGTTGTTTTCCTCGGTCGCGAAAGCAAACGAATGGGCCATTGAAACCGCCGATGATTGGGCAACCAGTGTCGAAACGGTATCAGGAGCTACCTTAGCTGATGGGTCCGTTTCGCCCACCGGACAATTCGCACGCCTCAGCACCATCGTCCACACCTCGGACCAGAAACTGTCGGCCCGGTCACTTCGCATTGAACAGTCGCCGATTTGGCAAAACTGGAACCCGATCGAAAATCTTGGCCCTGCCAACCTTGCCGACGCTCTCGTTCTGTTGACAGTGGGGCCGAATGACTACTGGATGTTTGGTCGCTACCGCGCTGCCAAAACGAAAGGAAAGAAAGGGCAGGGCAAGGTACCGCCACAACCCATTAAGCCTCAACCAGCAACTCTGGAAGGGTTTGATGTACCCTTGTTGACGACGCCATTTCCGAATCAGTATGACGCGCCGGGAGGCCTGCAATCTGGAAGGGGTGGATATCACGCCTGGCAAAGTCGCGACATGAAGCATTGGGTGCACCATGGTCCGGTCACCGAGGGCTTTTCGAAGTGGGTGACCAGCGCCGAATGGGTCGACGGAAAAGCCTACATCTATTACGACTTTCCGAACGATCAGGATCCGCATGTCTATGTCGACGACGATCTGTTCGATGGAGTTCCGGGCAAGAATATGGGGCTTGCCGTGAAGGACCCGTCACACGGAAGTGATGCCGGGTTCATCCGAGACCTGGAAGGAAATATGCATGTCATTATTGAAGACTGGACTCCGATTAGTGCCAATAAACGCTCCTGGGATTCGCCACTGGCGGGCCACGCGGTCAGTTCGAATGGTATCGATGATTTCCGATTCATGGATCCGCCGGTGGATCATCGTACCAATCCGACTGGGAAGATCGGAAAATACAAGCATCCTCATTGGATGAAGGAAGACCCGGAAAACTATCCGACCAATGTGGCGGAGTACGATATTCACCATCCCGAGCAGGAGGCCTACGGTGATTGGGCGGCGATCTGTGTTGGTGGTCAGTACTATCTGTTCGGAGACTACGATCCCGTCGGCGGTCATCAAATGAGCGTGGGCTGGTTCACTGCACCCTCGATCAATGAGCCCTTCACCTGGTGCGGTAACATCGGAAACGGCCACCCCGATCCGGATATCGCGTTTGCCGAAGGTCGGTTTTATCTTGCCACCCAACAGAGTACGGATTTCGTTAGTCCTGGTCCCTGGGTTGAAACGGTGGAAGCACGCGTTGGTGTTGACACCAACAATGATCAGGTGATCGATCAATGGACCGATTGGGACGAAGTGAAGGAGCGATACGATTACATCCCGGGCTTTTCAAAGCAAATTAAGAGAACGCCCGCCACAATGGATTCATCTGAACTGCCAGCAGGTTTCGGGTTCCAGGTCCAACTGCGTTTAACGGACTCCACGGATAATCCATCTAAGCCGATCATTGATCGGATGACTTTGGTATTCGCAAACTGAGGAACGTGATGGCGCCTCGAATGATCGTGATCATCTTTCTGCTGCTGACCCATCTCGGTATTCCGGCCCGCGCGGGTATCCCAATGGACCCACCGAACGTTATACTCGTCATGACGGATGACCAAGGTTATGGCGATCTGTCATGCCATGGCAATCCGATTCTTCAAACGCCGAATCTCGATACGCTGTATCGCGAATCGATTCGTTTCACGGATTTCCACGTCAGTCCCTTTTGCACGCCGACGCGTGCATCGCTGATGACTGGCAACTATGCGGGGTACACCGGTGCGTTTCGAACCAGTTCGGGACGCACGATGATGCACCGGGATCAGAAGACGCTCGGTGACTTGTTTTCAAGTGCAGGCTATGCCACAGCGATGATTGGCAAATGGCATCTCGGCGACAACGCGCCGCATCGCCCGCAGGACCGCGGTTTCCAGCATGTGGTGTGGCACCGGTGTGGTGGCGTGGGGCAAGCATCGGATTATTGGGGCAACGACTATTTCGACGATGTCTACGAACGCAACGGTAACTTTGAAAAGTTCGACGGCTATTGCACGGATGTTTGGTTCCAAGAAGGGCTTCGCTTCATCGAAGACAACCAAGACAAGCGGTTTTTTCTCTATCTAGCAACGAATGCACCGCATGGACCCTATCGTGTGGACCAAAAGTGGGCCGAGCCCTATGCGAGGCGAAAAGACGTTGCCAATGCGAATTTCTACGGAATGATCGCCAACATTGATCACAATATGGGGCGACTGCGAGACCGGCTTGTGGAGCTCGGTTTGAATGAGAATACGATACTGATCTTCATGACCGACAACGGGACGGCCGCGGGTGGGAGTTTTCGCGGATTGGATTCGGAGCCAAGTCGGGGATACAACGCCGGGATGCGAGGCAAGAAATCATCGCTTTACGACGGTGGCCATCGTGTCCCATTTTTTATGCATTGGCCGAAAGGGAGGCTGGTCGGAGGAAGGGATATCGATACTTTGGCCGCGCACCTTGATGTGCTGCCCACGCTGGCGGATCTGTGCGGGATTCCAATACCCGACGATATCCGGACCGATGGGACTTCGCTGGTTCCATTATTGCGGGGCTCTGTCGAACCATGGCCGCGTGACCACCTGGTGGAACAGTTCCTCGGTGGAGCGTATGCGAAGGAATTTCCGCCTCAGCCATTTCACTTTAGCGTTGTGATGACGGAACGCTGGCGGCTGGTGAATTCCGGCGGTGAACGCCTCTTTGACATACAGGCGGATCCTGCGCAGCGAACGGATCTGGCAAAGATGCATCCTGATGTCATCGCAAAACTACGAACGAAGTATCAAAAGTACTGGAATACGATATCGCCCCGGTTGACGCCGGTTAGGATTGACATCGGAAGTGATGCTGAGAATCCGACGATACTTTGTTCCCAGGATTGGCGAATGGCCAGCGGAAACCCGCCCTGGAATTTCAATGCAATCAAGCGATTGCCCAAGGTCACCGGGCCATGGATGCTGAGGGTGAAGAAGGCCGGACGTTATCGGATCACGCTTCGCCAATTTCCGAAGCAGACGAACAAGCCTGTCGTGGGTGAACTCGCGAGGATTGAAATTGCGGGCATGGTCAAGGAGTTGCCCGTCAAATCGGATCGCTTGAAAGTCGTTTTTGAGCTGGGTCTTCCGGCGGGTCCCACAGAATTGACAACCTATCTGTTTGATGAAAACGGTGAAGCCGGCGGTGCCTACTTCACCGAGGTAAAGGCGCTTTGAAGATGACGAATAAGTCGGCGATTTTGGCGGTTTTTGTGCTTCTTGGGAACTGCGGTGCCGGTGGAGGCATTTGTGGTGAGCCAACCGCGCGGCCCAATGTGGTCTTCATCTTTGCAGATGATATGGGCTATGGGGAAATCGAAGCACTGAACCCGGAACGCAGTAAGATCCCGACGCCCGCTTTGAATCAATTGGCGGCAGAGGGAAAAGTCTTTACCGATGCGCATACCAGTTCATCGGTGTGCTCGCCATCGCGGTATTCCTTGCTGACCGGGCGATACAGTTGGCGATCGCGTTTGCAGCGTGGCGTCTTGACCGGTGGCGGAGAGCCACTGATCGCAGATGATCGTGTCACCCTTGCGTCGCTGTTTCGCCGACAAGGATATCAAACCGCCATTTTCGGAAAATGGCATCTGGAATATCACTATCAAGTTCCTGAGGGCCTGAAGAACGTCCAGCCCAATCAGGCCGAAAGTCGATACGCTGCTCCGGTTCCCGTCGGGACGCACATTCCTGACGGTCCTATCACACGCGGGTTCGATACATTTCTTGGTTTTCATCATTCAAGATCGATGAGCAGCCTGGTCCGCGACGACCGAATCATCGAAGAGATTGATGTCGTCGAGATGTTGCCGAGATTAACCGAAGAGGTCGTTCAGTATATCGATGCGCACGCGTCGGATTCTGAATCTGGGAAGCCGTTCTTTTTGTACCTTCCTTTAAATTCGCCGCATTCACCGATCGTGCCCGCCGCAGAATGGGAAGGCAAAGGCGGCATGGGGCCATACAGCGATTTTGTGGCGCAGACGGACGGTGCGGTGGCGGAAGTCTTGAAGGCTTTGGAACGCAATCACCTAAGCGACGACACGATTGTCATTTTTAGCACGGACAACGGAACCTCACGCATCGCAAAGATTCCGGATCTACAGGCTCAAGGTCACTTTCCTAGTGCCGATTTTCGGGGATCGAAAGCTGATCTATGGGAAGGCGGACACCGCGTGCCATTCATCGTTCGATGGCCCGGAGTCATCAAACCGTCGTCGACATCAGATCAATTGGTTTGTTTGACGGACATCATGGCCACCTTTGCTGAATACTTCTCCGTGGATCTATCGGACGACGTGGCAGAAGACAGTATCAGCTTCCTGAACGCAATGTTGGACCGTCCGGGAAAAAATGTACGCACATCGGTGGTGCATCATTCGATTGCGGGACACTTTTCGATTCGGCAGGGTGGCTGGAAATTGCTGCTCGCGCCTGGTTCGGGTGGCTGGACCGCTCCGGTCGGAGTGGCCGCGATCAAAGCCGGTCTACCGGAAATGCAACTCTACCGCATTAACGAAGATTTCGGCGAACGCCACAATGTTATCGAACAGTATCCGGACAAAGCCAAGGAACTCCTGACGCTACTTGAGTCTTACGTCGCAAAGGGACGCAGTACTCCAGGTCAGCCGCAGTCCAATGACGCAGAAATTGATCTCTGGAAAAAGACAAATTGGCAACCCAAACGCAAGAAGAATGCGAAATCCGAATTGGTTGTCTCGAACGCGGCAAAGACAGGTGTCGCTGCAACGGGGCCGATGAAGCGTCCGTACGATGGATCTTGGGAAGCGTTACAGAAAATGCCTGTTCCAGAGTGGTTCGACGATGGGAAAATTGGAATTTTTATCCATTGGGGACCCTACAGTGAAGTCGGTTATCGCAAAGGAAGTCGGGGCTATGCGGAACATGTTCCGAAGTTGCTGTACGAGGACCCAGGGCATTATTACCCCTACATGCAAGAACGATGGGGGGAAAAACCTCCGGAGTTTGGATACAAGGACATTGTCCCAGAGTTCAAAGCGGAAAAGTGGGACCCAGACCAATGGGCCCAGCTCTTTGAAGAAGTCGGCGCAAAATACGTGGTTTTCACCGCAGAGCATCATGACGGATGGGCAAACTGGGATTCGGATCTGACGCCCTGGAATGCTGTCGAAATGGGGCCGAAGCGAGATTTGGTTGGTGATCTTGGCAAAGCGCTGCGTCAACATGGGTTGAAATACGCTCCCTCGTATCATCGCGAGCGACACACCGGGTTCTTTGCACAAGAGAAGTATGTCGTTCACAGTGAGCCACGTGAGGATATTGCCGAAGAAATACGGCGAATGCCCCAGGCTGCGTCGTTATACGGTCCGTTTTCCTACAGCAAGGCGTTTGTGGACGACTACGTTGCAAGGTGGAAGGAGATCCAAGAAAAGTATCACCCAGATATGTTGTGGGTTGATGACTTTCCGATCTACACGCGTGATGGGAACCAAGTTCGTAGCGGGAGGATGAAGCCGGAAATCAAGTACCTCGACGATCAGATGCGTCGCATGATCACTGATTTCATGAATGACGCCGCGGACCGTGGGCAGCAAGTGTATTGCAACAACAAGGGTGGCAATCCGAATTGGCCTGCCGGCGTGGGATGTTTGGAAAAGGACAACCTGAAGCTAAAGGTGATCGGGCCGAAATGGCAAAGCTGCACCACGTTCGGTTCTTCCTTTGGATATTTGGAAGGGGATCGTTATCGAACGGTTGAAAGCGTCATCCATGAATTGGTCGAGGTGGTCAGCCGGAACGGGAACTTTTTGATCAATATCGGACCCAAGGGTGATGGGACGCTGGTTCCCGAACAGGTCGAGCGTCTTCGGGCGATGGGGCAGTGGCTAAAAATTAATGGAGATGCAATCTATGGCTCGCGATACTGGAAGGTCAGTGATCAAGGAGACGAACGTCTGGTATTTACGACGAAGGGGAACAATCTTTATGCCATCAAGATGGAGGAACCTTCGGAACCTTTCAAGATCGTGGGGACCGCAGGCTGGAAGTCCGATGAAGTGCGGTCGGTGCGTTTGCTCGGTGCCGATGCGAATGTGTCCTGGAGCATGACGCCCCAGGGGTTGAGAATCGTTCCGCCAGATGATTCTGGGATCAGTCGATACGCATGGGCATTTGAAATCGTTACCATCCGCAACCAGCATGTTCCCAATGTCATTCAAAATGACGCGGATGAAGCGTTGAAGGGGACAAGGAAAGTCGATCTGGAAGGCCATGATCTATCGGAAATTCAAAATCTTCCGGGGACATCGGTTGTGATCGAGACGGCGAATAGCCCAGAAGGCTTTCAAAAACTCGTTCCAAAGGTCTGTGATGCGGTGATCACAACGAATCACATGACGAGCAACGACCCGGTGGCTTTATTGACAGATGGCAAGCTAGAGGAAGGGTTTGGACCCGTTTTCAAGAACGGAGTGCGCAACGGGGCGTACAAGTTGGATCTTGGGGCCGTGCATTCCATTTCGTCGATTACGAGTTGGTCGCACAACCAGCGTGGCTTTCGTGGGCATCAACGTATCGCACTGTTTGGCAGTGACGCCTCGACCGATCCGGGTTGGGATCTCCGTCAATTTGTCCCGCTGGGGAAGATCGATACGTCAGGCCAAGCCATCGGAAAGTTCACCGCCGCGTCACTGCGTTCGTCCGACGAAACGACGCTCGGAAAGTTCCGCTGGATCGTCTGGGCGGTCGCACCGATCACGACGACTGGCGGAGGGGAAAACACTGCCTTTCAGGAACTGTCCGTTGAGTTTGAATAACGTGCCGCAAAACCGGTCCGATGAACCGACCGGTTGAGTTTCGCTAGCCTCTCATAACGATCGAAACATGATTCGAAATATCTTTCTTCTTTGTTGTGTATTCAGTTTTGGGATCTTGGCGGATTCAGTCGCGGCCCAGGAAATCGAGCCGACTTGGGAATCGCTAGCAGAGCACTACGAGGTGCCACAGTGGTTTGTCGACGGGAAAATCGGCGTCTGGTTCCATTGGGGAATCTCATCGGCCGCCGACGAAAATCGGCCCAATGATGGATCGCACTATGGGCGTCGCATGTATTCGCCACCGCCTGATGGAATGGCCGACGAAGAGATGGGCATGAGTGAAACTTTGACAAAGTGGCACATTGAGCGATACGGGCCGTTGGAGGAGTTTGGCTACGAAGACCTGATTCCGCTGTTCAAGGCTGAGAGTTGGGATCCCGATGCGATCGTGCAGTTCGTCAAAGAAAACGGGGCCAGGTTCATCATGCCCGTTGCCTGTCACCACGACAACTTCGACATGTATGACTCCTCACACCCATGGAATTCGGTCAAGATGGGGCCGCGACGAGATACTTTGAAAGAATGGAAGGCTGCGGCACGGAAGCATGGACTTAAATTCGGCGTGTCGACGCATCTCTACTGGTCACCACGTTTTTTCGCGAATGCCAGGAAGTACCAAACGCCTGGGACCGCGGAGTGGGCTTTGTTCAACATGGACTACGATCCGCAGGGCTATGCGACGCAAGATAGCTGGAATCAGCATTGGTACGACCGGTGTTGGGAGATTATCGAAAAATATGATCCGGACATGTTCAATAACGATTCGCCGTATCCGAAGATCGATGGGGGCAACGGTTTAGGGATCCAGTTGTTTACAAACTACTTGAATCGTGATCGACGACAAAACGGCGGGAAGCAGACCGTCGTGCTGTCGTTTAAAGACGCGAAAGTGGATCGATCGGCATTTACATACAACCTGGAACGTGGTGGTGCAGGGGAGATCAAACCGGAGCCATGGATTTGGGCGACTGATTTATCAGGCGGATGGTTCTATCGAGCGACCGCTGTAAACCGGATGAGCATCCCGGTCATGGTTGGTAATTCGGTGGACGCGATCAGCAAGAACGGCGTGGTGATGTTGAACATCGCATTAAAGGGTGATGGCACTATCCCGGAAAGCCAAGCAGAATATTTGACCGCATTCGGTGACTTTCTAAAAGTCAATGGGCAAGGGATTTACGGCACACGACCCTGGAAGGTCTTCGGTGAGGGTCCGTTAAAGATCAAAGACGGGCGTCAGGGCGAGAACCGACGGGACTTCTCTCAGCAAGATATACGCTTCACCACGAAAGACGCGACATTGTATGCATTTGTGCTGGCGCGTCCGACGGAAGATATTTTGATCAAAACGCTTTCCAGTAACGGTCTATTGGATCAGTCCATCACCGGAATAAGGATGCTGGGCAGCGATGAAGTCATTCGGTGGGAGCGTTCGATCAACGGGCTGACAATTCGTTTGCCCGATGAAATGCCGGACTCCATGGTGGTTGGGTTCGCCCTGAGTCTAGATTGATGGTGCGCATGGCAATGGTTTTCTTTAGTGCTCTTTTCGCGATAAGGACAAGACGATGCGCATCGATGTGATCGTGATCGGCTGTTTCCTGGTGGCAACGTTCGCATCGGCCAAGGAAGTCGAAGCGGGATCGAATCGGCCCAATATTGTCGTGGTCCTAGCGGACGACATGGGATGGGGCGATTCCGCCACCTATGGTCATGAGCTGATTCAAACACCCAATCTTGACCGCTTGGCATCGCAGGGTGTGAAGTTCACGCAATGCTATTCGGCGTGTGGGGTTTGTTCGCCATCGCGCGCGGCAATTCTGACCGGGCGAACTCCGTATCGAAATGGTGTCTATCGCCACCTGTCCGGAAATCATGAAGCCCATTTGCGTTCCAGTGAGGTGACGTATCCGAAACTGCTGCAAGCGGTGGGCTACGAAACATGCCATGTTGGAAAATGGCATCTGAATTCAAGACCACAATTCAACACTGCAGAGTATCCGCAGCCTGACGACCATGGGTACGACTATTGGATGGCCACCCACAACAATGCGGATCCCAGCCACAAAAATCCGACCAACTTTGTCCGCAACGGAGATGCAGTGGGTGAGATCCAGGGGTTTTCCTCGTTGTTGGTTGTTCAGGAGGCCACCGATTGGTTGAAGAGAATCCGTGACAAGGCAAAACCATTCGCACTGTCGGTTTGGTTTCACGAGCCGCATTCGCCGATCGCTACTGCGCCGCGGTTTTCGAAGTTGTACCAGGGTCACGCAAACAGCACTTACATGGGGAACATCACTCAGCTTGATGCTGCGCTCGGGGACTTGATGAACGCACTGGAAGAAGAAGGTGTAGCAGAAGACACATTGCTAATCTTTTCGTCAGACAACGGGCCGGTTGCCGCGTTTGGTGGAACAACGGGTGGCTTGCGAGGCGGCAAGCGAAGTGATCACGAAGGAGGGATTCGCGTTCCGGGAATCGCGCGTTGGCCAGGTATGATTCAGCCCGGTACCGTTAGCGATGTTCCTGTCATTGGGACCGATATCTTTGCGACTGTGCTAGATGTGGCGGGAATTCCGCTGCCAAACGATCGTACGATCGATGGGGTTAGCATGCTTCCCGCATTCGCGGGGCAGCCAGTACAGCGAAAGGTTCCGTTGTTTTGGAGGACCCATGTGTCACCTCCCACTGATCGGGTCGCGATGCGAATTGGTGACTGGAAGCTGGTGGGTGATGAAACGCTGACAAAGTTTCAGCTGTATCAAATCGATGAAGATTGGAAAGAAGAAAATGACCTGTCGGATCGGTATCCTGGTAAAACCGAAGAGATGAAGGAGGCTCTGTTTCGTGTGTGGGAGCAGATCGAAACAGAAGGTCCTGATCAGTGGTGGAAGAACGAACGACAAGCGCCGGTCCGAGGCGGGAAAGTGAACTATTGAAGATGAAGATCGATTTTGAATCAGATCAAAGGATACGCTTTTGCTTGGCAGCGTGTCTGCTGGTCATTGTTTTGGGGTATTCCGGTGTTTCGCGTGCCGATTCGTCGCGGCCCAATATCATCTTGCTGTTGGCCGACGATTTGGGATACGGCGACCTTTCTTGTTTCGGTAGTCCCGCCGTGCGGACACCAAACATTGATCGTTTGGCGGAACAAGGAAGGAAGTTCACCCACTTTTACGCGGCATCCGCGGTTTGTTCACCGACGCGTGCTTCCGTGTTGACTGGTCGGTATCCCCTGCGTTTTGGAATTACGAAACACTTCAACGATGTCAATCGATGGTTGCCCGAATCGGCGATCACGATTGCCGAACTGTTGTCACGCGCGGGCTATCACACAGCGCATGTGGGGAAGTGGCACCTGGGGGGATTGCATGTGGATGACACGGGAAAACGTTTGAAAGATCAACCAGGGCCGCGTCAGCACGGTTTTGATCACTTTCAAACCCAAATCGAGCAGCAGCCGTTGCGAGGCCAAATGGGGCGAGACAAAACACTGTTTCGACAGGGGGGGACGGTGCTGATGCGCGATGGTCGGCGTATCTCCAAAAATGATCCCTATCATTCAAAGCACTTTACCGATTCCAATGGTGACTATGCGGTTCAGATGATCGAACAGTTCGCCAAGGACGCAAATCCATTCTTTCTGAATGTGTGGTGGTTGGTACCGCACAAACCCTACGAGCCCGCCTCAGATCCGCATTGGAACGCCACTGCCGCAGAGGGAATTTCTGATGACCAGCACCGATTTCGATCCATGGTCGCCCACATGGATAGCAAGGTCGGTGCGATCATGGACAAACTTGATCAATTGGGAATCGCGGACAACACGATGGTGTTGTTCACAAGTGACAACGGGGCAGCCTTTGAAGGCCACATCGGCGATTTGAAGGGTGGAAAGACGGATCTGCATGATGGCGGGCTGCGTGTGCCGATGATCGTGCGGTGGCCAGAGAAGATTCCGGCCGGTCAATCTGATGCCTTTGGTCACACCAATGATTTGTTGCCCACCTTCTGTGAAGCGGCAGGAGTCGACCTATCACATCATCAGGAAACACTGGACGGACTCAGTCTGTTATCACACATGATGGGCCAAGACCCGCCGACCGCGGAGCAACGGGGGACGGTGTTTTGGCAGTTGGACCTTTATCGAAACATCCAACGCCACTACCCCAAACCCAAGCCCTATGCGACCGAGGTGGTGAAGCGAGGGAGGTGGAAAATGCTTGCTTATCATGGAACGCCTGTCGAGCTGTTTGATGTGCAGGCGGACCCGAACGAGCAACAAAATTTGCTGGCGGAGCACTCTGACCTGGCCGCATCGTTGGCATCAGAGCTTGAACAGTGGCTCAACGCGCCCCGGGTTTCTCAAAATCGGCAAGGTCACTGATCGTGATGATGATTCCACTAAGCCTTCGCACACACTGCGGCTGCCGATCAATCGGCGCAGCGGTTGTTTGTTTCGCGTTCTGTCTGATCGCATCGACGATTTCGTCGCTTTCAGCAGAGGATTTGGCGGACCCTAGGCTGCGCTCGGCATCTGGGCTCCAACCACCTAGCGGGGCAGTGGTGCTTTTCGACGGATCAAGCTTTGATGCATGGAAGCCATTTTCTTTCCAGTGGATCAATCCGGATGACAACCAGCGGCAGATCCAGTGGAAAATCGTTGATGGCGATGCGATGCAAATCGAATTTGAGTTCGATGGGAAACGTCGTAAACAGTTTCTGTGTACGAAGCAGTCATTCGGTGATTATCGATTGCACCTGGAGTTTCAGTTGCCCGGTGAAGGGTCAGGAAACAGCGGTGTCTTCTTTGGTCCGCTTTACGAACTGCAGATCTTCAACAGCTCTGGAAAAGAGAAGTTGGGTCTGGGTGATTGCGGAGCGATCTATCAGATTCGCGAACCCGACGTGAATGCCGTCCGGCCGCCCGGTGTTTGGCAGACCATTGACCTGCTTTACCGTGCTGCGAAGATCGGCAGGAATGGATTTATGGCCGAAAAGGATGCGGCGCGGGTATCCATCTGGCTGAACAGCACCCTGATCCACGATGACGTCAAGCTTTCCCTGCGGCGGAACAAGTACGCGGCCTTTTCAGAGACGCCAATGTCGCCCATTGTTTTGCAGGAGCACGGTTCCCCCGTCAAGTTTCGAAATATCTGGTTGCTGGAATCGACAAGCACGCCAGATCAGGACCAGTGAACTTCTCGGACGCAATGGTAGAAGTTTGGTGTCCGGTGTTCCGTTGTCGACGCCATCGGGGGCAATCGAGATCAACGAGTTTCAGTAAACATGTCATATCACAGCATATCAGCATCCCCAGGGGTGACCCCGCGAATCATGATGGGATTCGCAATCGCTTTTTGGGCGATCGGGTTTGGTGCCAGCTCGGTTTCGTCGGCGGGTGGGGCGAAACGGCCGCCAAACTTTGTGGTGATTTTCGCCGACGACCTCGGGTTCGGTGACCTGAGTTGCTATGACTCTCGGGGGATCGAGACCCCGAACATCGATGCAGTAGCACAACAGGGATTCCGAAGTACTGATTTTTTCGTCCCGGCCAACGTTTGCAGCCCATCTCGTGCAGCATTGTTGACAGGACGCTACCCCATGCGATGTGGGATGCCGGTCGCCAGGCATGAATCGGAATCGAAGTACGATCGCTATGGACTTGCGGACGACGAGATGACAATCCCCGAGCTATTGAAGCCGGCCGGCTATCGGACGTTGATGGTGGGCAAATGGCATTTGGGGATGGAGGTCGATGGTTCCCATCCGTTGGATGCGGGTTTCGACGAACATCTGGGGATCCCCAGTAACTATGGGAAGCAGCGTGGACCCAACTACAACACACTGTATCGTGGACGGCAGGTTGAACAACGCAATGTACCATGCGAAGAATTGACGAAGCGTTACACCGACGAAGTGATTCAGTTCATTCAGCGTTGTAAAGACCAACCATTTTATATCTATGTTTCGCACCACATCGTGCACTCACCTTTACTTCCAAGCGCTGGATTCGTTGGGAAATCTGGAAAAGGAAAGTACGGCGATTTTGTTCAAGAACTAGATCACAGTACTGGTCGCATTATGGCGGCCATTCGTGATGCCGGAATCGATGAAAACACCTTGGTGGTATTCACTTCTGACAATGGTCCAACCATCGCAGGGTCCACTGGTGGGTTAAACGGCGGAAAGTACTGCACGATGGAAGGCGGACATCGTGTCCCGGGAATCTTTCGGTGGCCGGGCATGATCCCGGCGGATCAGGTGTCGAACACGACCTTGACCAGCATGGACCTGTTACCGCTGTTCTGTGGACTGGCTGGTGTGATGCCGCCTGAGGATCGAAAGATCGACGGGAAGCACATTCTGCCGATTCTGTTGGGGCAGTCCACCGAGTCGCCTCACAAGGTGTTGTATTACTACAACGGCACCAACTTACAAGCCGTCCGCGAAGGCAACTGGAAACTTCATTTGCCGCGTACGGCTAGGGACCAACCGTTCTGGTCAAAGAAGAAGATGAAAGGCCGCGGATTTGTAGAGTTGAACGAGCATCGGCTGTTCAATCTCCGTGCGGACGTTGGCGAAACGCAGGATCTGGCGAGTCGTTACCCTGACGTCGTGGCACGATTGAAGCAGAGGGCGGACGAAGTTCGTGGCGAGTTGGGTGACGTGGATGTGACGGGAACCGACCAGCGCATGATCGAGTTGGTGGATCCCCAAGAACGATAAACCAGACAAAGTCCAGAGCCATCGACCTTGCGATGCTCAGGCATAATTTATCCGAGCGTCGACAGCGAGATGTCGCAAGATTGCGGCGGTGCTTCGTCGTCGACGATGACCAGGAAGCCTTAGCCCGTACGCGACAGCCCAGGAGCCGAATATGAAATTCTTAGTATCGAACTTTGTGTACTTTTTGGTATCGCTAACCGCTGTCGCAGGTTCCGCCGAACTTCCGACCGTTTCGGTGACCCACCGAGCCGTCGAAGGGATCGGCGCGACACCCAATGTGATGCGACGTGACCCCAGCGATATCATCCGAGTTGATGACACGTATTATGTGTGGTATTCCAGGGGGAAGATATCGCCTGGCTACGACGCAACCGTCTGGTATGCGACATCTTCGGATGGTGTTCACTGGACCGAACAAGGCCAGGCCTTGGCAAAGGGAACCCCTGGCGACTGGGACGGGGCCAGTGTCTTTACGCCCAATATCTTAGTAGCCGAAGGACGGTACTGGCTTTTCTATACGGGAACATCTCGCAAATTTCAGAAGGGGTTCAATCCGGATTCAAAAATCGGCGTTGCCGTGTCTGAATCACCGGATGGACCGTGGTCGCGTGTGGGTGACGGTCCCGTCGTGACCAACAGTGAGCATAAAAAAGATTTTGACAGCCATCTTGTGGACGACGCATGTCTGATCGCTCGTGAAGGAAAGTACTGGCTTTACTACAAAGGCAGACAGCTGGGTAAAGGCCCCGGGCAAACGCAAATGGGAGTCGCAGTCGCCAAGGATCCCCAAGGTCCCTACGTGAAGCACGCGGCGAACCCAGTCATACCTGGCAATCACGAAGTTTTGGTCTGGCCGCAAGGCGGTGGTGTGGCGGCGATGATTGGGACCACGGGCCCCAAAGAGATTACGAATTCTATCATGTACGCCGCTGACAGAATTCGATTTACCAAGACTCATCGTGTGATTAGCGGACCCTGGGCGGGTGGGGTCTATCGTGCTGATGATTTCCAAATGGACTACGCCGGTGGTCCGCCCAGATGGGGAATCGAAATTGGAAGGCCTGTGAAGGGCGGGGCCACCCGTTTGCCGTTCCTTCAGCGTTTTGAAATTCCCGAAGCCAGTCAACAATCGATGCGGTGAACAGGCTCGTGGTTCGCTTGATGCGCTCGCACGTTGGAGGGCCTTTGAGTTGGCTACTGGGCAACCGTCATTTCTGCGATTTCGATCGCTTCGTCAATGCGGCTTTCTCGCTCCAGGGAAGATTGCGATCGAACACCGTCGCATATCGTGGATAGCCGTTATAGGGTACCGATTCTTTGGCCCACTGGCGGACATATGCGTCGTATCGACGACGCATCAGGCGAAGCGTTTCGATCTGCTGGTTGTTTCCGGCCAGGTTGACCAATTCCAGCGGATCGTTTGCTGTATCGTAGAACTCTTCTGATGCTTCGAATCCGTCGCCGGCGTAGGACCACAAGATGTATTTATGATCTTTGGTTACTACGGACAGTGAATGGGTTGCCGGATTCCCCCAAACGTTGATTAGTGGCAATGATTCATGGATGGATTGGGAAGGATCTTCATAAATAGCCATCAGATCGCCACCGTCGGTTCCCTGCGGAACGGGAACGCCCGCAAGCGTCAGCAACGTCGGCATGAAGTCGCAATTTCCGGTCAACGCGTCGCAACGCCGGTTTTGGCCTGACCGCGGGGACCGCGGATCGAACACGATCAATGGGACGCGTGATGATTCTTCGTAGGGAAGGACTTTGGAACCATAGCCGTGGGACCCACAGAGGAATCCATTGTCTGACGTGTAGATGATGACCGTGTTGTGGTCGACATTGCACTGCTTCAAAGCTTTTCGAATCATCCCAACGGCTTGATCAATTCCATAGACCTGTTGATGGTACTTGGCCATCACGCCGTCGTAGTCATCGGCATAATTCCAGCTAAAGAAACGCTCGTATTGGCGATCCGTTTTGCTTTGTTTGGAAAAATGTGTCCCGTACTCGCGACCGAAGTTATCGGGTTTTCTGAAGCGATTGTTTTGGTAGACCGCATCGAATGCCGGATCCGGTTCGGCAGGCTTGTGTGGTGCTTTGAAGCTGATGGAAAGACAGAATGGCTGGCCGGAGATCGCGGAATTCTGAATGAAATCGCGACCGAATGCGCCATAGGACAGTGTTGAATGCGGATACTTGTCCGCATAGGCGGCCATGGACGCATTCGCTTTGGTTTTGTAACTCGTCTGACCCGGACCACCGCCCCAGCGATCGAATTCATTCGCCAGCTTCAATCGGTGTTCGCCCTGTTGGTCAGCGACGTCGAAGCCGATCTTTCCGGCAAATGCAGTGCGATAGCCTGATCGGCGAAGCAGAACCGGGTAGGACGTTTTCCAAGTGTCAAGCCGCATGTCACCATGCGTGAAATTGCATCCGGTCTTGAACTCAAAGCGCCCCGTCATCACGGTTGCCCGACTGGCCATGCAGATGGCCGTGGTGACGTAGTGATTATCAAACACGATGCCATCACGTGCCAGCTGATCTAGATTCGGTGTTTGGACATCGTTGTTGCCATAGCATCCCAGGGAGTAAGTGCACTGATCATCGGCCATCAAAAAAATCAGGTTGGGACGTTGATCGGTCGCCAATGCAACGACCGAACCGGTCCCCCACTGGATAAAGCAAGCGATGGCGGTCAGTACAACGCCAGCAGAGCAGGGAATACGCATGGTTTGTCAGCAGCTTTCGGACGGTGGTGAGATTGGAAATTTGAAGGCGTCGACACGTTGTTCTTCAAGGCTGAGCCGGAGCCAAGTCCGGACGCGGAGAATTCGATTCTTGCTGCATGATCTTCTTCATTCGCTGGACTTTGTCGGGATATCGGGACGCCAAGTCGAAACGCTCCTCGTTGTCTTCCCCGATGTTGTACAGCTGAAAAACGCCTTGATCGCGTCGGGCTTCGACCAGTTTGAAGCCATCGCTTGCGATCAATGCGCTGCTTCCCATCGCGGCAAATCGATTGAAGACAAAAATGTGATCGTGTCGCTCGGTTTGTTCTTGCCCGAGCAAGGTGGGCAAGAACGAAATCCCATCTTTTCCGGCGGGCGTATTCTGCCCCACTAAATCCGCCAAAGTGGGAAGAAAATCGTAGTGTGATGACAGTAGAGAGGTCTCGGTACCCGCGGCGATCTTTCCTGGCCAGCGCGCAATCATGGGGCATTGCATTCCGCCCTGGTAACCGCTCCGTTTCAAACCCGCGCGTCCGCCGGCGCCGTTGAACACATCACCGTACCGAGACGTTCGCCATTTTCTGTCGGTCAGATTGGCTGGCTTGCCATCAGGCAATCGCTGTGCGCGATAATCATCTTTGGGGCCGTAGTAGAGTTCGTGACCGTTGTCCGAGGTGAAGAAGACGATGGTGTTTTTGTCCAGGCCCTGAATCTTCAGTTCATTCATGATCCGTCCGACGTGATCGTCAAGCATCTTCACCATCGACGCGTATTTCTTTTCAGCCAAGGAAAGGTTCGGTGCGTCAGCAAAATCAGGATGCAGTTCCGGGATGGAAACCGGACCATGTGGCAATTGTGTGGGGTGATAGAGGAAGAAGGGTCGGTCACGGTTCTGGCGAATGAACTTCACGATGCCTTCAATGAAAACGTTTTGTGAGTACGTTTGGCCGCCGTATCCGATCGGTTCATCACCTTTCTCGGAAGTCTTTCCGCAGTCCGCCCGTGTATTCCCCGGAAGTTCGAATCGCTGGCCGTTTCGCCACAGATAGGGTGGATAAAAGCCGTGGCATCGCTGGTGGTCGAAGTAGCCTTCGTAGAAGTCCCATCCAAATCGCTTGACACGTTGGTGCCACGTCAGAAAGCCACGGTCGAGTTTGCCGAACTGTGCGGTTTCGAATCCGGCACGCTGCGCAATTTGTGCTAAGAAGACTTCGTTCTCAGCGATGGGATTGGCGTTGGCCTTCAGCGCCGCGAATCGCCGTTCATATTCTTGCTGTGTGATGCGTCCGGAATCACGCTGGATGGGAAGGCCGGGGCGGGTTTGTGACCACCCGCCGACGCGGCCGTCATGCATGCCGGTTAGCAGGGTCCAGCGTGAAGGAGCACAGTAGACGCCGCCGTAATAGTTGGTGAATCGGATACCCTCGGTCGCCAAGCGGTCAATATTGGGCGTGCGGATGACCTGTTGGCCGTAACATCCCAGTAGTCCCGGGCCAAGGTCGTCCGCGAAGATTAGGATGACGTTGGGGCGGTCGACGGTTGGGGCCGCCTGGATTTGCTTGGATACCGCAACCAGTAAGAAAACTGCGATACTGAGGCAGATTTTGTATCTGTTCACATTAAATGCTTTGTTCATCGTCGGTGCTGGTCGCTGGCATCTTCGGGAAGGAATCGGCGTGCCCAGATTTTGGGGAACGAATCGCGATGATGTGTAGCGATTGGGCCGCGGGATCGGAGACGCTGTCGAAAGTTCGGATGGGATCTGGTCGATCGGTCCGCAGGTGTTTAGCGTCACCATTGTAAAGTTTTTGATTGTACTTGAATTGCTCGGCGTCTAGTTCGGAACTTCTTGTGATGACCCACACGGAACACTTTTCTCGTAGAACCCTTGGCACGATCACGATTTGGATGCTGGGTGGCTTGATCGTTGGCGGCATGGCGATTGGCCAAGACATTCGGCCAGATCAGATCCAGTTTCGTCGGCAAGCGGTGCGGCGAATGGTTTTTGATTCCGAACAGGCGATTCCACTTGCTGGTTTGTCACCTTCCAAAGCGATTGATCTGGATTTGATGCATCCGGACAACGTTCCCGCAAGTGAGCGTGCGGTTTGCAGGCTGGAATCTGGGCACCTGATCGTCAAGGCCGGACAATCTGAACGATCGTTGACGCGGCGATGGATCGGTAGTGTCAACCCTTTTGCGACCTATGAAGTGGAGATTGCTTCGATCATCGGAAACGGGGCGGTTGGAATCCGGTTGGATGATTCAGGGTCGACTGATTTTTTGGAAGCCGAATTGCTGTTTCAAAATGATCGGCCGAATCAGGTGCGATGGACGACGCACATTGATGGCAACGACGTTCAGTCCCATGTCTGGAATCTAGAGGATCACCAAATTAAGAAAGCATCCTGTGTTCTGAGGGTCCAGATGGCGGCGGTCGGCGCGAACGTGTTCATTGAAACATCTGGTCGCAGCCGGTTGATCGGGTACATCGATTTTTCGGAGCATCTGGAGCTAAGAGACAAGGCTGTAGCATTTCGGTACGAATTCATGGCCACTGCCAATTTGAAGGATTCATCCGAGATCAAGATTCGACGGGTGACCGCGGCGATCACTCCGGGGACCGGTCAGGCGGACATTCGTGCCATCACCGACGAACAGGGACGCCCCTTATTGGATGACGGGCGATTGTGGTTCACCGTCACCATTCGCGGACGTGCGCTTCCGCATCCAGCCCAAGGCGTGTTTTCGCTGAACCCATCCGTATTCGATCTTCGTTTCGAAGGCTTGATTGTGTTCGATATGGGGGATGGGCTGTTGCGCAACGAATTGGCGTCGCACTTGTTTCGCGATTCAACGACGGGACAATGGCGTGGTTGGACGACCGGTTTCAGCGCGTTCGGAAGCAAAGGCCGCAATGAATCCAAATCGATCCTTGCGGTCCATTCAGATCGAGACCCACGCAAAGGATATTCGATCATGAAGGCGCGGCCGGTTGGCATCGACGGTGCGCATGAAGATCCGCACGGTGTGTACGATAGCCGCGATGGGAAATGGCGTTTGCTGTTGTGCGAGAATGCAGGTGGATACAAGGCGGCCATGTGGGAAAGCGATCACTGGGATCATGGCTATCAGCGGATCGCCGGTCCGGTAGAAGTCGACAGCACGGGCACGCAGATCCAGCAATTCGGCGATAAGCGATTCGCCCTGTTCGGCAGCGCCGATCGAACGGTCTATGTTCGAAGTTATCCTGATCTGAAGCCGGTCGGGGAGTTACAGATTCATCGTCCACCCTGGAATGACGATCATGGAACTCGAATTTGGCCCAACGTGATTCCGCTTCCGTCCGGGTATCCGGCCCCCTATGTCGCGTTGATGATGGATCGGGCCAATTTTCCGGGGATGCCAAAGCGAAATTGGACTTACGGTGCCTTGTACTTGTATCACGGTAATCTGAAGTGATGGACGGCGAACCGACTGAGACGAAGTTGGGAATGCACGAACCTGCGTCGGTTCCCCGGCAATGTGTTCTAAAGGGACTGTTGACGCAGACAGACCAGAACGATCGATCGGCCGACGCGATGCTTCAACGCTGGGCCCAAGGTCGCCCGCCGGCACGTGGCCGAATCGCTGTGCCGGCTTCCCTGGCTCGGATCACGACCCCTTTGGGACCGATGGTGGTGGCCGCTGACCCACAGCGGTTGATTCTGTTGGAGTTTGCCGATCAAGAAACGTTGGAAGCACATTTGCAGAACACACAGACGTTGTTTTGTGCCGACTTTCGTGTTGAGTCCAACTCGTTGATTAGGCAAGCGGAAGAACAGTTGCAGGAGTACTTCTGTGGCCACCGTAGCAAGTTCACCGTCCCGTACGAACTTCGGGGCACGGAATTTCAGCGTGCGGTTTGGGAGCAACTGTGTTCGATCCCTCCTGGTGCGACCATCAGTTACCAAGAACTGGCCAGTCGAGTCGGAAAGCCTGGTGCCCAGCGAGCCGTGGGACGCGCCAATGGCCAGAATCGATTGGCGATTTTGGTTCCCTGTCATCGCGTCGTTCGCGCTGATGGGAAACTGAATGGGTACGCCGGTGGGGTGTGGCGTAAGAGATGGTTGCTGGAACGCGAACGTCAAACCTGAAAGAACATAGCGATGCTGCCGTGCTGAACGAACGATGCCTTGGTGCGCGTCGGTAATCTTGCAACCGTGCGACACCAAGGCGTTCGGAAAAGCGTTGTCGCCGTACGGTGACTAGTCTGCGTCGCGTAACGTTTGCAACTGGACGGATGTGATCGTCGTCCCGGGTTGGGCGACAATGTCGATCTGGTTTTCTTGCTGTATCAACGATGGAAGAATGGCTGCGTCCAATGGTGCGAAGAACTCGGAGAATTCATCAGCGTCGCCGGTATCAATTGAAACCGGCGTGCCATTGATTTGAACGGCCAAGGGTTCCGTGATGCCGCCGCTTCGATGCACACCGACAATCAGTTTGGCGTGTTTGACGTGCGCCGCGTCGGTAACGTTGATTCGGAAGGTCTTGGATTGGCCGTCGCTTTTGATCGCCGTCGCATGGGCATAATTTCGATCCATTACCAGTGTTCCTGCGGGGGTAAGCGGCTGGGGCAACAAAAGCCGAATCACAGTGGTTTCGTTGACATCGACGGGGATCTTCGACGCGTCCACGGAATGTTCCGGTTCAAAGACGACTTGGCCACGATGGTAATTCAGCCGAGTCTGTGTCGCAGCACTTGCACCGACGCGTTGGGCAACATCGGAAAGATCGATGGCGATTTGTCGTCCACCCATGTTGGTCACCGCCAAAGAGATACGTTCACCGTCATGCACGGCAACCACGTCCAGCCAATCGCGTTGGAAGTCGACCGGCAGCCGGTTCCCGTCAAAGTCGCTCCACAGATCGAAGTAGTGTGAAACCGTTGTGCGATCAAAATCTTCGATCGTTCGGTGGCGGTCGCGATCGGTTTTAGGTGTGAACGCGGCGTCGCCGCTGTTGGGGTTCCACGACATGTGCAAGAAGATAAACGGAACAAACAAGTCGATCTGATCGGGACGCTGCATCGACTTATTCAGATAGGCGTTCCAGGCGTAAAGCCGAAGCCAATTGTCCGATGGCTGGCGACCGTTTTGCAGCGATCCACATTCGGTGATCAGGATCGGCAACACATTGTCGACTTTGTGCATGTGCGCACGAAGCATGTCCAAAATGGCTTCGTATCGGCCCAACAGGTAGTTCGAATAGCCCAGCCCACGACGCTCGTGAGCACCGAGCATCAACGCGTTCTCGTAAAAGTGATGCGAGAAGAAGTCAATGTGGCCGCGCGTTTCTTCGATAAACCGGGCTTGGTTGCGATACAGATCAAAGTCTTTGACTTGCAGTTGCATGTAGGCGGATGATGGACCGCCGACTTGGGTTTCGGGCGAACGCTGATGGACGGCTTCCGCGACTCGATTGTGAAAATCGGCAAGCAACCCCCAGCCGTCGATGCCTTTGCTTTCCTGCCAGTGATGGGCCCATTCGGATTGGACGCTGCTTTCGTTTTTGACTTCCCACCAATGGGCGCTGTAACCGGCATCCTTGATCTGTTCGGCGACCAGAGCGGCCGCCAATTCCGCGGCGTCGTCAAAGTGTTCCACTTGAGGTGTGCCACGTCCGACCAGGGGCACGGACATGAAATCAGGCCAGTCGTTGAAACAGCATGCGAACGGCTTTTCTTGGTACAGCGGGATTGCCTTTCGCAAACGAACGCCGGCGTCGTATCGATCAAAGAAGCTCATGTCAGCGGCGCCGGGCTGTGTTTTGCTTTCCTGCAACACTTCGGATCCGCCCCAGCTTCGGGTCAGTCCCGGATTGAACTTGAACGCACCGCGACCGGTCAGGAATCCGCGTTGGGCGGCCCAGTTTTCAAACGTGGCATCGACGGTTCCAGGTGTTTCATGCATCCGGAACCATCGATCGCGTTGCAGACGGCTGGTTCCACCAACGGACAATTCGTGATCGGTGTCCAATTGGATTTCCACCCGATCACGCGGGAATTCTGATCCCAGGTCGCGATAGGGGATCGTGTCAAACTGTGGTGGGATCGCTTTTTGGGCAATGAAAACCAAGTCGTCAATGCGACAGGTTTCATTCTTTTGCTTCATCAGAAACCGCATCTTCATTCGCGATGGTGTTGAGTCCATCAACGGAATCGACGGCATTTGAACGCGATAAAAGTCTTCGACTTGCTTGCTACGCGGGGGAGCTTTGTCGGGCGAGAACGGGAACACCCGGACTTCGGCGATACGGTGCAGGTTTTCACCGTGAAACGCAAAGTGGCGAAACAGTCCGGCGATCCGTTCGGCACCCTCGGGCAACAGGATTTCGTCACCGTCGCCGATCTGGTGCGTTTCGGTCAGAATTGTCAGCTCTTTCAATCCACGGTCACGCCCATTACCGGTGAACGTGGTTTGGCGGTCTTTGGCAAAGTCGTCAAACAGAAAATGATGCGTTGCTTGTTGTGCTAAGCCTTCTTGGCTTAGTTGCTGGCCATGCACGGGACAGATGGTGGCCAGGCATGCCGCCGACACAAGCATCACGGCCAGGCGTAGTTGGGCGAAGGATGTCAACATTCAAACTTGATGGGGATCGAGGGAACGGTGATCCGCAGGCCCGCGTCTGTCGACACGGGGCGTGCATTGATGAGGGGGGGGTAGAGTTAGGGCCCGGCCGGATGATCCGTGATGCGACCGAGCCGCTGGAAGAAGGAACGCTACAGTTCCAGTTTTCCGTCGTGGGCTCCGGTCGCGAATGAGCTGCGATGGATCTTGGTACCGTCAGCCTTTGGCCCCCATTCGACTTCGACGCGTCCGTCGCCAAGGACGATGCGTAACAGTTTGTCTTTCAGTTTTTGGGCGACCTGCCGATAGTCATCGTCGAATGCCAAGTTGTGGATCTCATGAGGATCGCTGGGCATGTGATACAAACCCGGGTCCAGGTCCGCGTAATCAGCCTTCATTGCCCATTGCATGTCGACGCCACGGCGTTTGTCGGGGCGGGTCTGCAGCGACAACACGTATTCTTTGGTCCGAATGAACGCGCGAGGGCCGGTGACCGCATGGCTTTCACCCACGACGTAGTCTCGCGCTGGTGCATCACCGGAGGTGACCTTGGCCAAATCGTAACCGTCCAAATGATCAAAGCGTTCGGTGGAAAGATCGGCACCGGCCGCGGCGAGAATGGTCGGTGCGATATCGACAAACTCGGTGAAGTCCGTGACCACTTTGCCAGCCGGGAATGCCTGTTTGTCCGACGCGGCCACGATGATCGGGTTGTGGGCATCGATATCCCACGGCGTGAACTTGCTGACCGATCCGTGGTCATTGAGTTTCCAGCCGTGATCGCCGCAGACGTAAACGATCACCCACGGTTGTTGATGATCATTGCTGTACCGAATGAAATCGTCGGTTGCCTGGCCGACCAACGAATCGCCGTAGGCACAGAACGCAAAGTAGTCTTGGATCATCGCCTGTTTCTGAGCATCGGTGAAGTGATCCGAATAGCCGGCTTTGACTTGCTTCTGCATCTGTTTCGGCATCGATTCCAGTTCGCTTTCGCTGAACTGGGGAACCTTGTAAATGTGCTGTTGGAAGCGTTCGCGATAGTCGCCCGGGGGCAACACGGGAGTGTGAGGAAAGTCAAATCCGATGTGACAGAACAGCGGCTTGGTGGGATCCACGCCATCAAACGTTTGTGATCCAACGGGGAATGGTTGTTGTTCGCTTTTTAGGTATTCGCCAAACAACGACGCATACCAACCATCACGTGTTTTGCCAGCCGGTTGTGAACTGACACCCGACAGAATCGATCCGTTGTCGGGGGCTGGTGGTTTGGTCGGCGTGAAGTGACGCAGCAAGTCGTACTTCTTCATCGTCATCTCGGCCGATCCGGCATACTTGGGGAACCGTTTTTCCAGTTCCAAAGATGCATATTCGAACTCGCCATCCGGGGTCACAAAGAAACGCAATTGTTTGATGGGTGGATCCAGCTTGATGCCGTCGATTTCGTAGAACCAGTCTTTCCCCCAACCGGTCAACCCGTCGCGGTGCAGTTGCTTGAAATTTAGGTCCGTTTGATAGATCGGATGGGGTTGAACCCGATTGCCTGTGACCGTTTTCAGCCGGACGCCCAGTTTCCCGATGTGTGTCGTCTGGTATCCCAACGATGCCATTTGTTCGGGAAGGGTTGGTTTGTAGTGTGGGGCGTTGTTGTTGTGATATTCAAATTCATAGACGCCCGAACGGAATGGGTAACGTCCGAAGTGCATCGACGCACGTGACGGTGCGCAGCCTTGGGCTTGGCAATAGGTATTGATGAACGTCGTGCCCATTGCCGCCAAGCGATCGACGTTGGGTGATTCGACATAACCCAGTTCGCTCATGTCACGACCGTGCAGCATTTGATTGAAAGCACGGATAGAATCGTATCGCTGGTCGTCGGTCAGAATCCAAAGCACGTTCGGTTGGACGACGGAATCGGCCTGCGATGCCGTTTGTTGGGCCGGGGCCGAATCGGACAACAATACCAGGGCGGCCAGAAGTGCGAAGAAGGGCAGAGGGGGACGTATCATGGCGAATTGCTTGGAGGGATGACGCTTGGTGGAGGGGGGGCGGCCGAAGCTTCGTCGGATATTTCATGCCGGGCGTCGCATCCACGACGCACCTTCAGATTGTAAACAATTGACGATCCGCTGTGCTGCTTCTTTTTGACCCAAGCCAGATGATGGGCGGTTGCTGGACGTCGGGGACTGGGGGTGCGACCATTGACGCTTTGATCGCCGGCGACCAAGCCGCGGCGGACTGTACTTTGGAAAATGCCGTCGGAATGGGATGTTCTTTCCCGCCAATTGCGGGGAAGCCGCGTGGTCCAAGACTCGGCAGAAAACGGTCCGACGGTGTGACTGGAACACAATGACGCACATGAACTTTTTACATCACCACGGTTTCGGGAGAACGACATCCAGACAGCTTCCCGGTGTTGTGTTTGGGCTGGCCTTTGTCGCAATGATCGGTGGATGCATGGCGTCCGCATCCGCGTCGGATCACTATTCATTCGCAACTTGGAAGAACGGTTGGCGAAAGAACCAGGATGATTCGAGCCCCGATGTGTTTCAGATTCAAACGGATCGGTTCGAATTTGCGTTGGATGTTGAGCAGATGTCGCAACCTAGGCTGGGTCCATCGACACCCATGCCCGGTTATCAGGCGGCGTTGGAAACCGAGTGCACTGACTGGGCCGCGATACCTGCCGCGTCGCTGACGCTTCAGATGGTTGTCGATGGTCGGAGCTATACCGCCAAGCGTTGTGCCGCCGGGACGCGAGGCGACCTCAAGCGGTTGGCCGATGTGCGATTGTGGGAATCCGGAAGATTCGTCCAGCACTTCGATTTTCTGGGGCTTGAAATTTTGGATGCTTCAGGGCGACGTTTGGATGTCGAAAGCCGCTTGGACATCGTGGCATGGCCGGACCGATTGGTGTTCACTCTGATTGCCGAAGGCTTGCCGTCCGAGAAAACAGTGGACATGTCTTTGCACCTGAGAAGTGCGATGGGGGAATGGTCCGCAGCGGAATCATTCGAAGTCAAAGCAGAAGAGGATGGTGAGCAGCGGGTTCGGATGGTTTGCCATTTCGACAAAGAGCATGCATCTACGGCCGAGGTCGATATCGCCGTGATGGCTCATGACGGACAGCAGCAAGTTGCCCGCCCCGATGATGATTACGCTTGTCATGCGGTCAAGTTTGGGCGTTTGCGTCGACCGTTTCAGACCGGTTATCAGCCCAATCGGGGCTTCGACGAGTTCGAGATCTCAGTGACTCCGCGGTCAAAGACGGATTCAATTGCAGCCGTTGATGACACCGTTCCGTTCATGCTGCATTTGTCATCGCCGGCCAACATCACGGGCATCGCCCCTGTCTTATGCGATTCGCGGGGGCGACCGACCGGGATTCCTGTTCAGCTGAGTAAGAATTGGCACTACGAACCGAAGGGAAGCTATGCCATTGTGTTCGCCATGCTTCCGCGACAGACGGCAACCTATCGTTTGCGATTGGCCTATGGCTTCTACGGGGCACTGCCCAGTGCCAGTCACGCACAGCTAAGTCTTGTCGGGTATGGCGGTCATGGACGATGGGATCAGTTTGCAATTGGGTGCTGGGGCGAAACCATCTGCTTTGACAGCGATCGCAGTCTGGTTGATTGTGCGATCACGGATATCCGCATGCTGATGGCTCGCGATGGCATCGATGGGCGGAAATGGTCTTGGACCGAAGCAGGGTGGGGTGGTGATTGGCTGGACATCAGGAATGTGACCGGTCAAAAGTTTCATCCGCGCGGGGTAAAGACCGCTTATCTGTCACACGGACCGTGTATGCCTCGCATGCTGCAAACCGGTTTCTATGGAACAGATCAGCAGGTCTCATTTTCCGCCGATGTTCAAGTTGCACGGGCCGACGACTATGCACGTACGTTTCAAACGCTGCGTTATCAGTTTCACCAAGAGGTGTCCGCCGATGATGTTTCGTTTTTTTCACTCGGTCGGACGCATCACTATGCGACTCCATATGTCGATGTGGGACAACGCAGCGGATTGATTCGCCAGATCCCTGTGGATGCCGGAAGGGCAAAGGGGGATCGTATCATCGATTCATTTCAGTGGAACGGCGAGGCTCCGCATTGGGTCGCGTTGACCGGTGCGTATTCCGTCGCGGCGAAGACCAAGCCCAATGGATACCGAGCGTTGATTGTGCACCGCTATCGCGCGAATTTGGGCGGCAAAGTCTATCAGCGACCGACGTTGGATGTGCGGGTGCACCAGTCAGGCCCGGCAAACGTGGATTTGCGGTTGGTGCCACCGGAACCGGTTTCCGGTTTTCGCAGCGGTGATCAAGTCGAATTGATGGTTGAGCTGATCACTTTGCCGAGAAACGCTGAGGACTACTACGGACCCAACGAAGTGTTTCGCGAACACCTTCATGTTCATCCCTCTTCATGGGAAACCACACTTCGTGAAGCGACGAACCATGAGGTCGCCACGGATGTGTCTGGTGGTCAGTTGTTGCAAGCGTATCCCGTGGTGATCCGAGCCAGCGATTCGACCGTTCGATGGCGGCATCAGGACGGTGTCGGACCCATTCCGGTGCGGATCGAAGGCCTTTCAACGATCAAGGATTTTTCATTGCACCAGATCGTCGACGGATCAAAGGTTCCGTTTGAGTTATCGTCACAGGGGGTGGATCAGTGGCAGGTTGACCGCGATCCAACGACGGGAACCTTTGCATTGACGTTCAACTTGCCCAGCGATGAACCGTCGCGGCAATGGGTGTTTGAAACCACCGCTGGGGACCACTGATCATCAACGCGGGCGATGGAACGGGTCGGAGTTCCCGCGTGTCGTTGGAATGCAGACGACGCAGCGGCAAACGCTGATGCGAATCATCGCGATCATTCGCTGGGGACCCAAGGTCGGTGGCCGTTCTTTTCCCGAAGGAATTGCGCGTTCACGTCCTGGTACCAATCGTGCAACCGATGCCGCATCTGTTCCGCCTTGTCCGGCATGTTTTCGGCCAGGTCATTTTTTTCACCCACGTCTTTGGACAGATCGTATAAGTGAATACGACCGTCTTCGTAACGTTCGATCAGCTTGTAATTGCCCATCCGGATCGCGCCGCCGGGAAAGCCGCCTTGATTGCTGTAGTGGGGGTAGTGCCAGAAAAGTGCATCGCGATCCAATGAGTTTCCGCGAAGGGCGGGAGCCAGGTTGATCCCGTCAATCGACGGGGGCAGCGTCGCGTCTACTGCGGCGGCAATGGTCGGAAGCAAGTCAATCGAACAGATCGGTTCGTCGCTGACGCTGCCGGGTTGGGTCACACCGGGGTACCGAATGATCCACGGTTCACGAATGCCACCTTCATAGACCCATCCTTTCCCACCACGCAGCGGCAGATTGCTGGTGGGCGAACCTTCCGATGTGGACAACCCGCCGTTGTCGGATGTCAGAACGACGACGGTGTGATCGGCGATTCCAGCGGCGTCGATCTGGTCCAAGACCTCGCCGACCGCCTGATCCATGGCTTCGACCATGGCGGCATAAACGGCATGCTTTTGCAGGATGCGAACCTTGCGGGGACGGTCGCCGAAGACCTGTTCTTCATCGGCAAACTCTTCGCCTTCGATCTCCACCGCTTTCGCTTGATATTTCTTCACCAAATCGGGGCGTCCCATCAATGGCGTATGGACGGAATAGAAGGCCAAGTATGCCAAGAAGGGTTGGTCCGCGTTCTGTTTGATAAAGGCAGCGGTTTCACGAGCCAGACGATCGGGCAAATGGTCACCCGGCGGACTGTCAGGTTTCAATTCCGGATTTTGAAAAGGCGAAAAGTACTTCTTGCCTGTGTAGGGGCCACCACGGTGATAGCCGCCCATGTTTACATCGAAACCTTGGGCCGGCGGGTAGAAATTCGGATCGGGACCGAGATGCCATTTGCCGGCAAAGAAGGTTTGGTATCCCTTGGGCTTCAACACTTCCGCGATCGTCACTTCTTCCAGCGGCATCTTGTCGTTCAACGGTGCCGGGCGAAACGTGCCTTCGCGTTTTCCCGAGAAGAAATTGGTTGCCTGAGCGCGCGTCGGATAACGCCCCGTCATCATACTGAACCGCGTCGGCGAACAAACCGGATTCGCTGCATAGCCGTTGGTGAAACGCATCGCGGAATCGGAAAAGCGATCGATGTTGGGCGTTTCGTAGAAGCAATTCGGATTGTTCGCGCCGATGTCCATGAAGCCGAGGTCATCGACCAGTAAGACGACAAAATTCAATGGTGGCGAGTCCGTCTCCGCGGCCGCGGTGGATCGCAGGGTGGCGACACCCAGCAATAGGACACAGACAATCAGACAGCGGGATTTGGATTCAGGTCGCATCGCGGTCTCGAAGAAAGTTGAAGAAAGAAAGCTCATTGCGCGGAACTGTTCGCTGTTTTGGCGGGACGGCTGCGTCCGGACTGAACCGATTCATGTAGTTGATCGCGTAGTCTTGCGGCGACGTCCGGATGTTGTTCGACCAGATTGAACGTTTCGCCTGGGTCGGCTTCCAAATCGTACAGTTGTCCTGGCGTATCCGGTGCGTGATCGGGCAAAGCGAACAATTTCAATTGTCGGTGCTTTTCATAGTTGTTGCCCCCGGATCCTTTATGATCCAAGTACTTCCATTTGCCTTGTCGGATTGCCAGCCAGCGAGTGCCGCCGAATCCTTGCTGCAAAAGATACGGACGCAATGGGCCGGACAAACGTTCCTGGAAAACAGGGATCAAGCTGTAGCTGTCTTCCGCCGCGTCATCAGGCAGGTCGACATCAAGTGTTTTCGCTGCGGTTGCAAACACGTCGCACAGTGAAATCAAGGCATCGGAGGTCGTCCCTGGGCGAATGCTGCCCGGCCAAGTCGCAATGAACGGCACGCGATGGCCGCCTTCCCAATTGTCCCGCTTGACGCCACGCCAAGGTCGTGCGCCGTCGTGTTGGTGATCGTTTCGCATGTGGAACACGGTGGGGACTTCTGGACCATTGTCACTGGTGAAGATCAGCAACGTGTTTTCGGCGATGCCCAATTCGTCCAACGTGTCGGTCAATTCGCCGACGATGTGGTCCAGTTGGGCAATGAAATCACCGTGCGGACCCGGATCGGTTTGACCTTGAAACGCGGGTGCCGGAAACGATGGAAGATGAACCGCTTGTGTGCTGTGCAACAAGAAGAATGGCTGGTCGGGATGGCGTCGAACATGATCGTGTAGAAACTGCCGACTCTTTTCCAGAAAAACCAAGTCAACCGTTTCCAAATCAAAGTCCGGCGCCTGCATTCCACGTCGGTTGTCGTTGGCATAGGGATGCTTGGGCAACGTCGATCGATCCAATAGGCCGGTCGGCGGTGTGGGGATTCGATCACCATCGATGAACGCGTACAGCCAATCGGTTGTCGGGCAACAAGCGGTACCAAAAAATTGGTCAAAGCCGCAATCGATCGGCCCACCGTCGATGCGACGCGAATAGTCAATTCGTTGTACGTCGGGAAGTCCGCCGCGATGGATCGGTTCACCCTGTTCGTCGTAGAACGTCAGGCCAATGTGCCATTTTCCAAAACAGGCGGTGGCATAACCGTTTTGTTGAAGCATGCCGGGTAAGGTCAAACGATCACTTGCAATCAGAGACGGACCACCTGCGCCGCTGAAGACACGTCCGCCATTGGGAATTCGGAATGCCATTTGGCCGGTCATCAAGCTGTATCGAGTCGGCGTGCAAACCGTGCATGGGCTATGGGCATCGGTCATCCTGATGCCGCGGCGGGCCAACGCATCGATGTTCGGCGTCGGGATGTTCGATTCTGGGTTGTAACAGCCGACATCACCGTATCCCAAGTCATCGGCCAGGATGACCAGAATGTTTGGACGCGAAGCTTCATCTGCAATGGCGACAGGTCCCCGGATGCAGACAACGACAATCGCCAAGGCAATCCGTGCCCACCAGAGCGTCGTTGCGTGGGATCGTCGGTCAAGATGGTCAACGCGGATGACAAACGCGTCGGCGGAAACCGGGATTGTTGAGTGAGCCATGGCATCGCTGGTGTCTTGAATGATTCAAGTCGTCAGTCTACCTCAACGGCCGATCGGTGATGCAGTTTCAAGGGGGCCATCCATTGGAAATATCGATCGCCGGATCGAACAGGTTTGCCTTCGGCGGGTACGATGTGACCTCTTTGAACGATCCCAGTGGAAACCGCGATGAAGATTGCATGCATCCGCGCCTATCAAGTCGATCTTCCCTTGATCGAAGGCTCATACAATTGGTCGGGCGGAAAGTCCGTTTCGGTGTTTGACAGCACCATCGTTGCGGTCGAAACGGACGACGGGACCGTGGGCTTTGGCGAAGTCTGTCCGTTGGGACCAGCTTACCTGCCCGCGTTTGCCGCAGGTGTGCGGACGGGGCTTCGCGAAATCGGTCCTCGCTTGATCGGATGCGACCCACGTGAACTCGGTGCGCTGAACCTGCGGATGGATTCGGTGTTGCGTGGGCACCCATATGTGAAATCAGGAATCGATATCGCTTGTTGGGATTTATTGGGCAAAACCAGTGGCTTGCCCGTTTGCACGCTGATGGGGGGACGCCATGGCGACGCGGTACGGTTGTACCGGGCCATTTCCCAACAGTCGGCTGACGAGATGGCGGCGAAGATCACGCGCTATCGCGACGAAGGATACACACGATTTCAGTTGAAGGTCGGTGGTGATCCCGACACCGACATCGAACGCATTCATGCGGCTCGTGATATCCTGCCCGCGTCGCATCGACTGATCGCTGATGCCAACACCGGTTGGACGCAGCATGAAGCGATGCGGGTGGTTCGGGCGACAAAGAACTTGGACGTCTATATCGAACAACCCTGCGAGACCTATGAGGAATGTTTGGCGATTCGACGTGGGACGGATCATCCGTTCGTGCTGGATGAAAACATTGACAGTCTTGGGATGCTGTTGCGCGCCAAATCTGATCTGGCAATGGACGTGGTGAATCTAAAAATCAGTAAGTTGGGTGGCCTTACCAAGGCAAAGCAGGCGAGAGATTTGTGCGTCGCGATGGGAATCGCAATGACTTTGGAAGACAGCTGGGGCGGAGACATTGCCACGGCCGCGATCGCGCACTTTGCCCACAGCACCCCCGAAGCCTTTCGATTCACCAGTACCGATTTCAACAGCTATGTCACCGTCTGTACCGCGGATGGAGCACCCCAGCGGATGAGTGGTTGGATGAAGGCGTCGGACCGACCTGGTTTGGGGATCCAGCCTCGGATGGATGTTCTGGGCGATCCTTTGCTGGAGATTCGCTGACGTTGTCGTCGGCTTCTGAAATGTTGCTGGCATGATTTCGATTGGCTGTTCTGGTCATGGCGCCAATTCAATCGATTCGTTTTCCGGTGACTGTAGAAATCGGTGAAAGGTGGTCACCCCACCATGCTTGCTGCGGTGAAGTGCCGCAGACACTGTCTCCTCGGCTTCACGGCGGCCTGCATCAAGTTTTCGTTGCGTTGTGCGGGCGTCTTCACCGTTACACTGCACCGGAAACCTTCTTGTGACATCCATTGTGACGTTGCCCGCAAATTCGCATGAGAAATTGATATGGCCCACCCCATCTTGCGACTCTCGGTCTGCATCCTTCTCGTCGGTGTCATGGGGGCGGATGCAAGGTCGGCGGAAGATCCCGATCGTGTGTTAGCCAGTCAGCCTCTTTCGTCGTTGGGGATGATTGACGTCACCGCACCTCCCTTTGGTGCCGATCCGACGGGTAAAGGCGACAGCACCAAAGCAATTCAGCGCGCGATCTTGTTCGCTCGTGACGCACAAATGGTGACCTATTTTCCAAAGGGCACCTACGTCGTCAGCGACACACTGCGATGCCTGCACGGACGTTGGGATCCCGACATCGGCAAGCTTCGCAATACACGCGATTTACCATGCATCTTGGTCGGCGATCGGTCGACAGCGGAACGTCCAATGATCCGACTTGCCGATCATAGCGCCGGATATGATGACCCGACTCGTCCCAAGCACGTGGTTCGGTTTTGGGCGTTCGGAAGTGGTCGAGAGCAACCGACCAGCGCGTTGCAGCCGAACATCAACATGAACCAAATGATGATCGGAATCGATGTCAGTGTCGGTCAGGGGAATCCGGGGGCCGTCGCCATCCGCCATCGCGCCGCACAAGGATCCAGTATTCAAGACTGTACCATCGACGCACGAGGCGGATTGACCGGGTTGGAAGGCGGCGCGGGGTCGGGAGGATCCCACTTCGGGATCACCGTGGTCGGAGGAAAAGTCGGAATTGATTACTCCGAGACGCAACCCGCGCCCACCCTGGCCGGGATCACCCTGATCGATCAAGAGCAAGCCGCTATTGTGAATGGCTCGCGTCAGGCTTTGACGGTGGTCGGGTGCCGGATCGAAACCAATGGCCACGGTCCCGTGATTGTCACACGCCAAAAAACGCCACACCATGGCCAACTTTCGATGGTCGATTCCACGGTTGACTTTAAGAAGCCCGGCGAGAATGTGGTGATCGACGCACGAGCGGCGGTGACATTGCATGACGTGTATGTACGTGGTGCATCGACTGTGGTGCAAAGTGGCCAAGAGACGTTGTTCAAAGCCGATCAAGATGGCTGGATTCACGTGCAGGAATTGGCTGCCGCACTGCCGGCCCCGCCGCTGGGATCTTGGACGCCGATGCCAGGCTTTCGATACGGGACGCCCGTTATTTTGAATGGTAACCGATCGTCGTCGGCGATTCATGCACTTGTTGATTCGGTGAATGGTCCGCCGAAGGATTTGGTGACACGCCACCTTTGGCGATCATCTTTTCCGTCATGGCAATCCCCGGGAGCGGTCAATGTGGCTGAACCACCGTATGGGGCTCGGGGCGATGGCCGGAACGACGATACGGAGGCCATTCAACGCGCCGTTGACGAAAACCGAATCGTTTTCCTGCCGAAAGGCGTTTATAAGATTTCACGGCCGATTCGATTGCGATCCGACACTGCACTGATCGGTGTGGGACGTTGCTATACCTGGATCGAACCGTTGGGTGGCAAGCGCAGTGCGTTTGTAAACCCGGCGGATCCAATGCCGTTGATCCAGACGGCCGACGATGCCCAGGCAAGCACGACGTTGGCGTTTTTCGGTTTGGCCACGACGCTGGACGCACCCGGCGCTTATTGTCTGAACTGGCGATGCGGCGGGGCATCCGTCTATCGCAGCGTCAACGTTGACATGCCAGCGGCGTGGAAAGCAAAACGTTTGAAAGAACTGCCCCAGTATGACTTCCCGTTGGTGCGAATCACCGGCAACGGCGGCGGCAGTTTTTACAACTTCCACCAAGAATCCTGGGCGCTTCATGGAAAGGAATACCGCCACGTTTTGATCGAAGGCACCCGTCAGCCACTGCGGTTCTATCAATGCAATCCGGAACATGCACGCAGCGATGCAAACATGGAAATTCGTTCCGCAAGCGATGTCAGCGTGTTTGGCGTCAAAGGCGAGTACCAAACCCCAATCATCAGGATGGTCGACAGTGAAAAAATCCGCATTTTTGGCTATGGAGGAAACGCGTCGGCGTGGCCGCGTCGTGCGCTCTTTGAAATCCAAGATTGTTCCAGCTATCTGCTGACCAACTTGGTGGATTCACCGCGACTTCAGGGGGCGGGTTCCGCAGATCATTTTGCCGGCGAAGGTTCGGACCCCAGGACTTGGTCGATGGTTCAGGTAATGGTCGGCGGGAAGTCCGACCTGCAATTGCGTCCCGCCGATCGGCCTGTCTTGATCCGCCGAGGTGATCCCTGAATTCGGCTGCGCTGATGAGCAGTTGACCGAATTTTCAAGCGTGTTGTGAAGTCCCAGCGACGACCAACGCGGCGCCGGTGGATCAATCGACGAAAGTCACTCGGATTGCGGCATATTGCCCCGCAATGCGGCGATGCATCCGCGTCTGCATTAGGCTGGTATGTCGATTTGGTTTGGTCCGTTCTTGGAATCCGGTCGAAAAAGATCATTCATCCGAAGGCAAAAAAATGAATTCCTCATCCAATACATCCGATTCTGCGAGCCGTCGTCAATTCTTCAAAGCGGGGTCGGCCGCGATGGCTGCCGCATCCGTCGCTTCTGCGCCCCGTGTGCATGCCGCTGGCAGTGATGATCAGGAGATCCGAATAGGTTTGATCGGTTGCGGGGGCCGCGGAACAGGCGCCGTGATCGATGCCCTGGGTGCCGAACGTTTGACCGTCTACCCGCAATCGGGATATCACACTGAAACGGTGGCCCAAGACACAAAGGTCAGCCAAAGTCGAATGCGCGTGGTGGCACTTGCGGATGTGTTCGAAGACCGTCTGGAGAGTTGTCGGAAACAGATGGGCAAGTTGGGGTTTGATCTGGGGCCGGAAGTCTGTTTCTCCGGCTTCGATGCTTACAAGCAGCTTCTTTCGATGACGGATGTGAACTACGTTATTTTGGCAACGCCGCCCCATTTTCGACCGCTTCATTTACAAGCGGCCATCAATGCCGGTAAGCACGTCTTTATGGAAAAGCCGGTGGCCGTCGACGTCCCCGGTGTCCGCATGGTGATGGAAGCCGGAAAGCTTGCCCGGCAAAAAGGGGTGGGCATTGCCGCCGGAACGCAGCGACGCCATGACCGTGGCTATCGCGAAACCATCGAGAGAATACACGGCGGCGCCATTGGCGAATTGGTCTATGGAAAATGCTACTGGAACGGAGGCCAGATCTGGGTGGTCAATCGGAAACAAGAATGGAGCGACATGGAATGGCAACTTCGCAATTGGAACTATTTCACTTGGCTTTCAGGCGACCATATCGTTGAACAGCACGTTCACAATTTGGACATCATGAATTGGGTGATCGGATCACACCCGTTGCGTGTGGTCAGCGGTCTGGGGGGCCGTCAGGTTCGAACAGATCCACGTTATGGGCACATCTACGATCACTTTGCAGTTGAGTATGAATACCCAGGCGGAGTGTCCGTGTTTAGCCAGTGCCGTCAGATCAATCGTTGCAAAAATATGGTCAGCGAAGAAATCGTTGGCACTGGCGGCATGAGCAACTGCAAAGACTATATTCAGCCGAAATCTGGAGAAGCGTGGAGTCGACGGCAGAAGGAACCGAGCGCCTACAAACGGGAACACGAGGATTTAATCAACAGCATCCGTCAAGGCAACCCGATCAACGAAGCCCAAACGATTGCCGAAGCCACGATGACCGGGATCATCGGACGCGAAGCGGTGTATAGCGGCCAAGGAATCGATTGGGACGAAGCGATGAAGTCCGAGACCAAATTGGGCCCGGAACAATACAAGTTGGGCGATCACCCCGTGCCGCCCGTTCCCATGCCGGGAACTTATCGGTTCGTATGATTGAAATCGGCCGCCATTGACAATGCCAATGGGCAGCGATTTCAGTCACAACGAAGGTGCCTGCCAGTCCGGAATGCCGGATTCCGCCAATTGCTTCTCGTATCGGACGGCTTGTGGTTGGACGGGGCAATAGGGGGCATCTTCATTGACCATCAGCGGTCGCGTTGTGTTCCACCATTGATCGTAGACGGTCCGCAGTCGTTGAACGACGTCCGGATGGGCGTCGGCGACGTCCGTGGATTCCTTGGGGTCGGAACGAATGTCAAACAATTCGTTGTTGTTGACCAGACGCCAACGCGTGGTCCGCACGGCACACCTGTCATAGCGACTGTCATTCGGATCGGCGCCTTTTTCCCAACGTCCGACGTGCACGAACAATTCCCGATCCGCCCATTCGGATTGAGGGTTTTCCAACAACGGCAGCAGACTTCGTCCATCGATGGATTGGACATTCGGTGGGATTTTCACGCCCGCGAGTTCGCAGAACGTCTTGTACAGATCAATGTGAGCCGTCAATGCACCGACATCAGTATCTTCGGGCAGTTTGCCTTTCCATCGCCAGAACGCCGGGACATGTGTACCACCTTCGTAGGGTGATCCTTTGCCGGTTTTGAACCCGGCGGTAAACAGCGGAGTGGGTTTTCCGTTGCGTTTACCGCTGCGCCCCGCTTGCCCGTTGTCGGTCATGAAAATCACCAGCGTGTTTTCCCACAGTTCCCATTCGTCTAGCTTCTGCATCAACCGACCGAAATTATCATCGATGTTTTCGATCATCCCGTAGCGACCTTGGGTATTCCCGTCCCAACCCATATCCGCAAATCGCTTCTTGTAACTTTCGGGGGCGATCATGGGGCCGTGTGGGGCATTGGTCGACACGTAGGCAAAGAAGGGGGTACCGGATTGTTGCTGATCGCGAATCCATCCGAGTGCCGCTTGAAAGAACACATCGGTGCAGAACCCTTGGGTCTGAACGATGGTGTCGTTGTGAAGGATCACGTTATCGAAATAGCGTTGGTCTGCTTTGCGATTCGGTGGGAAATCGGCGCAGCTTCCTTGGAATGACTGGCCGATTCCGCCGGCGCCATGGATGAAGACTTCGCTGAACCCGCGTCGGTAGGGCTGGTATTCGTCTTCGTCGCCGAGGTGCCACTTTCCAAAGATGCCGGTGGCATATCCGGCCCGCCGCAATAGCTGTGGAAACGTGGTGGTCGATAGGGCCATCCGTTCCCGTTCCTTGATGGTGTGCGTCACACCGTTTCGAAATTCGTGACGTCCGCTAAAGATCGCGCTGCGGGTCGGAGCACAGGTCGGGCTGACATGAAAGTCCGTGAACCGCATCGACATCGAATGAAACTTGTCCAAGTTTGGCGTCCGCAACACCGGGTTCCCCATGCAAGACAGGTCACCCATGCCCTGGTCGTCGGTCATCACCAGCAAGATGTTGGGCCGGCTGCCGGCCAGGGAATCGGCACCAGCGGTTTCGCTAGCCCCGAATGTGATGCAGATACAAAACGAGACCAGCAACCATCGATGGCGAAAAAACATTACAAACACTCTCGGGGTGGGGCGTTGGGGCGGCAAAGGGACTTGGCGATCCCTAGCATATCGATCGCGGAGTTCGGGGTGTTGCCGATGGTGGCCCGTGGACGAATCGATGCTGCTAGAATTGTTCCACCATCGTGTTTCGATTCGCCGTACCTGGAGGTCAAGCGTGGGCCGTCATTTGTTCGTTCCGTTCGCGGTTTTGGTGGTTTTGCTTGGATCGGTGAATGTCCCACGCGATTGTGTGGGTGCCGAAAAGCCGAACATCGTATTCATCTTTGTCGATGACCAAGGTTATTACGATCTCGGTTGCTATGGCGCAACGGAGGTCCAGACACCTCGAATCGATGCCTTGGCGGAACAAGGTGTGCGGCTGACGGACTACTATGCCGCGGCACCGATCTGCAGTCCATCAAGAGCGGGTTTGTTAACAGGATGTTATCCGCGACGCGTTGGGAACCACATCTGGGTTCATCGTGCCGATTCGAATACCGGTATTCACCCCAATGAATTGACTCTGGCGGAATTATTAAAATCGGCGGGCTATGCCACGGCATGCGTCGGCAAATGGCACTTGGGTTTTCATTCACCATTCTTACCGCTTCAACAAGGCTTCGATCACTATTACGGCTTGTTGCATAACTTGGATCCGGTGGAGGTCGTCTATTTTGACGAACAGGGCGGTGTGCCATTGATGCGGGGAGATCAAGTCGTCAAACGACCGGCGGATCCGTCGGAACTGACGCGGCTTTATACCGACGAGACGATCAAGTTCATCAGGGATCACCGTGACGGGCCGTTCTTTGTTTACTTATCCCACACGATGTTGCACAACCCGTTGGGAGTGGGGCCGGAGTTCAAGGGCACCTCGCACTGGGGCGATTATGGGGATGCGATCCAGGAGATGGATTTTCATGTTGGACGGATTGTCGATGAACTTAAAAGCCTGGACATCGACGACAACACGCTGATCGTTTACGCGTCGGACAATGGGCGAGGCCCCGGTCGCACGCCTGACCAAAAAATCCAGGGCCGGAAGTTGTCCACTTACGAAGGTGGGATTCGAGTTCCCGCGATCGCTTGGGGGCCGGGGGTCGGGATCACCAAGTCATTGGTCTCTGGTGCCGTGACTCGAGCGATGGATTGGTACCCGACGCTGGCAACCTTTGCCGGAGTGACGGTTCCAACGGATCGCGTGATTGATGGACGCGATTTGACTCCGTTGCTGATCGGAGAAACAAAATTTGTGCCGCCCCCAGGAATGAAGATGTCCTTGAACGCGATGGTTCCATTGCGGCGTCGCTTCGAACCACCCGGGGAATGGGAACCATTGATCAATCGCAACGAATACTTTGACGCGTTTTTCTATCATGGCAGCCAAGGTGCTCTAGCTGCGGTGCGGTGGCGAAATTGGAAACTTGTGCTGAATCCAAGTTTGACCTTGTACGACTTGGCGAAAGATCCTGGCGAAACGAAGCCGGTGCGCAACGGAGAAATCCTACGAAAGTTGCGAGGGATGGCGATTTTGTTCCAAGAGGAAATGCGACGCGATGCGCGGCCGGCGGGCGTTGTTGTTCCTGATCAAGCCGATGGACGGACACTGGTCACGGCGGATCAGTTGGATCGTTTGAATGCCGAGACGGACGTGGTGTATGCGCAATACGATGATCGACAGTTGGCGATGGATATCTATCGACCAAAGTCTGCTTGGGGGCCATTGCCCGCGGTCGTCTGCATTCACGGGGGCGGGTGGTACAAAGGAAACCGATCTAGTCATCGGGCCATGGCGCAATCACTTGCTTTGCGTGGATACGTGACGGCGACGATTTCTTATCGACTTAGCGGCGAAGCTTCCTTTCCCGCAGCAATTCATGATTGCAAAGCGGCGGTGCGTTTCTTGCGTGCCCATGCCAAAGAATATGGGATTGATCCTGATCACATCGGCGCGATGGGACTTTCGGCCGGCGGACATCTGACTGCGCTGCTGGCGACTGCCGCGAGCGTGAAACGGTTAGAAGGAAGCGGCGGCAATCCTCAATTCAGCAGTGCGATTCAGGCGGCGATACCCATGGGGGCCCAAACGGATTTGACATCGGAGCGGACTCGCACCGTGTCCGCCAATGCGAATCGGGGTCAAATCTGGCGGCAATTCTTGGGCGGTTCTTTGGATCAAAATGAGTCCAATTACCAGTTGGCATCACCGTTGTTTCATTTGGATGACGGCGACCCACCGTGTTGGTTTGTGACGGGGGAATTGGATGATCCCAGCACCCACGCGGATCGCTTTCGCAAACGCATGGATGAATTGGGGATTGATACCGGGCTGACCGTCATTGCAGATGCGCCGCATGCGTTTGTGGGCACGCAGCGTTGGTTCGATACGATGTTGAACGACGCGGATCGTTTCTTTCAGAAGCACTTGAAAGCAAAGGCCCAGAAGATAAACGGACGATAGCCGTCCAGGTGCGCGCTACCGATCCATTTCTCGCTGCAACCAAGCACGCGCGTATGCCCAATTGCGCTTGGTGGTCCGAGGAGACACGCCCAGGATCTCCGCTGTTTCTTCGATGGTCATTCCTGTGAAGTAGCGTAGTTCCACCAACTTTGCCAGCTCGGGATCTTCGTCGGCCAGTTTGGTCAGTGCATCATCCAGACTTAGCAGGTCGTCAATATTGTCTGGGGCCACCGCCACCAGCCCGTCATCCATTTCTTGGCGCACCCAATCTCCACCACGCTTGTCACGACTCTTGCGACGCGCGTTTTCGATAAGGATTCGTCGCATCGCTTCGGCGGCCGCGGCGAAGAAGTGTCCGCGCCCGTCCCATTGTTGGGGGCGGCTGCCACCGACCAGACGCAGGAATGCTTCGTGCACCAAAGCCGTGGGTTGCAACGTGTGCCCGGGCTTCTCCTGATTCATTCGGCTGGCGGCCAGACGACGCAATTCGTCATAGACGACCGGCAATAGATCATCTGCGGCTTTGGTATCGCCGTTTTCAATCGCTGAAAGAATTCGCGTGATGTCCGGGTTCATGTGCTGAAGCCGCCGTCACGAAGTCGGTCAGCGGAAGTGATCTAGTGTCGTTGAGATGGCCTGTCAAAGGACGATGCGCGGTTCATTGTTTCATAGTTGGCGGTGCCTGTACATCCACAGACGTAGGCGTCGACCTGAAAAGGGCATGCCCGAATGTCCGGGCCGCCGCAGTTCGCGGCGACCACGTTCAAGCATGCGAGTGGCGTATCGCGGGTGTCCGGTCAAGCCAAACGGTCCATGAACAGACCGCTGGGATCGCCGCCGTCGGCGATCGCCCGCTGGAATGCGTCCACATCCACACCGTTTTCCTGCAGCACGTTGGTCAACGCCGATCGAATCTCATCCGGCGATGCCGCTTCGGTGGATTCCGACGCCAACTCATCAAGGGTGTTTAAGATCTGGCCGATCAGTTGGTCGGTCGACGACTCATCGACACCGGCGGCCAGCAAGGCGGATTCCAATGATCCGGTCTCGCTATCTTCATCGCCGGATGGCGGCGGGGGAGGCGGCCCGTTGGGACGACCGGCCCCGGACGCCTGTCGGGTTCCCGATGCAGCGGATGGGCCGTTGGCGCGGATGGCTTCTTCGACTTTGGACGAATCGATTCCGTTGGATTCCAAGACTTCGTCGATGGCGGTTTGAACGGCTTGCCGATCGGCTCGGCCTGACGATTGGCCTGATTGAATTTCGGAGATCGCGTCATCGATTTGTTGCAGCACATCGGACGCCGTTGACTGGTCAACGCCGACGGATTGCAACGCATCGGACATCGCTTGCTTTCCCCCTGGCGGCGGTCCACCCGAACGCATGCTTGCAGCGGAGGACTGAGAAGTCAACGGCGAACTGTTGTTAGAAATGTTCATCGATTCAATCTTGAGTTCCTGTCAGCATAATGAAGTACCGCGCGGTCGGGCGGCATTATGCGTGTCGGTGTTAAGTATCGAATTCTTGCTCAAAAACACACGCAAAAGATTCGAATACAGATCGTTTTTCGCTTTTCTGACGATCAATAAAAAATTCCCAGAATGCGTGGCCCCTGTCGAAGAAACTCGGCGCATTGCATTGGTGGCACGACTCATCGTCTTTCGAAATGCTGCCCCCCTTTGTCGCATCTACAAGGAATCGACCATTGAAACGCCATCTGAAAGTCTTTGCGATTTCTGGTCTTCTGGTGTTCCCTATCGTCGCATCTGCGCAGCCGCCGGGACGCGGTGGGCCTCCCGGGATGGGAGGACCTGGGTTCCAAAACGGTGGGCCAATGGAGATGCGTTCACAGCCGTCGATCGAGGTGTTGATTTTGTTGTTCGATCAGGCGGATTTGAATCGTGATGGATGCCTGACAAAATCAGAACTGAATCGAACGATGCGGAGTCGCAGCAATCCCTTTGCGATGGGTGGTGCGGCAGGACGACCGCCGAACATGCCACCCGAAGGAATGCGACCAGACCGACCAGGTGCCGATGGGCCCGTGATGCCGCCCGGACCGGCATCCAAGCCGGGCGAAGTGGTTTCGGAAGATGCTGCCGATTCGCTTGATTTGAATCCGAGGCAAAGCCGCCAGTTGAAGTTGTTGCAAGCGGAAGTGGATCGACGGCTCGCTGCGATATTGACCGATGAACAGGAACTGTCGTTGAAGAACTATCGTCCCCCGCATCCGCCGGGTCAGCCGCCGCAAGGCGATGGTCCGCCGCCGCCCCGCGATGACGAAGATCTGGACGCCGAAGATGACAACGCGGAAGCCGAATAAGGCGACCCTCAAAGGATTCGCCCGCAAACGAACGTGGCGTTGTGGCATGGCATCGAACAGCTCGCGAACCGTTTTGGTAGGCTCTTCGGCCGATGCCTTGCCGCCATCGGTTTCGGGGCAGAATTGTTTTACCTGTCGATCAATCATCTGATGTCGAAACCCACCGAGCGATCCGTTTTTCTGCAGGCGATTGAGGAAGAAGATCCCGCCGATCGCAGCGCATATCTGGATTCCGCCTGCGGCGGCGATGCACAGCTGCGTCGCAACGTCGAAGCCCTGTTGCAGGCTCATGAAAATCCAGCAGAACTGTTAGATCACCCGATCGGTGCGGATCAACAACGTCCCGTATTCAACACCGAAACCATCGTGCAGCACGTCGAGCATATCGGCATGCAAATCGGTCCCTACAAATTGATGGAGCAAATTGGGGAAGGCGGTTTCGGTCTTGTCTTTGTTGCCCAGCAGGATCAACCGGTTCGACGACGCGTGGCGTTGAAGATTGTCAAACCAGGGGTTGGATCCAAAGAAGTCATCGCGCGTTTCGAAGCGGAACGGCAAGCGGTCGCGATGATGAATCATCCGAACATCGCACAAGTGTTCGATGCCGGGGTGACCTCCGATCATCGACCCTATTTCGTGATGGAACTGGTACGGGGATTGCCCATCACGGATTTCTGTGACAAACAACATTTGACCGTGCGTGATCGGTTGAATCTGATGGTCGATGTCTGCATGGCGGTGCATCACGCGCATCAAAAAGGGGTGATTCATCGCGACATCAAGCCGTCCAATGTCATGGTGACGTTGCACGACGGCCGGCCGATTGCCAAAGTGATCGACTTCGGGGTCGCCAAAGCGATCGGCCAACGATTGACTGACAAGACCGTGTACACGCGGTTCTTTTCGATGATCGGAACACCGTTGTACATGAGTCCCGAGCAAGCCGAGATGAGCGGGTTGGATGTCGATACCCGCAGCGACATCTATTCACTAGGCGTTTTGTTGTACGAATTGTTGGCCGGGGCAACGCCGTTTGATCGTGGACGAATGGAATCCGCCGGCTTGGACGAAATGCGCCGCATCATTCGCGAAGAAGAGCCGCCGCGGCCCAGCACGCGTCTTTCTACGATGAATCGCACGATGACGACGATCGCCGATCAACGACGGGTTGATCCACAGCGGTTGGCATCGACCCTGCGTGGTGATCTGGATTGGATCGTCATGATGGCCTTGGAGAAAGACCGTGCCCGAAGGTACGACACCGCGTCATCGTTTGCCGAAGACGTGCGCAGGTACCTGCGTGGCGAATCGGTCCAGGCACGGCCACCCAGCACGATGTACCGCTTTCGAAAATTCGCCAGTCGCAATCGTGTGGCCATTGTCACCGTGGGATTGGTGGCCGCATCGATGATCCTGGGGACGGCGGCCAGCTTGTGGCAGATGTCTCGGGCAATCGATGAACGCAACGCCAAGGACGTGGCTTTGCGTGACGCCATGCAGGCAAAGGTCGAAGCGATTCAAGCGAAGCAACAGGTGGAACAGTTTGCAGACGACTTGATTCGATCCAACGAACTGGTTGCCAGCGGTCAGTCTCACGTCGATGCGGGACGCTGGCAGGAGGCGGTGGACGATTTCGACGCCGCCGTGGCGATGCAGCCGAGTTACTATTTTCCGCGCATCCAACGGGCCCAGCTATACACGCGTTTGCGGTTGTGGCCTGAGGCGGCAAAAGATTACCGGGTGGCGATGGACACCGGTGCGGCGACCAATCAACCGCAGTGGTGGGGAACGCTTGCCTTGTTTTGCCTGGTCGGAAACGAGGATGCTTTCGAACGTTTGGCCCAGCAGAATTTACAGCGGCTGACAAAGAACTCGCTGTCGGACTGGTTAACGCTTCGTGGTTTGTTGGTGCGTCCCGAATCCAGTGTGATTGAAGATCCTGACAAGCTGGCCAACCTTGCCGAGCGATGGTTGCTGGAATTGGAGTTTCCGATTCCGCCGGAGTTGCGAGGCCCTTTCCCGGTTCCTGGTCCTGAACGACCGAGAGACGAATTCGGCCGGATGCCGCTTGGCGACGATACGCCGCTGACCGTTTGTCGGTACACCACCGGGATTGCCGAAATGCGGGCGGGCCAGTTTTCGTTGGCTGTCGATTTGCTGAACGAAGCCAAGGACGATCAACAATGGCCGGCACACTTCATCGTGCACGCACCGTTGGCGTTGGCCTATCACCACCTCGGCGATTCAACGCAGGCAATCCAGACGCTGCAGCAATCCGAAAAGGCTTTGCGAAGGATCCTGAGACTCTACCAGAATCAACCGGATCGTCCTTCCGTATCACCCTGGTTCGATTTGGTGGAGGCATTGGTGCTGCACGAAGAAGCCAGCATGGCGATCACGGGATCGCCATCGGCGTTGCAATCGGAGGTGCTAAAGATGCGAAAGGTTGCATCGGATCTGCTGTGATTGGTTTCCGTCCAGCAAGGCCGCTGGGCAAAGCTCGCGCGGCCAATCTTTTTCGTAATGGTCAGACAACGACACGAAAATCCATGCCGCGGATATCGACGTCGCCGTCGGTGACCTGAACCTGAATCGTTTCATTTCCGATCACGCTGTACAGATCGGATGACAGCATCTGGATGGTGTAGGTTCCCGATTGGTCAATCTCCGCAAAGCTGTAGTTGCCTCTGTCGTCGGTGATCGCGATGTCCACAACGTTTCCATCGCTATCGAGCAACTGCAACGTTGCACCCGCCATCGGATTCAGATCGTCGCCGGGTTCTTTCCGACGATCGTTTCGTTCGTCGTCCTGCCGCCGCTGATTGCCCTGGTCACGGGCCAGCAGGTCCAGGTCCGCTTCGCTGATCGGTTCGGATTCATCGACAACGGCTTGCAGCGGATCGGTGGATTGCGAGGTCACATCGCGACCAGTGGATTCCGCGATCACGGTGCCGCTGATCTCCGGTGCAAAGAAGAACACGTTGTCCTGTAACGTCGTCAGTTCCGTGTTTCGTTCGATGATATCCGCCAGCGTTGTGTTTTCGATTTCTCGCAGTTCGCTTCCGGAAAGCGTGTTCTGGTACCAGAAACGATCACCGTCACGCAGCCGTTCGAATTGGTCAGCGATGATGGTCGTCGCCGTTTCGCCCAGTGATCCGTCATCGGTGGCGTCTTCGGCCAACAAGCCAACCCACAGGTCGATGTTGTCGACGCTGCCGTAAAGTGATTCCAGATCCGCTGCCAGATCGCTGTCGCTGGTGATCGTATCGAACGTGTCGACCGGTTCCAAACCATACGCTTGGCGAACGGAGTTGTAGTCGGCGAGCCCATGATCGCGGCCACGCTGAATGTTCAGCGACACCAGGTCCAGACCGCCGGCACCGGGTGGGCCGAACAAGAAGTTTCGAAGGCTGTCGACCACTTCAAGATCGACTTCTTGTGAAAGTGTCGACGAAGCATATTTCAACAAAGGTTCGATACCCGTTTCTTCCAGCACGCCGGGTTGGAAAAATGCATCGGCCAAGGATATCGCTTCGTCAATATCACTTCCGTCATCGCCGACCATGCGGAACGTGTCGTTCAGTGTGCTGTGCCCGAATCGAAAAGCCGCGGTGGAGAATTCATTGGCAATGGACGGGTCGACATCGGCGTTGTATCCGACGTATGGATCAACCGCATCGTTGCCCAGCAATGCGGGCAGAAACTCGTTGAAGGTGATCGATTGAAGTTCAGCGATCACCGTCGCCCGTGCTTCTTGATAGATTTGTTCATCGGTCAACGTCGGATCGCTGGCGGCAATTTCGTCGGCCAATCGGTTGTGTTCCCGGACAAACAGGGCATGCATTGATGTCAGCACGATGTTTTCCGCGGCGCGAATGTCTCCCGCCAAAATGCCGCCGTTTTCATCACTGGGCAGCAAACCATCGTCGGTCATCAACAGTCGCCCGCCGACGAATTCACGTAAGGAATCGGCCGTTGTTTGATCGCTGCCATAGATTTGTGAACCATCAATCCACGCGGTGATCGCGTTCACTTGTTCGGCCGGGTTGTCGGTGGACGTTCCCGTGCCATCGGCAAATTCGGATCGGGTCAGGTGTATCGTTGCTTCACCAGTGCCGAGCGGATCAAACAGGGGATCGCCCGTGGGCACTTGGATGTCGAAGGCGGTGCCATCGGTCTCCGGTTCCAGTGACAGATCAATGTCATGATCTAAGAATTGTCCCCAGGCGAAGACAAAGGAACTGAGATCACGATCGCTGGTGGTGCCTTCGGGATCCGCGGCTGAAAGCGTGTTACTAACTTCGCGTGCGCTCGGACGGTCCTCACCGGCGGGCTGTGAAATTCCATCGGCATAATCGGCTTCGGAAACCCGAAGCAGTTCCGTGTCCGCAGCCCCCAGTTCAGGGTTTTCTAGATTGTTTCCGGTCCCGTCGATCGACTGGACCTCTGTGGTCGTTGATGGATCTTCGTCCGGCGTTTCAGTCGGCGGGTCAGTGACGGGAGCTTGATCGTTCCTGTCGGGTCGCGATGGGTTGCGCTCGCGATTCAAACGATTGATTACCAGCAGTGCGTCGTGAGCCGTGTCGCGGCCATCGTTATTCACATCGGTCATTCGCCCACGACCCCGAGGTTCGTCGTCGGCATCGGCATTGGACTGTCGCCGATTCATTTGGTTGATGATGGTCAACGCGTCGATCGCCGTGACTTGTCCGTCCTCATTGACGTCCTCGGGGATGGCTTCGTTGTGGAACAGATTGGCGGCCAGAAGACGCCGAGATTCCAGCGCTTCGCTGCGTATCCTTCGGCGTCGCGTCTTACGTCGACGTGGGACTTTTGTGTTTGGACGGAGACGGCGGATCCAGCGATTCCAAAGGTCTGACATTGCGGCACCTTTGCGGAGTGGAGGGAAGAGCAGAGGAGGCTCAAAAAAGCGGTGGTTCGGCAACGACTTGGGTGCTTCATTGCTCAACCTTTAGGTGCGACATGAGCGACAAAATGTCACGCTTGGGCGGGAAAATCGGCCTTAGATAGCGAAACTTTTCATTGCGGGCGGGGTTCCCGGGGGCCTCCGAGTTCAGAAAACTTGGCCCGGTCGCCGGTGAAACGTCGCATGGAATTCCACACCAAACTGTTCCATCGATCCGCCGCTTTTTGGTCTTCTCCGATGCGCTGTCTGCCTAGCAACGATGCCGAATCATCCGCCCGTTCCGATGCCGTTGGCCAAAGGATCGCCCAGGCCCGTCAGGGGAACATCCCAATACTGGGTCAGTTACTGCAGCGGTATCAGCACTTCTTGTCGGTCCAAGCATCGGCTCAGCTGCACGGACGTTTACGGCGGCGGGTCAGCGATTCGGATTTGGTCCAGGAGACTATGTTGGCCGCGCACCGCGACTTTCATCGTTTTCGTGGGACCACCGAAGGCGAATTGTTGGCGTGGTTGCGACAGATCTTGAATCACTGTCTGAACCACGCGGTTGAAAAGAACGTGTTTGCACAGAAACGGGATGTGCGTCGCGAAGTGTCCTTGGAGGCATTGGCCACAAGATCGAGCGACAGTGTGATGCGGTTGTCGCATATCGCAACGGATCGTGCGGCGTCACCCAGCGAAGTCATGCAGAAACAAGAATTGGCGGACGATCTATCCAGGCAACTTGGAAAGCTTAAGGACAACTATCGTGATGTCATTGTTTATCGAAACCTGCAAGGAATGTCTTTCGAAGAAATCGGACAACGCATGAACGTGAAGTCCGGGACGGCTCGAATGATGTGGGTCCGCGCCATCGCAAAGTTCAAAGAAATCGCGACGCCCCCGTCATTGTCATCTTGAATCTTTCGTCGTCCGTGGTTGGTCCTCGGGCATGCCTTTCACCACACGCATTCTGTTCGGAATCATGATGAATCGATTCGCTCTTGTTCTGGCCATCTTCGCCACTTGGTCGCTGTCGGCGCTCTCGGACGACTGGCCAGAGTTCTTGGGGCCCGGTGGGGCAGCACGCAGCAGTGACACCGTGCCCAGTGAGTGGAGCGAGTCCCAGAATCTGAAATGGAAGGTCGATCTACCCGGCATCGGATCGTCCAGCCCGATCGTCGTCGGCGATCAAGTCTTGGTGTCCTGTTATGTGTCACAGCAGGACGCTTCCAAACGTCAACTCCTGGCTTTCGACAAAACGACCGGACGGCAGAATTGGTCGTTGGATTTCCCGATCGACTATCGCGAAGACCCGTATCAGGGATACATCACCGAACATGGATACGCCAGCAACACACCGGTGACCGACGGAACCAACGTGTACGTTTTCTTTGGCAAAGGCGGCGTGCATTCAGTCACGCTGGATGGAAAACGAAACTGGAGTGTCGATGTCGGAAAAGAATCCAGCAATCGGCAATGGGGATCCGCGGCCAGCTTGATCCTGTTTGAAGACAGCGTGATCGTGAACGCGGCAGAGGAAGCGGTGTCGATTATTTCGCTGGACAAAGCCACGGGCAAAGAAAACTGGCGTCAGGAAGCCGGCATGCTGGAACTGACCTACGGGACACCACGAATCGTCCATTTGGATAGCGGTGAGAGTGAATTGGTGATCAGTGTTCCAGGAGAGATTTGGTCAATGAACCCGGTCACCGGAAAGCTGAAATGGTACGCGCAGTCTCCGATGACGGGAAACGTTTCGCCGTCGGTGATCGTTGATGGCGAAACGGTTTTCAGTTTCGGTGGGTATCGTGCGTCGGGAAGCATCGCGGTTGCCGCCGGTGGAAAGGACGACGTGACGGATTCCAAGGTGTTATGGACCAACCGTTCCAGTTCCTATGTCGCGACACCGCTGTTGCATCAGGGGCGGTTTTACTGGATCGATGATCGCGGCATTGCGTATTGCACATCGGCCGACGATGGTGAAGTGATTTACCGTGAACGCGTGGGAAACTTGAAAAGCGGCCGCCCCGTCTATGCATCGCCCGTTCTGATCGGTGATCTGATTTATGTGGTCACACGCCGCAGCGGCACCCTTGTTTATAAACCCGGCGATTCGTTTGAACCGATGGCTCAAAACGTTTTCACCGACGACGAATCCGACTTCAACGCGACGCCCGCCGTGTCTGATCAACGGTTGTATTTGCGTAGCGATCAATCGCTGTACTGCGTCGCAAAATCTTGACCGACTGCCAGTGAAGATGACTTTCACGGCGAATCGGACGTCGCGGAATGGTCCGTATCGGGATCGACCTCTATCCATCGCAGATCGCGAAATTTTGGATCGGGCCCGGTCCATCGCTGGCCGATCGTACGGCTTTTTAGATCCGAACCACGCGAGGGCTTCAAACGAAGGGTGTCGGTCAGCGTCAGCTGGTGAATTCCCTGCCAATCGGTCAGCGAATCACCGGCCAAGTCGCGAAAATCGTTCACATCGACGACCACGGTTTGCCAGCCGCTAGCCCCCTGAAGTTCGACGGATGCGGCATGTTCGTCGATCGCCAAGACCAGCGTGTTGGGCCGTTGGGTTTGTACATCGACAGTCAACCTGGCGTTTGGTGGCGCGTGATAGGTGGATGAATAGACCTGGTTGGTGCGGCGGGCCCAGTGGCCGGGTTGATAGGTAAACCAACGCTTTTGCCAATCGCCACGAAAGTCTTCAAGCAGTTGGGTGGGATGAACGCTGGGGCGGACACCGGCGCGGTCCAACTGGCTTTTGGATACCGACAACATCAACGATGAAACATTGAATCGGTCCGTTGTGTATTCGCGGTAGTAATAGCCTGCGCCTGTGACCGAATGGGGAAGGTCGTAGGTGACGTTGGCGAACACCCACAATGGTCCGTCATCCGATGGCAGCGGCAACTCGGCGTGCCACTGTTGTCCATCGGTCGCCGCGGATGCGTGGTACCAGTAACGGTGAACGGTGTGGTCGCGATCGGCCGAGGTTTCGTTTTCTTTACCGTGACGCGTGTAGTAGACGTCCACCGATCGTATGGGTAACGAATCGTCGGCATCGACTTGGACGACCGGATCGCCATGGTCAGTGTTCAGTCTTAGCGATGTGGTTGGTGTTTGCGGCCACGTAAAGCGATGCTGCAGGTGCTGGTCGAACCAAAGCATCGACGCAACTTCGAATGGCGGCGTGTCCTGGTGGTTGTGATGTGGCGAACAGGTGACACGCCACTGATCCGATGAAATCTCTTGGATTGCTTTGGGCAGATCACCGATTCGGCCGTGGAAATCGTTCGCAGGGCTGAGAAAGATGATCGGACAATCGATGTGCTTCAAGCTGACGTCGTCGCCAAGTGTTGCTCGGAAAATCGGGTGATCATTGTCGCGGTCGCTGATGCCGCCGCACGAGGGTGCCGCCGCTTTGACGCGAGGATCGGAGGCGACCATCACGGTCAATTTGCCTCCCATGGAGTGACCATAGACGCCCAGACGATCGGGATCGACCTGGTCCTGTTGTTGCAGGAATGTCAACGCACGTCGTGCCGCCATCGCACATAAAAACCATCCGCTGTTGCGAGGCGAATCGACACGGTCGATGGTACATTCATCCGGACGAATGTTCGGAAAGCTGTTGCCTTGGTTGCGTGTGGGGGCGTGATAGCCGTCAACGGCGCCCCAGTCGGTGGTCGGTCGATAATCGGGGTGATCGACATCGCCGTTCCAGAAAAGTCGAACTTCATCGGGACCGACCCGGTAATCCGGTGTAGAAATCCGTCCCGCCCAGGCAATCGAGAGTGTTGCGTACCCTCGTTTTGCATTCAGCAGGCAGGGCAAATGATGGGCGTATTGTCCGCCGCCGTGAATCTGAACCAAACCGGGCAGATTGGTTCCCTGTTTGGGAACCCCGTACACCGCAGCGATTCTGGACTCCTGGCCTTTGAAGACGCCCACGCGAAATCGGACGACCTTTAATGCGATCCCGTCTTGTTCCCACGAATGCAAGACTTCGACGTCCAGCGGTTCGGATTCCGGGTCAAAGTCGGCCCAGAGTTCTTCGAAACTTGTGGGAGCCTGTCCTCCGGTGGCCGCCGGCAGCGTGTCTGCAAGGGTGACATTGACGCTGCATAGGAGGTAAAGCATGCCCCATTTTGATAAACAGTTGATGCGTCGGCGGTTCGGCAACATGGGCATCTGCAATTAAGGGGCGTCACGGGCGAAGGCGGTGTCAGAAAATTTTCCCGACGCATCCGAGGCGTATTTGACGTCGGGATAGCTGACCAAGAAGTGGTTTTCGTCAATCAAGTTAAACACATAGTGCGTCGCAGATTCTGGCAACGCGGCAACGACGCGGTTGCCGACAATGTTCGCTTCGATCCGGTACCACTCTTCATCACGATGGCCACCATTGTCGGTGTAGATCAGGTCGGCGTGAACGACCTTGGCGCCGTTTTCACGAAACGTGGCCCAGACCTGTTGATTCTTACTTCCATGTCGAAGTGGGGTGGGGATGTGTTGTCGGTTCGGAAGTCTACGTGCCGACTTGGCATTCAGCATCGGCGCATCAGCATCATGCTGTTCCAATAGATGGTCCAACTGCTGGTGCAGATCTTCGGCGATCTCCGGCAATTGAATCGCAAGGTTGTTCGATTCTTCGATGTCGACGCGATTTCCTTGGTCATCGTACAGGCGATACAGTTCAAGGCAATCGGATCGTCCCTGTAGGTAGGGTTCCCAGTTCCTTATCAATTTGTAGCCGCCGACACGCAGCGTGGACTGCATCGACGAATGCGGGAAATGCCAGAACATACGTTCTCGCGGTTGACCGTCGGCGTCTTTGATGGCATCGGGATCAGGCGGGGTCAATGTAAGGAACCGGGCCAGATCCGCTCCATCCAATTGTTGGGATTCGGGGCGATCAACGCCGGTCCAAGACAGAATCGTCGGATAGAAATCGAGGCCGTTGACCATGGCCGCTGTTTGCGTTCCCGCTGGAATCCCGGGGCCGCAGATGATCAGTGGCACACGAATACCGCCTTCCTTGGCATTGATTTTTCCTTTGTCCAGCGGATAGTTGTCGGTAATGACTTCACCGGGATGGCGTTCCATTCCACCGTTGTCCGAAGTGAAAATGATGTAGGTGTTTTCGATCAGCTTGTGTCCCGGTCGACGCGGATCATCGATTGCCGAAAGATGGTTCACTGTTTTACCGACGTAGTAGTCCAGCATTTCGACCATCGCCGCGTAGTAGGGATTGTTCTGGCCCTGGACATCCCAAACGGTCGGATCCGTCGGATAGGGCACGTTCATTTTGCGACAGTACTTTTCCAATAGGTGTTGCGCCCGCGTGTGAATGGGGGCATGGACCAACCATGTCGCTTGGTACAAGAAAAAGGGGCGGTCTTTGGCCTGGTCGATGAACTCAATCGCGTCGACCGAGTTTTGGTGATAGGGGAATCCATTTTCGTCCAGTCGGTACGGATCGTCGGGATCATCCGTTGCGAAATCGGCCAGACGGTTTGGACGTTGGGGCCGCGTCACGCCGCGTTCCGATCGTGTGTATTTGAATCCCTGGTCTTCGGGCTGTGGAAACGAGTTGTGATTGATTGCGACATGCCATTTTCCGACGTGGCCGGTGGCATAGCCGGCGGATTGCAAGGCTTCGGCGATGGTGATTTCACTCAATCGCATCCGGCCGCTGTACCACGGCGAAATCAGGGGTGAATTCTTGGTGTGGGGTGACGGCGGGGCACCGCCCACGACATGAGTCTTTTGAAGTCTTGCAGGGTGCCGACCCGACAGAATCGCCGCGCGTGACGGGGCGCAGGTTGGGGCGGGGGAATAGGCTTGCCAAAACTGAACGCCTCGGTCCGCAAGCCGATCGATATTGGGCGTTTCATAGGGGCACGGATCATCAATGTCATAGCATCCGACGTCTTGCCATCCCAAATCATCCACCAGGATCAGTACCACGTTCGGACGTGGTGTCGTCGGATCGGCCATTGAAATGTTCAGGCAAATGCCGACGACGAACCAGCACGTCGATAGGAAAACGAATCGAGTGTTCATGCGAAATGATCGTCTGTCCTGGGATCTAAAGGCCCGGGAATGAAAGAAGAGGGGTGGGATCGGACGATAGTCAGGGTTTCTTCAGCACCAACGACAAGGGCTGTTGTTGCCGAATGATTCCCAGGCGATGTTGCCGGCGTTGTTTCCACGCTGGTGACCGGACGGATGCCTGGAGATCAGGAACGGACGCTCCATCGACCTTCAGCACAATGTCGTCTTGAATCAGTCCGGCCGTGGCTGCCGGACTGTCGGGATTCACGGCCAAAACCAGCCACGAATCGTCTTCCGCAGAAACGCCGAACGCGGAAAACTCTTGCCCCATCAGTTTGCGAAACTTTGCTCCATGCCACTCGACCAGCAACGCTCGCGGCGCGCCTTTGGGGCTATCGGATCTTGGTGCCGCCAAGCTGTCACGGATTTGCAGATCAGGAATTTCGGGCGCCAGAGCGATTCGTTTCAGCGATTCCTTTTTGACACCGAACTGATCCATGGGAAAGTTTTCAAAACCGATTGAAAAGGCGGGCGATCCCGGTTGGACGCGGAAATCACCGGACGCCGGATCGACAAACTGTGGGTCGGCGACGATGGAATTCAGATCCCAACCGAATGATTGATAGCGATCCTTCATCGTCGGCGTTTGGGAGAAATACAAATTTTCGTCGATGCGTTTGCCGCGAGCCGAAAGGGTCGGTGTTCGCGCGCCGCGGTGGGCGGCCATGAAGATGTTCGCGTACACCTCGTCGCCGCTGTCGTTGTACCAGACGTGTGGATGGAATCCATTGTTGATGGCGATGTTGTTGTGGGCGCGACGCCAGAAGCCTTCGCGAAATTTCAACCCGCCCGACAGCATCAAGTTGTTGTAGATGTCGTAGTTGGATGAACCATCGTCCAGATCAATATCCCAGCCATGATCACACCGCCAGCGACTGTTACAGATGACGGTTGTTTCGACTGCGTCCAGGAACGGCAGGTCGGGCTCGGCGTCGACGAATTTTTGAGACTCGGATCGGTCTTTGTGCCAATAGCGATCGCGGCCCCAAGAATTGAAGGATCCATGGTCATGCGTTTCTTGCACCGTGTCGAACACATCGCAACGTTCGATTCGATGTCCACCCCAACAACCGTCACCGATGTTAATGCCGGCTCGGGCACAGTCGTAGATTGAACAGTCGGAAACGCGTATTCGTCTGGCTATCGCGATTTGTACGCCGGCCGGTTGACGCTCCACGCGACCGATGCCGTGAATCAAACAGTCTTCCACCACGCAGTCAGCGGGATAGTTGTCTGTTTTGGGGCCGGAAGTACGGTCGATCTTGGCCAAGTCGTTGGTTTGGCCATATCCAAACAGCGGATCACGTACAGCATCGGGGTCACCCACAAAACAAACCCCACTGGCACCCGTATCGTGAATGTGACAGCCACGAATCACTAGTTGTCGGTTGTAGTGATTCGCAAAGATCGCGTTACCGCCGACTTGATCAAATTCCGAATCCAGGATCTGAACCGATTCCGTGCCGGTCAACGTTATCGCGCCGCCACGATAGATGGCCCAGTCGCTGCGAAGCAGCGGTTCCCTGGTTTGCATGAACGTGCGGGCGGCATGGCGAAAGGTAAATCCGGAAAGCGTGATGTCATGAACCGGCTGGTATTTGTTGCCCGTGAATTCAATCAAATGCCGCAGTCGCACCACTTCGACCGTGGCTGATGAGAGGTCCGTGTCGCCGCTGGGGATGAAGTACAAACGCTGTTGGTCGGCATCGTGATACCATTCGCCGGGATCGTCCAATTCCTCAAAGACGTTTTCGATCATCCGATATTCTTTGTGCATGCCCGATGGTCGGTTGTTTTGCCAACCGCCTTCGTAAACGACATCGCCGTCGGCATTCTTCCCCGTTACTCGATAGTGATAGCCACCCCAACGAGATCGATGCATGGCGTGGATATAGGCGCCCGTTGGATCTTTCCAACCCTCCGCACGTTGTGTGGAAAACGCATCGGCCGAAAAGCCCTGATATGCAGCCGTTTTCTTTGTCGCGTCATAGTTTGGGTACCGCGCCATGCGTTGATTGACACCGTCGACAAACAACTGATCGATGACCAATCCCGGTGGTGTGTCGGCATGAAAGATACCGTCGTGGCCTGCTTGCCAATCCAAGTCCAATCGGATGCCACCGCTGATGATTGCCCCGTGTTCGGACTGTGCGACGTAGCGAACCGGGTGATCGGCTGAACCTGAATCCTTGGGGCCGAAGACAAGTGTTTCGGTCAAATAGTAGGTCCCGTTGGCCACGTGAACCGTCACCCCTTCTTGTCCGGCCACGGTTCGCACCAATTCCTGTGCTCGCTGCAGTGTGGCGACCGGCGAAGATAAATCTCCGGTGTTGGAATCATTGCCGTCGGGGCTGACAAAGATCTCTGCTGCGTTTGCCCATCCGGCGTCGAATGAAACGCTAATCAGCAGAAGGGTGACAAGCCAGTTGGTGCGAATCAAAGGCATGGCAGGTTTCGTCGTTGGGGCAGGGGGGCAGGCGTTGGATGCCAAGAATCGTTTGCCTTGGCGATACGCCGCGGCGCAGAAACGCTGTCGCAGCGGTCCGGGCGCATCGATAGGTGGGAACGAAGGGGATTCTCAGTCTGCTAGGTCGGCGCGGACGCAGCAACAGTGGACTACGCCATCGGATTAATGTTTTGCGACGAGCCTGTGCGGACCACCGATCGGTCGTATTCGATTGACGCAAATCCAAGGTGTGGCCAATTGTCACTTTGTGATGGGAATCGCCACGCCGGGTCAACGGTGTCGTGGATTGTTACTGCCGTGTCGCAGCCCACCATTGCTTGGTCGGTCGTAGAATCTAGGCTCGTCGTCCGACCTGGCCCGCCGACCATGTGATTCATGACCCGGGCCTGCGCCGGCAGGTACTTCCGAAGTCACCGTGTGTGACGGTTTTGCGCCATCCCCAGATTCGACATGTCTCGCCAAGTATCCCCCACCGTCTTTCAAGAACCGCTTCCCGCGATCGGCATCCGCCCCACCATCGATGGTCGGCTTGGCGGGGTTCGTGAATCGCTGGAAGACCAAACGATGAATTTGGCCAATAGTGTGGCCGAACTTATCTCGTCCAATCTTCACTATCCCACCGGTGATCCGGTCCGGTGCGTCGTCGCCGAATCGTGCATCGGTGGCGTTCGCGAGGCGGCCGCGTGTGAACAGTATTTCCAGCAACAAAATGTCGGCGTTTCTTTGACGGTCACGCCGTGTTGGTGCTATGGATCGGAAACGATGGACATGGATCCGTTGCGTCCCAAAGCGGTCTTTGGCTTCAACGGAACCGAGCGGCCCGGTGCGGTGTATTTGGCGGCGGTTCTGGCCGGTCACACGCAAAAGGGCATTCCGGCTTTTGGAATCTATGGTCGCGATGTGCAGTCGGCCGGTGACACGGAATTGCCCGACGACGTCCGCAACAAAATCCTTGGCTTTGCACAGTGCGGCTTGGCCGTGGCGCTGATGCGTGGCAAAGCCTACTTGTCGATGGGCGGAACATCGATGGGAATCGCCGGGTCGGTCGTCAACCACGAGTTCTGGGAAAAGTGGTTGGGCATGCGAGTCGAAGACATCGACATGACCGAGTTCGTCGGTCGAATGCAAAAGGGACAGTACGACGCCCAGGAATTTGAAAGCGCTCTGGCTTGGGTCAAAGAGAAATGTCCCGAAGGCGAAGATTACAACACGCCCGAAACCCGACGCAATCGCGAGCAGTTGGATAGCGAATGGGCCGATAGCGTGAAGATGTCTCTGATTGCTCGAGACCTGATGGTGGGCAACCCAAAGCTGGCCGATCAAGGATTGGGCGAACAGTCGCATGGTCACCAAGCCATCGCAGCCGGATTCCAAGGCCAGCGTCAGTGGACCGACCACTTTCCCAACGGCGATTTCCTGGAAGCGATCCTGAATTCATCGTTTGATTGGAACGGCAAACGAACGCCCTACATCGTGGCAACCGAAAACGATGCCTTGAATGCCGCAACCATGTTGTTCGGCCATTTGCTGACCAACACCGCCCAGATCTTTGCCGACCTGCGAACCTACTGGAGCCCCGATGCGGTGGCCGCCGCTTGCGACGGTTACCAATTGGACGGGGCAGCCCAAGACGGATTGTTGCACCTGATCAATTCAGGGCCTGCCGCTTTGGATGGTACCGGTCAACAAACCGACGCCGAGGGGCGGCCGACGATGAAGCCGTTCTGGGAAATCACCGACGACGAAGTCAACGATTGCCTGGACGTCACCACCTGGCATCCCTCGGTGACGGAATACTTCCCGGGCGGCGGGATGAGCACTCGGTTCAAGACCAAGGGCGGGATGCCGGCGACCATGACACGCATCAATCTTGTCGATGGAATGGGGCCGGCGCTGCAGATTGCCGAAGGCAGCACGGTGGAACTTCCCGACACGGTTCATGACAAGCTGGATCAGCGGACCAACCCGACTTGGCCGACGACGTGGTTTGCACCGCGATTGACCCAACGGGGCGCGTTCACGTCGACCTACGAAGTGATGAACCACTGGGGGGCCAATCACTGCGTCATGACCGCCGGGCACGTCGGGCATTTGTTCATCACGCTGGCGTCGATTCTGCGGATCCCGGTCTACATGCACAACGTTGAACCGGAGCGAGTTTTCCGTCCGAGTGCTTGGAACCTGTTCGGTACCGACAATTTGGAATCAGCCGATTTTCGCGCCTGCCAGAACTTTGGACCCATGTATGGTCGCCGCTGAACCGGCATCGATGTCAAACGCAATACCGTGGTTGTCCAAGCTTGAAGGAAGTCCCATGCGAAATTTTGTCCTGTTGTTGATCGCCGTTATGACCGTCGCGGCCCAGAACGCCACTGTCCAAGGCCAACAGGCGATGGATCAGATGTGGGGCGAATCGGTGGTGAAACTTCGTGCCGAAAACGCCCGCCGGGGGCAACTGTTCGACGAAGGCAACTATGCGATGTTCATTCATTGGGGGCTGTATTCGATGCTGGGTAATCAGGTCGACGGAAAGACCTATTACGGCATCGGCGAATGGATCATGAACCCACGCATGGCCGGTATTCCCGTCGACGAGTACAAGCAATTGGCCAAGCGGTTCAATCCGGTGGACTTTGATGCCAAAAAGATCGTCGCCATCGCCAAAAATGCGGGAATGAAATACATCGTGATCACCGCAAAGCATCACGACGGATTTGCGATGTACGATTCGGACGTGTGTGATTTCAATATCGCCGATGCGACGCCGTGGCAGCGTGATCCGATGGGGGAACTGGCCGATGCGTGCCGGGATGCCGGACTGGGGATTGGTTTTTACTATTCACATAACCAGGATTGGACGTTCCCCGGCGGTGGCAACGGCCCCAAAGTGGACGATCAGGGACAAGTCGCGACTTTCGATGATTACTTTGTCAACAAGTGTTTGCCACAAGTCAACGAGATCACAACCAAATACGGCCCGATCGAATTGGTGTGGTTTGACACGCCGGGAAAGATGCCCAAACACTACGTCCAGCAACTGGTGGAACTGGTTCACAAAAACCAACCGAATGCTCTGGTGTCCGGTCGGGCTGGTCACGGGTTGGGGGATTATCAAACGCTGGGTGATATGGAAGTCCCGCATCAAAATGTTCCCGGTATGTGGGAAAGTGTGGACACCACCAATGATTCCTGGGCCTATGCGTGGTATGACGAAAACTGGAAATCTCCTAAGGAAATTCTGAAGCGATTGGTCGCCTGTGTCGGTCGCGGTGGCACCTACATGCTGAACATCGGACCCAAAGGCGATGGCAGTGTGCCTGGCCGGGCGGCCGCGTCCCTGAAAGCGGCGGGCGACTGGATTCGACGTTATCCACAAGTGATCTACGGAACCGATGCATCCCCGTGGCAGCATGCGTTGCCCTGGGGGGATGTGACCCGCAATGACAACACCTTGTTTTTGTGTGTGTTCCGCTGGCCCGATGACGGACGTTTGTATGTCCCGAATCTGTTGACGTCGATTCAATCGGCCCGACTGCTTGGTGCGGATTCTTCCGACTCCCTTCCGTTTCGAAGTGAACAAGAATGGGCGGTCATCGAATTACCACCACGTCCGGTCGATCCTTTGGTGTCAGTGATTCAGCTGGATTTGAAATCACCGCCGAAAGTGGATCCGGTTTGGGCGGTCGATCCTGCACAAAGCACCGAAGTCTTGGCAGAGTTTGCCGAAGCGGACCATGCGGTGAAGGAGAAGCGTCGCTGGATGGAGAAGTTTGGCGAGTGGAAGGGCGTCGTTCATGTTCATGATTTCGGAGGCGACGGTCGGGCCGTCTGGAAACTGGATGTGCATCGCGCCGGTACTTACCAGGTCGATCTGGTCTATTCCGGAACGGGACGGCTGGTATGGCAGGTGGGCATCGATGGTGGCGAAAAAATCCAGAATCAACAGAACGCCTCGCACAACTATCAAGCTTTTCCAATCGGTTGGTTGTCGTTTCCAGAACCGGGAACCTATTCAGTGTTCGCCCGCTGCATCGACGGTGATGTGGAATCGGCCAGTCTGAAGTCCATCCAATTCGATCCCGTTGAACTGATGAGCGATGCGAATCAAGAGTAAGCCCGAGATGAGAAATTCAACGTTCGCCTGTTTGTGTCTATTCGTCGTTGCATCGCTGCTGGCATTGACACCCGCGGTTGCTGAAAGCCCGAGTTCCGATCGGGATCAACGCATGGCGTGGTGGCGCGAAGCCAAGTTTGGCATGTTCGTCCACTGGGGGATCTATTCGGTGACCGGCGGTCGCTATCGCGGTGAAGAATTGCCCAATAGCGCTGAATGGATGATGAACCGAGGCAAGATTCCGATCGCCGAATACGAACAGTATGCGGCGCGGTTCAATCCGACGGAATTTGATGCCAGCAAGTTTGTCGGCTTGGCAAAAGAAGCGGGGATGAAGTACCTGATCATCACCGCCAAGCATCATGACGGGTTTGCGATGTTTGATTCGCACGTCAATCCGTTCAACGTGGTCGACGCGACCCCCTTTGGTCGCGACATCATGAAAGAGTTGGCCGAAGAATGTCAGCGGCAAGATATCCGCTTCGGTTTCTACTATTCGCAAGCGCAAGACTGGCACCATCCCGGTGGTTTCGGGAATAACTGGGACAAGAACCTTCAGCGGGTCAGTAGCGATATCTATGTGCGTGAAAAAGCTGTTCCGGAGGTCCGGCAACTGCTGACCGAATATGGGCCGATCGGAATCTTTTGGTGGGACACGCCTCGTAAAATGAGTCGTGAATCGTTCGACAGCCTGCATTCATTGACGCGATTACAGCCCAAGGTCGTCACCAACGATCGACTGGGCGAGGATTATCCGGGTGACTACAAGACATTCGAACGTCACATTCCTGACACGCCGCCGGCGGATCAAGACTGGGAAGTCTGTATGCCCATCAGTGGCAGTTGGGGCTACAAAGCAATCGACCAGGATTTTAAGTCGTCCGAGACGCTGATCCGCAATCTGATCGACATCGCCAGCAAGGGCGGGAACTATTTGTTGAACGTCAGTCCGACCGGACGTGGCGACTTGTTGCCCCAAGCGGTCGAAAGGCTGAAACGAATCGGTCAATGGATGAAGGTGAATCGGCAGTCCATCGAAGGTACCCAAGCCAGTCCGTTGTCGGATTTGGCGTGGGGACGATGCACCATGAAGACGACCGGCGAAACCACGCACCTGTTTTTGCACGTCTTCGACTGGCCGGATGATCTGGCGCTAACGGTTCCCGAGTTGAAGAACACCGTTCGCGAAGCCCGTTTGCTGGCCGACGGTCGGACGATTATGGCCGAAAACACGGACAAGGGCGTGTCGGTGTCCCTGCCGATGGAGGCACCGGACGACATCGCATCGGTGATCGTGTTGGAAGTGGAAGGCGAACTGAAGATCGAGAAGCGTTTGCCACACCCGGATGAAAACGGCAGGCTGACGCTGAACGCCCGTGACGCCTACATCCACAACAACGAAGGTGCACGCCAGGCGGGGATCCGATACCACGACGACATAGCGCACATCGGATACTGGCACGATCGACAGGCATGGCTGGAATGGAATGTTGAATTGGATCATCCGGCAACGTTCCGGGTTCGTGCCGAATTGTCGGTCGAACAACCCGAAACGCGGTTCATCGTCACGGCACCAGGCGAATCGCTTCACGCTACCGCGTCGTCGACGGGAGGCTATGGCAACTATGCCGAGGTCGATCTGGGAACGATGACAGTTTCCGATTCAGGCAAGATTCGAATCACCTTAAGGCCTGATGTGGATCACTGGCATCCGATGAATCTGCGCCGGGTCGAACTGACCGAAGTGAAACAGCCCTAACAAGCGTCGCAATAGGTTTTTTCTGCGTTCCGCCCGCCTTGTTGATCACCCACCAGAGAACGAGAGTCTGTTCGATGTATTCGCAAAAACTCAATCGTCGACGAGTCCTTCAGGCGGCGTTTGCCGCATCGGCGTTTTCCTGGGGCGATCGTTGCACAGCGGACGAAACGCCTGCGGATCCGCCCTCCTACTTGGCCGGCATGAAGACCGCTTTTGCGAAGGACCCGCGTGGTGCGGCGATTGAGTGGTTTGAATCCGCCAAGTTCGGTTTGTTTCTGCACTACGGCTTGTACTCGCTGTTGGGCCGAGGCGAATGGGTGCAAATCAACGAGAAAATTCGTGTCGCCGACTATGCGAAACTGGCGGATCGTTTCACGGCAGAAAAGTTTGATGCCGACTTCATTACCGATTTGGCGCTGGACGCGCAAATGAAGTACATCAACATCACGACTCGTCACCACGACAGCTTTTGCCTGTTTGATTCGAAGTACACGGAATTCAAAAGCACCAACACACCGGCCAAGCGAGATTTGGTCGCCGAATTGGCGGAGCAATGTCAGGCCAAAGGGTTGGGGTTCTTTTTGTACTATTCGCATGGTCGCGACTGGCGGCATCCCCATGCGCCCAACAACTGGGGTTGGGGTGGTTCCGCGCGACCCAAGTACGATCCGCCGGAGACGCATTATGTGCAAGGCAAAACGCATGATCTTCAGATCTACGTCGAATTTATGAAGAACCAGGTTACCGAATTGTTGACCAATTATGGACCGATTGCGGGGATTTGGTTGGACGGCATCGGTGTTCCCAAGTCGCGGCAAGCCAAGATCGAACAGTTCAAGACCCAGGAACTGTACGAGCACATCTGGTCGTTGCAGCCACAAGTGTTGGTGTCGTATAAGCAAGGCCTGTTGGGAAACGAGGACTTCAAAGCGCCCGAGCGAAACTGGAAGGGCGAATCCGATGTGCCGCTGGAGTTGTGTGACACGTTGCAGCCGCACGGATGGGGCTACAAGGAAAGTGACAACGGCAAACACAAGTCGGCTGACCAGGTGATGCAGATGCTGGACAATGCATCACAGATTCCGGCCAACCTGTTGCTGAACACCGGGCCTTTGCCCGACGGATCGATTCATCCCGATGACGTTGCCACCTTGCGCGAAGTCGGTCGACGGCTGCGCTGATTTAATCATCCGCACCGCCGCCGTCGCGTGGTGTCAACTTGCTGGTATTGATTCCTGCGTCTGATTCACGGGGATCGCAGTTCGGAAAAGAACATGGGATCGGGTGACGCGGGTAGCGTCGATTTCCAATCATCCAGTTGCTCTTTCAGACGCTGCGTGACTTCATGATTGGATGCCCGGACGTCGACCAATTCCATGGGATCTTTGACGATGTCATACAGTTCGGCATAGGAACCGTCGGCATTGGCCAACAGCTTCCATTTGTCTTGGACAATGCAGTACGACGCCCAGTGGTGTGGACTCGATTTGGAGGGCGGCCAGGACGATCGGAGTTTCCAGTACAGCGGTTTGGCGCGTCCCTTGGGAGCGTCGCCGTCCAGATACGCCGCTTGGCTGATTCCGTCGCCCTGATACGAATCGGGAAGTTCGGCGTGGGCAATCTCACAAAAGGTTGGCAACAGATCCACGGCCGAAATCATCAAGTCGGGGTCGATCGCACCGGCCCGTATCTTGCCCGGCCAGCGTGCGATGAAAGGAACGTTGATGCCGCCTTCGAACAGCGAATTTTTATAGCCTTTTCGGCCAGCGGTGATGCCTTTGGATGCGGCGATCCCGAATCCGGCACCAGTCGCCGTGTCATAGGTCAATTGCAGTGATGTTGGGCGTGATGCACGTGCGGGGCCGTTGTCGGAACTAAAGATGACCAGTGTGTTGTCGGCTATTCCGAAACGGTCCAATGCGTCCAGCACTTCGCCGATGCGGTCGTCGGCATGGGCGAGTACCGCCGCATAGATCTCATCGGCTTCGGATAGACCCGCGTCACGAAATTGCCAGCGGTACTTTGGAATCACGTGAAAGGGCGTATGGGGTTCGTGAATCCACAGGTTGATGAAAAAAGGTTGGTCGTTTTGATTCGCTTGTTCGATGAACGCGATGGCACGATCGGAATCGTCGTGGACTGGCATTTGTTCGCCGGAGCAATTGAATGCACCGTGGTCGTCGTATCCATAGACGCCTGGCGACGGAGAGTCCGGGATCATGTCGTTGGACAGGTGCCACTTGCCGTAATGGGCGGTGGCGTAGCCTGCCGATTTCAGCAATCCGGGTAAGGTCGTCACATTGGGATCCAACCAATCGGGCATGTTGCGTTTCGCGTTGCTGGGCACCCACGCGAAATGGCCGTCGATGTTGAAGCGTGCGGGAAACCGACCGGTCATCACCGCCGTGCGACTGGGCGAACAGACACCACTGGCGACGGTGAAGCGGTGAAAGTCGGTGCCCTCCCGCGCCAAGCGATCGATGTTTGGGGTTTCGACATAAGGGTGCCCGTGGCATCCCAAATCGCCCCAACCCCAGTCATCGGCGAAAATGAACAGGATGTTGGGGGGATCGTCCGCGGATGCTGCGTTCGCGGTCGGCTGTGGCAAAAACAAGCCAAACGTCAAGCTAGTCACGATCACAAGTATCGATCGTTGGGGGGACATTCGTTGATCCTGCTTTGATAGGTGATCGGACCGGTCGATGACGGCTTTGGTCGTTCAAGCATCGACATTAAGACGGAGATGCATTGTGACCGACCGTCGTTGCGGTGGGGTCAAAGTTTGCGTCAATCACGTAATGGATCGCGACACCGATCGACTATTTCGACTTGCGATGTTTGGTGCGATACACGCCTGGGGTCAATCCGGTTTCGCGTTTGAAAACCGCACTCAAGCTTTCTTTGTGGGCATAACCGGCTTTGGCCGCGATCTGTTCCAGCGTCATGTCGGTTTCACGCAGCAGTTGTTTGACGCGATCAAGTTGCGTCGCGGTGATCATCTCGTGCGGCGTGCGTCCAAGTTCTTCGCGAAACCGTCGTTCCAGTTGCCGACGCGACAGATTGGAGATTTCAGTGATGTCGTTGACGTTGATTCCCTGGCAAGCGTTCTGGCGAATGAATCGGCACACCTTGGCCAGTTCGACATCGTCAACGGCAACGACTCGGGTGGATTCACGCTCGGAAACATGACACGGGGGAATCAGTTCGACCTGGCGGTCCGGCGGATGTCCAGAGATCATCTGGTGAAGGATTTCGGCCGCTCGGTATCCGACGTGTTCCGCGTTGGGACGGACACTGGACAACGGAGGGTCGCACATCAGACAGATCGCGTCGTCGTCGTCCACACCGATCACGCCGACATCGTCCGGGATGGAGATACCGATACCGCGACAGGCGTTCAAAACTTGCTGGCCACGGATGTCGTTGCAAACAAACAATCCGGTGGGACGCTGCAACTTGGATAGCCACTGGATCAAGGGTTTGGTGTCGGACAGACCTTGGCATTCCAGCGTGGTCAATTGGCTGCCCAGCTTGCCTTCGGATTGATAGGCGGTGAACGGGCACCCGGACTGCTGGACACAAGCACGAAACGCATCCAGGCGGGTTTCGGAGTAGGTGGCAAAGCGAAAGCCACAGTAGGCGAATCGGCGGAAGCCCCGGTTCCACAGATGTTTGAACGCCACTTCGGCGACTCGGTGGTTGTCGGTTTCGACTTGGGGGATGCCGGAGAATTTTCGATTGCAGCGGACATCAACGATCGGGACACCCAACTGGCGAAGCGGATCGATCACGTGTCGATCGACGCGAGCGATCACCCCGTCGATTCGCGAATCAGACATCCACGGCGGCACGGTGGAATCCAGCATCATTTCTTGATGAAGCAACGACCAGTGGACCTGCGTGCGGGCGTAGTAGGCGACGCCGCGCAGCAGTTCACGACCGTACGCGCGTGACGCTTCGACGAGCAGTGCGATTTGCGGGCGACGTTGTTCAAGCATCGGGCGGGATGACGGGCGGAGCAGCGCAGCGGTCGTTGGCTTTGCGGTCCCCCTGTCACGGGCGGTGAAAGGGCGTGCTAGGCTAGGAAAACCGGTTCCGAATCGGCCGGTCCGGCCCGACGTCCAACGCCGCGGGCCACCCCCATGCTAGTTTCTTTGCGAGACACAACGAGATGTTGACCAAGATGATCGAACCAGAACGCGTCATTCTAACGCTGGCAGGCCTGTTTCTGGCAGCCGCCGGCGGACAAATCCACGCCGATCCCCCGGCCGGTTTTCCCTATCAGTTTCCAGACCAGAAGCCCGACCTGCCGCTGAGCGCCGCCATGGAGCGGAATTACACGGCCTATCCGGCACCGCGACCGGAAAACAACGAACTGTTCACGCAGTTCAAGTACACGCGTTTGAAGGGTTTTGACTACAACGGCCACGACGGCACAATTTCACGTCGCGATCCATCCAAGATCATCGCGGTCAATGGAAAGTATTACGTCTGGTACACCAAGCGTGACACTCCCACCCCGCCACAAGGTGCGGGCAACAGCACCGATGTGATTCCGTCGGCCGATTGGGATCTGGCCGACATCTGGTACGCAACCAGCGAAGACGGTTTCGTTTGGAAGGAACAAGGGGTGGCTGTGCCGCGACCACCCAAGCCAAACGTGGGTTGGCGATCGGTGACCACCACCGACATCCTGGTGTGGAAAGGAAAGTACTACCTTTATTACCAAGGCTTCATGGAAGCCAGTGGAACCCGTGGCGATGATTGTCCGGTGTCCGTTTCCTGGGCCGATTCACCTGATGGGCCTTGGCATCCGACTCATAAAATTGTCATCCCCAACGGCCCGCCGGGACAGTGGGATCAGTATTCGATTCATGATCCCTATCCGCTGGTGCACAACGGAAAAATCTATCTGTACTACAAGTCCGACAGCAACGGTGATCCCTACATTCGCATGCACGGTTTGGCCATCGCCGATGACCCGCTGGGGCCGTTCACCAAGCATCCGTTAAACCCGGTGGTTAATTCAGGCCACGAGACGACTTTGTTTCCGTTCAAGAAAGGGGTCGCCGCGCTGGTCATCCGGGACGGCAATGAACACAACACGGTCCAGTATGCCGAAGACTGGGTCAACTTTGAAATCAAATCGATCGTGGAATTGATGCCCAACGCGGGCGGCCCTTTTATCAAAGATGCCTTTACCGATACCGATGACGGACGCGGCATCACATGGGGCCTTTCTCACTTCACCAACGCCACGGGGAATTGGAAGAAAAACCATGCGATTCTGGCCCGGTTTGATTGTGATCTCAGTCGCGATGTCGATGACCCGTCGATGAAAAAGCACCATGTCTATTTCACGCCGGAGATTCACTTCAACCAAGGCTTGAGCAAGGATCAGCGGGTACGTATCGACCAAGAAACTAAGGCGAATCTGTCGCCGTAGACGGGCTCGACACCGGGACTTTCAACAAGACGTCCATGGGCGGGCCGTGGCGTTGCAACGTATCGCCGCTTTGCCGAATCCACTGATCCAGCAAACGGCGGTGCCGGCGTTTGACCGCTTCATAGCCGGGGTCGGCCGCCAGGTTGCGTTGTTCGGAAGGATCCGATTCCAGGTCGTAAAGTTCTTCGGCGGGACGACGATGGTATTCCCTCAGTTTCTTTGCGACATCGGGATCGGATTTCGCCTTGGCAATCCATGATTTCCACATCGCGTGACCCTCGGCCGACGGGTTATGGTCCGTCTGTGTGGTGAAGTTCCATTCGGGAACGACATTCATCACGTACCGGAAACGTCGAGTCCGAACAGTTCGCAACGGGTACGTGTGATGGGCCGCCGATGAGTTCGTTGAAAAGACGGACTCGCGATGCTGGTCAGTACGGCCACGCAGCAGATCGGCAAAGGACCGACCATCAATTTGGCCGGAATCAAATCCAGAGGACGGCGGCTTTCCCCCGGCGATTTCGATCAACGTCGGCAAGATGTCGACGAACGAAATCAGCGCGTTACTTTTCACGCCTGCCTCAGTAACGCCTGGCCAGTGGACCAAGAACGGGACACGCAGGCTGTAGTCGTAATTGTTCCACTTTCCGTAGGGCAGTTGCGCGCCATGGTCACTGGTGAAAATCACGATCGTGTCGGATCCCAGGTGTTGCTGGGTTGCCCGCAGCACCGCGTCCAATTGTTGGTCCATCCGCTGGACATCGCTGTAGTACCGGGCCAGGTGAAACCGCGTTTCCGGCGTGTCGATCAATTGCTCGTGCAGCGTCAACTTGGCGGGATCGCAATTGGAATCCGGAGTGTCGGGCCAGGGAACATGCGGGTCTTTGATGCCAACCATCATCAATAACGGTTGGATGCCCTTCCGGTTGGCCAGAAAGTCGTCGACCATCTGCGTGTTTTCGAATGAAAAACGGCGATCGTCCACATCGAATCCGGCACGCTTGTCTTTGCCGTGGGTGATCTTTCCAAAGCTGGCCACCTGATAGCCCAAGTCTTTGAAATAACGTGGCAGCTGTTTGACGTCGTCACGGACCAGCGAGTGATTGGGTTCGGCGCCATTGCGAAACGGCATCAGCCCCGACAGCAGGGCACCCCGCGATGGTGCGCAAGTGGGAGACGCCACGTACATGCGATGAAACTGCATGCTCTGTTCAGCCAGTCCATCCAATGCAGGGGTCTGTACGTCCGGGTTTCCCATGAATCCGGCGTCAAGATACCCCAGGTCATCGGCAATGACGAAAACAATGTCGGGAGACTCTTCGGCATCAACGCCGACGGACAGCACTGTGAACACCATAGCGGTGATCGTCCAAATGCGGTTCGGTATCGGATTCGATGAGAACTTCATGGCGGGCCGTCTTGTTTTCGTGTTCGAAATGAAAGGACACAATTGGTGACCTAGTGGGGGTCGGCCAGCCAAGCGTCCAGTTGCTGATTCAAAGATTCTTTCAATTCTGCGTACGATACGTCACCGGCCAAATTGGATAGCTGACGCGGGTCAACGTCTATGTCGTAAAGTTCCGACGTTCCGTCTTGGTATCGTAGGAACGCGTGCCTGGCCGTCCGCAAGCCATGGTTTCCTTTCATGTACGTGAAGACGACTTCGTTGCGTACCGGGGCGGCGTCCGCGGAATGGAGCAGCGGAACCAGGCTGTGACCGACCTTGGGACCCGGTAGCGTCACGCCGGTCAACTGGCAGATTGTCGGATACAGATCGTTCAGACTGGCAAGCTGGCGACGCGGCGTTCCATCACAGGCGTTGGGGTTGCGTGGGTCGCGAATCACCAGCAGCACCCGATTGGCTTTCTCCCACACCGCTTGTTTTGCCACGTGATACTTGGGCCCCAGGTGGTACCCGTGATCGCTCCACAAGACCACCACGGTGTTGTCGGTGTATTCCGATTTCTGCAGTCCGTCCAAGATGCGTCCGAGACAGGAATCGGCGAACGATACACAGGCCAAATAGGATTGCACCAACGCTTTCCATGCCTGCGTTTCGGCGCCGGGGCCACCGACCGTTTTGGCATGGTCCATGATCATGCGGAACTTGCCGCCACGGTAGTCGGTGAAACGTTCGGCTCCTGGTGGCAAGTCTTTCAAGTCGTCGACGATGGTGCGCAGGTTGTCGGAATTCAAACCCGTCATTTCTGCAGTCGGGAATCGATCGAAGAATTCTTCTGGTGCATAGAACGGCAGGTGAGGACGAAACAGGCCAGCGGCCAGAAAGAACGGCTGATCCTGTGGAAGAGTGATTCGGCGTTCGCCCAAGCGGCCACGCGCCGCGGTCGCCGTTGCCGTACCGGATTCCAATACTTGGGCAATGAAGTCAGCCGTTTTCCAATCGCCGGTTTCCTGTTGCGGTTGGGTGCCACGACCAAACTGCATCAATCCGCCATTGGGTGGTGAAAACCGATCCGGCTTACCCGCGGCACCTTGCGCATGATTGACCCAGGCGTCCCATGAATGCCTGGCATCGGCCCAGTCGTCCTTCAACGCCCCGTCGCGATCCCCAACCGCTTTATGAAAGATCTTTCCAGCGCCAGCGGTGAAGTAGCCGTGTCGACGCAACTGTTGCGGCAAGGTGACGACGTCGGACAACGTGGGATACAGTCGGAAGTGGCGGTCGTGCAAATAGTATCCGGAAACATGTGGCGCGACCCCGGTCATCAAAGACGTCCGCGATGGGCCGCACAAAGCAGCGGCACAGTAAGCACGCACGAACGGGGATGATTGCTTGGCCAATCGATTCAACGTCGGTGTCAGCCGATCGGCTACCTGTCGCCGAACCTTCGCATCGGGGTAAATCACTTGCAGAAAGTTTCCGGGTTCCTCCGATGCGAACCCGCTGAAATCGTTCAAGTCATCGACGGCGATGAACAGGATGTTCGGTCGCGCACGCGATGCTTCGGTGGTATCGCCGTGGCATGAGCGGTGAGACGCGATGCTGACCAGTATTGTCAGCATCCCTGTCACGAGTCGGGCGACAAATCGCAACTGGAAGATCCGATACATCACGGTGCGGTTGGGTCTGGCTGGGGAAGAGGATTCGACGGTCGATACCGCTTGGTGTCGGACCGGTCGGTAGTGGTGGAACAAAATCAAACTGTCGGGTTGCGGAGGTCATTGACGGTTGGTCGAAGGAATCGGTGCCGGTTGGTTGTTCGCAGTGTCGGTGGGGTACCGGCGGCTAGCGCCTTGCCGCTCATGTGGTGGTGGGAACCGGCGGCTAGCGCCTTGCCGTTTATGTGGTGGTGGGGTACCGGCGGCTGGCGCCTTGCCGTTTATGTGGTGGTGGGGTACCGGCGGCTGGCGCCTTGCCGCTCATGTGGTGTTGGGGTACCGGCGGCTAGCGCCTTGCCGCTCATCTCTTGAGCCATGATTCAGACGCGCCACTGGGTTGTATACGTTGGTCGGGACAGGCCATCGACATCCGGATTGCCGACCCATTCGACGATCGGGTTTGGCGGACAATGCCGATTCGTGCATTTGCTTGGCAAACGATTGTCAACAATTTACAATCGGGCTGGTGGCGGTCGTCCTGGGAACCGGGATGCTTCGTCACGGCCCACCCGTCTTCGCCCCGCCTTCCGACGATTTTGACTCAGGAGATCTTCACCATGAGTGGATCCGTTCGTCCCGCCCCGCCCAAAGATCTGGGCACACCATCACCAAAGACTCGACGCCACGTGGCCCAGTCCGCCGCCTGCATCAAAGGTCTTCGCTGGTCGATGGCCAGCCTGTTGGTGGTGGTCGCCGCCACCACATCCGCGCAGGACGCGGTCTATCCGTACGGTGTGCCGGCGGAAAAACCTGACATGGAACTGAGCGCCGCGATGGAGCGGGCTTACGAGCAATACATTGCCCCATCGACGTGGGGCAACGAACTGTTCACCAAGTTTCGACATTCGCCCATTGAAGGCTTGGACTATCACGATGGGGACGGCACGGTGTCGCGCCGGGATCCTTCCAAGATCGTCAAGGCGAACGGCAAATACTACGTCTGGTACACACGTCGCAGCACTCCGACGCCGCCGCGCGGAGCGGCCGGTGGAACCGATGTCATCCCGTCGACTGACTGGGATTTGGCAGAAATCTGGTACGCCACCAGTACCGATGGATTCACTTGGACCGAACAAGGCGTTGCCGTCAAACGTCCGCCGAAGCCGCAGGCGGGCTGGCGTTCGGTCTCCACTCCCGATGTCTTGGTGTGGAAAGGCAAGTATTACCTTTTCTATCAAGCGTTTTTGGAAATGTCGGGGACTCGTGGCGACGATTGCCCGGTCACCGCATCATGGGCCGATTCACCCGACGGCCCCTGGCATGCGGTCGGCAAGGTCGTGATTCCCAATGGCGCGAAAGGGCAGTGGGACCAGTATTCAATTCACGATCCCTATCCGCTGGTCTACAAGGGAAAGATCTATCTGTACTACAAGTCTGAAGCGAACGGGAAACCACGACCGGTTCGCTTTACGGGGCTGGCGATTGCCGACAATCCGCTAGGCCCCTATACCAAGCATCCGTTGAATCCGGTTCTGAATTCGGGGCATGAAACGGGGCTGTTTCCGTTCAAAGAAGGGATCGCCGCGATGGTGATTCGGCACGGTAACGAACACAACACGATTCAATACGCACCGGACGGCGTCAATTTTCAGGTGGCTTCCAGTGTCAGCTTGATGCCCATTGCATCGGGCCCCTACGTACCCGATGCATTCGAAGGTAACGACGATGGGCGTGGCATCACCTGGGGGCTTTGCCATCACACCGGTGCAGGTTCCAAAGACAAGCGTTACAGCATTCTGTATCGCTTTGATTGTGATCTAAGCTTGGACGTCCATGACGAATGGATGAAAGAACCCGAGCATTGGTTTCCGCCGGAAGTCTACTTTCATAGTCAAGTCAACGCAGGAAAGCGAAAACAGCTGATCGACGTCGCCGAAAAGGATTTGGCAGAATAGCTTCGGTCACCGAAGATCATCAGCTTGGCAGACCGGCGCGTGGGTCAGGCGTCGGTCGCCGAGCTGATGTTGGCCGGTCGTGTACCGCTGTCTTTGGACGGCTGAGCGCTTTCCCAAGTGACTTGCCGGTTGAAAGCTTTCTGAATCGATTCGGTAATCGCCTTCAGTTCGCCGCCACGGTGCATCGCGGTGCTTAGGCAGCGTGACCGTGCACGCGACTCAATCTCTGCGCTTAGCGGTTGCGAATCCTTCTGGACAAACCCGCTCATTAACAACGCCTTGGTCAGACGCTGAACACGATCGGGATCCAATGTTCTTTCGGTTCCCAGCGTTTCGCAGCACAAATCACTCAGAGCGTTCAGTTGGGCGTCTATTTCGGGGTTGCAGTCGTTCATCGGTGGGTACCTGCGTTATTGGCCAGCGGCATTTACGGAAATCCCTGCCGCAAAGGGAGGCTCGTGCCAGCGGCGATCGGGCAGCACGCTGTCGTGGCTGTCACGTCGTCGCCGAAATCATTCGTCTTGATCGCAGCCATAGGTCGTCTGCATTTGCCGGGCCGATTGCAAACCGGTCGGGCCGAACTGGCCGACCGTCGCCGCAAGCGGTGGTGCGACGACGGCAGCGAGACATCGGGCCAACATTGCCCGCACTCATTCCGAACCGTGCTGTTTGACCATCTTGTTGTAGATGCCCAGCAGCAGAAAAGTCGGAGCCCAATTTCCCACGAACAACGATTTTTGTTTCTGGCCGGTCGCTTGCAGAAACATCGACAGTGCGATGGAACCGCCGGCAGCAAGTAGCCAAGTATCCGATGGCAACTTGGCAGTCTGTTGCTCGATCGACTGTGTCAAATAGCCTTCACTGGGTTCATGGTTGCCGGGTTGGGGCAAGTTGGATGTCTCGTTCGAGCGATTTGCGTGGGCTTGGCTTTCGTGGTCCACGTGGGCTTGTTTTGCAATGGTCGACATCAAAGTCTCCTGGTGTTGTTATCGTTGGAATCTGAATCGACAGATTCTGAATTTTCAAACGTCTGCCGACCAAAGTCGCAACTGGCGCGCCATGCGGCGGAAGCGTCTCCGTTGACGACGCGCAGACGGGTAATCCAGCGTGTTATTGACTCTTGAATCGATGGGCCGTTGGCTTGGAAGGATCCAAGTGCTCGTAAAGCGATCAACATGGGGTTGAGTCGAACACTGCCAAATCACCGACGCATGAAGGTCGATGTGGACAAGTGTCAGTGACACCGTTGGTGTGGCAGTGTGCACTAATCGGGCAATGGAACGGTGATTGCACTCGATGGTGGCTATCGCGGTATTGGTGAACCGCTTCAACCCAGCGCCGATCACAAAATCTCGCCCAGCACACCATCGGCTTGCGGATCAAATTTTTTTGAACGGTGTTTTTCTGGGCGTCAAACCAAAAGTCGACAGGAGTCCCGACGATGACCACGATTGATATGCCCAACGCTCAATCCATCCCCCTTCGCCCTGCTGGTCCGACCATGTCGGCCGTCACCTATGAAGACTATGGCGACGCGTCCGTCCTGAACCCGACGACGGTGGACGTGCCGCACCGTCGGCCGGGGCAATTGTTGTTGCAAGTGGTGGCGTCCAGTGTGAACCCCATCGACTATCGCATGCGGCAAGGGGAGATGCGGGCGGTACTGCCCGGAGGTTTTCCACGCATTCCTGGATATGACGTGGCGGGGTATGTCGCTGACAATGGTGGGGACGGTCCCTTCCAAGTCGGTGATCGGGTCATCGCGTTTTTGAAACATTTGACCGGCGGGGCGTCGGCGGACTACGCGACATGCGCGGTGCATTGTGTCGCGAAAATTCCCGATGATCTGCCGTTCGACGAAGCGGCCGCGATGCCGCTGGCCGGGACCACAGCCCTGCAGTCGTTACGTGATCACGCAAAGATGCAGGCGGGGAATCGGGTCTTGGTCAATGGTGCCAGTGGAGGTGTCGGCATGTTCGCTGTCCAGATCGCCAAAGCATCCGGGTGTCACGTCGATGCGGTGGCCAGTGGTGACAACGAAGCGTATTGTCGTTCGCTCGGTGCGGACGGCTTCATTGACTACACCCAAGTCGATTTCACCCAGGCCGGACAGACGTGGGACATCATTTTTGACGCTGCCGGCAAGTCCAGCTATTTCCAAGCACGCTCGGCCCTGGCGTCCGGAGGGCATTACGTGTCGACCGAGCCGAATCTGTCGGGTTTGGCGGTATCATTGCTGACTTGGCCGCTTTCGAAGTCCGGCCGGATCATGCTGGCGAAACCGAACGGCGAAGATTTGTTACAGCTGATCGATTTGTACCGGCAATCGAAACTGAAGATCACCATCGATCGCCACTATGGTCTGTCGCAACTGGCCGATGCCCATCGGCGGGTCGAACAGGGCGTTGATCGTGGCAAGGTTGTGGTGATGAATGATTCGATGTAAAGCCTTGAAAGTCCAAGAATTTTACTCGTGCGAATCGTCCTTCGATGGATGGTTCTCGGGTGCAACGTTCTGATCGGATTCGCAAATACGTTGCGAATTCCGACGATGCCATCGTGCGATGCAGCGTTCAAGGGCACCAACAATTCCGAGCACAACCAAGCCTCCCAGTGTGACGACGATTGCCAGACGGGTCTGGCCGATGGCCGCGGCGACACCGATTCCGGCGGTCAGATAGATCGTGGCCGCTGTGGTCAACCCTTCGACGCCTTCGTGTTGATCGTGCACGATCGTGCCGGCGCCCAGGAAGCTGATGCCGATCACAATGGCTTGCAGGACACGGATCGGGTCAGATCGCAACAACTGATCAGGCTGCTGGCCCTGGAAGTCGTCAAAGATCCGCTGGCTAAGCAGCATCAGCATGGCAGATCCCGCAGCCACGATCATATGCGTACGGATCCCCGCCGGTTTCCCCGCAATCTCTCGTTCCAGTCCCAGAAGAAATCCCAGACCGGCGGCGACCGCGATCGGGGCCATTTCGATCCATGTCATTCCCGGGGGTTCTCCTCTGTCATGGGGCAATTGGACGTCGGCGGCAGAAACCATGCCGGCTGCAAGTCATGTTCCCACCGCCGGATGGTCATGGTCGGTACGACTGGCGCGCGATGTGCGACGGATTGTTACGCGAAGACGAGAAGTCTCGAAGACTTTCGCGGGGATCCGCCAACTCCTTTGCCGGCTCCCCGATTAATCACCAACAGTTTTAAAGGAAAACCTTTCTGATGAATAAGCAATCGCTGCAAGGAAAACGAATCGCATTTCTGGCAACCGACGGTTTCGAACAAGTCGAATTGACCAAGCCGTGGCAGGCCATCCGAGACGCCGGTGCCGAGGTGGTTCTGGTTTCACCCAAAACGGGGCAAATACAAGGTGTTAACCATGACGAGAAGGCTGACAAGTTTGACGTCGACTTGAGTGTCCATGATGCATCGGCCGAAGATTTCGACGGCTTGGTTTTGCCCGGTGGCGTGATGAACCCCGACGCACTGCGAACCTGTGATGTCAGCGTCGGTTTCGTCCGTGATTTCTTTAAGCAGCACAAGCCGGTTGCCGCAATTTGTCACGGTCCGTGGACGTTGGTGGAAGCCGACGTGGTTCGTGACCGAACGGTGACGTCATGGCCCAGTCTGAAGACCGACCTGGTCAATGCCGGGGCCCAATGGGTCGATGAAGAATGCGTCTGCGATCAAGGCTTGGTGACCAGCCGCAATCCCGATGACTTGCCCGCGTTCTGCGACAAGGCGATTGAGGAATTCGCCGAAGGAAAGCACGCGGCCCAGACGATCTGATCCACCGACGCCTGATCGATCGCCGCCCGCCTGGCGGCGGCGATCCGCGGGCGATCATCGTGTTGGCACGGCGATTTCGAACCGATTTCGAACGTCAGTTGGTCCAGGTCATGACCAGTCCGCCTTCGGTTCGTTCGGTGTCATAGTCGTCATTGTCAGTCGCGAATCGATCGTGGCCGGCAACCAGAGCGATCTTCAACCGTTCGCTGCACGCATACTGCAGCCGGCCGTGCAGTCGCCAAAAAAACTCGTCTCGCGATACCGGTCCGGTGAAATCTGCATAGCTTCGATAACCCAGTCCCAACGTGGGTATCAGCGACCAGCGGTCGGTCCAGTGGTAGGTCGTCGATGCGTGTGTGTTGAACGACCAATACCGGTAATCATCGCCGACAGTATCGGCACGTTCCAAATCGACGCCGATCGCATAGGAGGGCAATCGTTTCCACCGGGTTCTGGAAAACCGGCTGATCCCTGTCGTGTAGGTCGTCCCGTCCAGAGATGTCTGTGTGGGCAATGATCCATCATCACGGAAATCGGAATCTGCCAGCGTCAGGTACAGATAGTAAGCATCGAGACTGGGCAAAATCGTCGTCGCGGATAACGTTCCCGCCAAACGGTCGCCCACCGTTGATCCGTCAAACAGGTCTCGGGAATAGACCGTTTCCAATCGAAAGATGGCGTCGGACCGACCGATCGATCGATCGTGTTCGACAAAGACGCCGGGCTGAAAGCTGGCCAGGTTGAACTGTGAAAACGCCGACTCGTTCAGCGTGAAGTAACCGCGAAATAGCGGGCCTAAACGCATCGCGTCGCGATTGACGATCTTCCAATCGACGTCGGGGCTGGCGAAGCCTTGGAAGCTGGCGCTGTCGGATTGAGCCAGTTCGCGACTGACGGGTGTCAGCGTGATGTTGTCGTTGTACAGCAACCCCGTTTCCAAGTACCACCGAATCGGCGAAGTCGGTTGACCGACGGCTTCCGCCAACTGGTCTTCCGCTTGTTTTTCGAGTTCCAGTTTCCGCGTTTCGAGGTCATCGGAACCATCAAACGTCTGGATTTCGTATGACGCCAAACGCGTCGATGTACCATCGGTGTCGTCGGAGGAATCGGTTGCAGTAGGTTCCGAACGGTTGCCCCGGTTGTTTGGTTCATTGCCGGCCACAAGACCTTGGGACCGCAACTGATCGGCATAGTGGCTTTTCGGGGCAATTTCAAAGACGCGTTGGAAATGGTGGTTGGCGGCAACGGGATCGCGCGCGGACAAGTACTGTCCCCGGTCGAAGTGAGCGGCCGCGTTGTTCTCGTCCAGCGATACCGCTTTCAGGAAAGACTGTCCTGCGTCATCGGTCATGCCCAAGGTGTTCTGCAGTCTTCCCAGTGAACGCCAGCTATCGGAATGGTTCGGATTGACGGCCACCTTGTCTTGTAACATGGCAAGCATCTTCAGCTGTGCCGGCGTCGGCGTATCCGTGGCATCTGCTTGCACCGGAGGCCCGATCAGGCAACACGCCGTGAAACTGAGCGCGAGCGTTCGCAATAGTCGCATGGTGTCGTGACGGTCAACCGACCGTGGACGGTGCATTGCCGTGACGGAGACACAAACGACCAAGCGTGGCGGCGATGCAAAATCTTCTGATCCGGCCAAGGGGAAATCTCAAACACTTGCGTATTGATGAAAACTTTTCGCGTCGTTGCCCGCGACGCACGTATACGAAAGGCCAGAGTCAAAAAGCCACCTTGATTCGCACCAATTCGTTTTGATATTCGCCCACGGACGACCATTCGCTTCCCCACCGCAATTCAAGGATGAAGATGACGAAGTTTCGTATCGCTAAAACGGCAGCCGCGCTGGCAACGGTCGCGCTGACTTCCACCGTGTCCGCCCAAGGCTTGGGAAACGCGTTGTCCGGTTTGCAATCGCAGACGCAGCAACAGATCCAGCAACGAGTGCAGGGCCAAGTCCAGCAACGCGTTCAGGCTCAGGTGCAACAGCAACTGCAAACCAAGGTTCAGGCCCAGGTGCAGTCGAACATCCAGGGGCGTGTGCAGGCTCAGGTGCAAAACCAGATCCAACAACGCGTGCAGAACCAAGTGAATACAACGGTCCGGCAGGCCGTCGGGCTGGCGGCACGTGCCCAACGCGCCGTTGACGTTTCCGCGGGGGCCAACGCTTCCCTGTCATCAAAAGCCTCCGTTAACGGGAATCGCGCTGGAGCCAAACAAAATGTTGGTGTCAACGCCCGCGTCGGATCACAAACGGGGATCGGCATCGGTGACATCGCCGTGACCCAACAAGACGTCGCGGCTTTCGATTCGATCTTTGGCCAATTCAATCCGTTGCGAAAGGCGGCAATCGTCGACGCGGCAGCGATCGCCGACGCCACATTGGGTGGACGTTTTGTCGCCCAAGCACAGCGACCAACGGATTCCACGTCATCGGAACAATCCGGCGATGCAGATCAAGCCGACCAGTCCAGGTCGCAGGTGTCCTCCGTCGCATCGTCGATGAACCAAGTGGCATCGGATCAGGCAAGCCAAACCAGTGATTCCGGCCAGAGCGCATCGTCGGAATCGTCTGCGCAAGGGCGTGCCGCGGTGGTCGGATTCCTTTCGGCCAAAGCCGACTTGCAAGCGGAGATCGTCGCGGCGGCACAACAACGTCGTGCGGAGATCTCACAGATGCGGGACCAAGCTTTGGCCGATGCCAATGCCGAACTGATGATGCGAGCGGATCAGATCGAGGCGCAGTTGGACGCGTTCACCCAGACGCAGATTGCCGCGGCCGGTGAAGCACGTCAGCGTGCCACTGCGGCCGTCTCGGAAAACGCGGTCAAAGCGCGGGGCCAATTCCGTGCGAATGCTTCGCAACAGATCGATGCAGCCGGACAGTCAATCGGCGGCCAAGCATCGGTTCGTGGCCGCGGAACAGCCACCGTGCGCTAAGACCGTTCGTCTTTATTGATGCTTTCACGATGACGTCTTCGCGGGAACCGAGGTTTCCGCGAAGACGTTTTTTTGTGGCAGTGTGACCTTCGCTTGCAATCTGTTTCGGCAGACGGCCGCGAAAACGGTCACCGGGGCGAGGGTTGATCAATCGATCCGCGGGTTTGGCATGGTGGGTGCATCCCAGGGATGCTTCGCCGATCGCGACGTGCGTTCGACCGACACACCCCAGATGAAGAGAATCATGGACAAGTACGACGAAGGCACTAATGTGAAATGGAAGTGGGGCAACGGCTATGGGCGGGGAACCGTCCAATCCGCTTTCGAAAAGAAAGTCACTCGCAAGATCGACGGGAAAGAAATCACCCGCGACGGCAACAAAGACAACCCGGCCTATTACGTGACCGTCGAAGACGGAAACAACGTCTTGAAGCTGCACAGTGAATTGGAAAAGGCCTGAGTAGGCTTAGGCAAAAACATGGGTCCGCCGTGGGATTGGCGGACCCAATGGGATTTCCGGCTGATTGTTCCCTTTGCCAGTCAGGCCGTTGCCAAAGCTGGCGCGACGGGGAAGTCGATTTCCGGGTCGGCGACGTGGTTGAAATAGTTGGTGAAGATGTTCAATGCCACGTTGGCAACGATCTCACCGATTTGACCGTCATCGTATCCGGCGTCACGCAACGTTTGGACATCTTCGTCGGAGACGTTTCCACGTTGTTCGACCAACTTCTGAGCGAACTGAACGGCCGCGGCTTCTTTGGGTTCCGACGCGGTGCCTTGTCGTGCTCGCAGGACTTCTTCGTCGCTCAGTCCGGCTCCCTTGCCCAACAGCGTGTGTGCGGAAAGGCAATAGCCACACTCGTTCGCTTGGCCGGTCACCAACGCGATGCGTTCGCGGACGGGGGCGGGCAGGGCACCACCAGCCAACGCCCCGCTGAATGATAGATACGCGTTGGCAACGGCGGGGGACTGTGCCATCGTGGCGATGATGTTGGGGACCATGCCCATCTTTTTCTTCACGCCTTGAAAGATTTCAGCGGCGGGGCCATTGGCATTCTTGACGTCGACAGGTGCGATGCGGGTCATCGTTCGGTTGCTCCGGGTTTGGATTGAAATCGTGAGTGAAACGGAAGGTCAATTTCGTTGACGTGTATGGGACGCCGCGATGGTCGGCGGTCTTACCCCGATCTGAAAAACTTTTTTCGCGGCGACCCGCTGGTGTGTTTTGCCGGCAAAGAGTGCGGGACAAGTCGTTCGATCGGTGTAAGATTGGTCGCGGTGAGAGCGTCCAACGTTACAGCGACGCTAACGTGGTCCACACGCGGCGATCTTCACCTGGTGTGACGAAACGTCAGAGATCGGTTCTGGCGCGTGGGTCCGTGGACGCACTGAAGCAGGCAAGGAGAATCGATTGCATCCCGACGACGCACGATGGATCGAAGATTTGCGGGGCGGCGGCCCGGATCATGACGCGGCCGTTTTGCGGCTGCATCAGGTGTTGGCCAGGGGGCTAAGCAAGGCCTTCGCGAATCGGTTGCGTGGTCCGCTGCAAGCGGACGACGTGGCGCAGGACGCGATGGTCAAAATTCTGGCGACGATCGACCAATTCGAAGGCCGCAGTCGACTGACCACTTGGGCGATGGCGGTGGCGATCCGGATTGCCGTCAGTGAACTGCGACGCAAACACCACGACGACGTTTCGCTTGATGCGGTTGCCGGGCCCGATCGGCTGGTCGTCCCGGACCAGTGGAGCGATCGTCAGATGCAAGACACCGAACGTGACGATGTGCTGCGTTTGCTACGTCGATTGATCGATACCGAATTGACCGATCGCCAGCGTGGGGCGATCAACGGCCTGCTTGACGGAATGACGATCGAAAGCGTCGCCGAATCGCTCGGCAGCAACCGGAACGCGATCTACAAGTTGGTCCACGACGCCCGTCTGCGTTTAAAAGTCGGTTTTGAGTCGGCCGGTTTGATGCCCGAAGATATCCAAGCGGTGATTGCCTGAGGTTTTCAACATGTCATTATCCGAACAACAAGTTGCCACGTTGCTGAATTTGGTCAGCACCACCGAACCCGATTCGCTGGATTGCGATGGATGCTTCGGCAAGATCGCGGAGTTCGCCGAATTGCGTCTGAAAGGCAGGTCCGTTCCCGACGCGATGAAAGCGGTGGAAGTCCATCTGCGACAGTGCCACTGTTGCCAGACAGAATTCGAAGCACTGATGGACGCGCTGGGCGAACTGGATGGCGATACGGTTCGGCCTCAGTGACACATCAGCGGCGGCGAGTCAGTGCATCGCCGGCGGCGGGTCAGTGCATCGCCGGCGGCGGGTCAGTGCATCGCCGGCGGCGGGGGCAACTGCACCTTCGCATCATCCGGCTGCAGCGAACGGTGATAGTGTTGCAACAGCCCGTACACCGACTGGAATTCCGGTCGTTGGGCCAAGGCACGGTATTGCGGGTTGGTGGCCACGGTCTGATAGCGGGCAAGCGTCGGTGCCAGGTCTTCAGGAGTCACGTGTGTCGATGCGGCAAACATCTCTTTGGGCAAAGCCAAGAATGCCTGCCATTGCGGATCGACCAGATCGAACAGCTCCGGTGCAATCTTTGTCAACTCGTCCCGCAACACGTCCGATTCATGTGTTGCGAACTGATCGACAAATCCCAGTCCGGCGGCGGGTTGGCCCGGGACCGGTGCGGTGGGAATCGCGCCGGCGGGTGCAACCGGTGGTGTGTTGGTGCCCGTCAAAGCCGCGATGGATTGGGTCAGTTGCTGAGCCGTCGGGGGCACGATGACGGGTTGGCCCGGACCGGCGCTGCGGTAATAGGCGCCCGTGGCCAGTTGATCGATTTTGATCACGGAACCGTCGATGGCCACCCCGGCGAACAGCCCGCGTGTGCGAGCGTACGAATAGATTTCCGCTTGCAAACGGCCGTCGGTTCCCGCGCTGGCTTGTCCGCCCAGCGGGCCGGCGGCGGCCGCCACGTCCGCGCCCAACGTCAACTTGCCGTCCAAAATTCCTTGAACGCTCTGTGCGGTTTTGAACACCAGCACGATGTCGGACGAATTGACACCGATTTGCCATCCGACGTTTCCGCCGGTCAAAGTGATGAAGACCGGGGCATGCCAGGGCCCGGCCGCGTCGCGGACGCACAGTACCCCGCGGCCGTGCCGGGCACCGACGACAAAGCTGCCTTTGATCACGCCCGGAATGACTGCCACGGCATGGGCACCGCTAAGCATCGACGCGGGGATCCGTGTCGCCGCATTGGCCATCGTTTCGTTCAGCACCGCTTGAGCCTGCTGCACCGTTTGTTCTTCACGCATTTGGGCGTTCGCCCGTGACGACGTGAAAAGACAGGCCGAAACCAAAACCGCGGTGACGTATCGAACGCCGATGAAAAAACGCGTGGACATAAGCTGCACCGTCAAGGTGATCGTGAAAGAAGCAATCGAAGCAGAAGAGTGCGGGCAGTCGTGCCCCATTGTCAGCGGCGTGATGGTAGGACGACTGCAGCGTTGCGTTCGACCAGTTTCCAATACACCTTTTCGCCCAATCGGCGGCCGACCAGGGATTCACGTTGCCACGCCGGCAAACGCGACTGCACGACATCGTACAGTTCCCTCAGCATGAATTCACTATCGCCATAGTAGCTGTGCCCTAACAGGCTGAGATCGATGCCGCTGACATCCACGGTTTCCACGCCGGGGACGATCACCAGGTGGTCGCCGCTTTCGCCCGCACGTGGGTATCCATGGACTTGCTTGGACGCGATCAACGCTTGGTCGTCGGACGATGCATACAACGTGACTTGATTGGCCAAATCCGTCAGCGGGCCGGCCAAGTCGCGGCGAAAGTAGTCGGCGTCGACATCCGGGGCCGCCATCACGACGCGGTCGAAAAGTTTTTCGCCGGGATGCGACAACTGGATCTGCTGCATTGCCGCGGTCATCGCCCGGTTGCCCATGCTGTGAGCGACGACGTTGATCGATCGCGCCCCGGTTTTTTGCACCAAGTCCATCAAGAACTGCCGCAAGTGGCTGGTCGTCCACTGGACGTTGTTTTCGTCGACCGAATAACCCAGCAACGTTCCCTGGCTGGGCCAGCTATAGCAAATCGGCACGCCGTCAAATGGCAAGTCGACGGCGATCTGGGCGGTGCGACGAACGGCTGATTGAAAATCAACGTTGTAGCCATGAATGAATAACAACAGTTCGCGGTCGGTCGTCTGGTCGATGCATTCCCCCAGACGCCGATGAAAATCTTCGGGAATCAGCTCGATCGCTTGAGTTAGAACAACGTGTTTTTCTTGGTCTTCGGCGAACTCAAGCCGCAACAAACTGGGGCGTTCGACTTCGCCGCGGCGATGCGTATCCGGCACGGTGACTTCACACACACCGTGCTGCAACGTTCCACGCTGGCCGGTGTAGGTGACGCCGTGTTTTTCGATGTTCGCACGTCCCATCAGCACGACCAGACCGGTCAAACAGCCCGTCATCCCCGCCAGAATCATCGACAGCGTGGCGATGCGGCCGTTGCGGCGGATCAGTTGGAACAGGCTGAATCCCAGTAAGACGAAGAACACCATCGACGCGACCAAGAAAAGGTTCCGGTCGCCCGTCATGCGATAGTCGGCAAGCGATGTTGATCCCTGGGCACGATCGGTCGCGTAGAACACTTGCAAGGTGGCGAAACCCGATTCTGGATCGTGGCTGGCCCCGGCAGGCAAGTCTTCCAAGTGCGGCGGAAGACGGACCTCGCCGAACGCATCGCCCATCGTCGACGCCGGCGCGCGTGACGGTGCCAGCTGCTCCACCGCCATCGAATTCGGCGATTCCATGGTCATCGCCGGCGCAGCGGTCGGTGCGGCTTCGACGAAATCCGGGGCCGCGACTTCGGCGGCCGGCGGCTCAGGATCGACCCATTCTGCGGAAGCGAGATTCGCGTCGGGGGCGGCCATCACCACGGCATTCGCATCGCGGCCGCCCATGGCGTGATCGCCTTGCCGGACTTCATCAGGGGCGACCGACGCTTCACCGGGCGGCTCGGAACTGCACCCGACGGTCAACAGCAGGGCGGGCAAGAACAGCACGGCAAGGATGCCGAATCGGGACGGCAGAAATGCACGGGCGGGCTTGGTAGGTGTCAGCATCGGCGGCGGGCAACGCGAAACGGGTTCGGCTAAGGGCACACAGAATGCCTTATCAAATCCAATTCACGTTCGTCGACATCGAAAGTCGATGCTGGGGCGGGGCGTGTTCAGATGGTCACCGGGTGCCTTGCCGGCCGTCACACCAAAAGCCGGCAGTCGCATCGTGCTGGCTTCACGTCGACGCCGGTTTCAGGGTCAATTGGACCGGGCAATGGTCCGATCCAAACACCTGGTCCAAGATCTTCGCATCGGCAACCCGGTCCCAGAACTTCTTGGCGACCCAGAAGTAATCCAAACGCCAACCGATGTTTCGTTCACGGGCGTTGTTGCGATACGTCCACCAGGTGTAGCGATCCGGGGAATCATCAAACACACGGAACGAATCGACGAACTTCGCCGTCGCGATCGCGTCCAGCCCGGCGCGTTCTTGATCGGTGAATCCCGCGTTCTTACGATTCGCTTTGGGATTGGCCAAGTCGATCTCTTGATGGGAACAATTCAAATCGCCACAAAAGATCACCGGCTTACGGCGATTCAGTTTGCGTAGGTATTCCAAAAAGTCGGCGTCCCACTGCATCCGGTAATCCAGCCGTTTCAATCCACGCTGCGAATTCGGCGTGTAGACGTTGACCAGATGAAAGTCGTCAAACGTCGCCGTGATCACTCGGCCTTCGCGGTCGTGGTGATCCAGCCCGATTCCCAGGGTGTGCTTGTTCGGCGCGACTTTGGTCCACACCGATGTGCCGCTGTAGCCCGCCTTGTCGGCCGGATTCCAGATTTGGGTGTACCCGAGATCGTCGGCCCAGGATGTGTCGACCTGTTCCGGCTTGGCCTTGGTTTCTTGCAGGCACAGCATGTCGGGCTGATGGTCGACAACAAAGTCGCGGAAGCCCTTTTCCATCGCGGCGCGGATGCCATTCACGTTCCATGAAACCAACTGCATCGGGCGGCATCCCTGCAAGAAAAAGTCATGTGGAAAAAACGATGGACCGACTGTCCGGCGGAACCAGACACACGGCGGTCATTGAAGAAACGCTGAAACGTCGCAGCGGCGGCATTCTACTTGCCTACGTTACATCCACAGCCCCCCCCTTTGCTTCCGGACCCTTTGGTAACACACCGCTTCCCCGGGGGTGGCACGGCATTGGCGGTGTCATGCATCAATGGGAACATGGGACAGGGCAGAGGACGACACATTTCTACCGAATCACTTGAGGCATGACATGACATTTCAAGTCGACGGCAAAGTTGTATTGATCACCGGTGCCAATCGGGGGATCGGTCGAGTCATTTTGAACGAAGCGATCGCGCGTGGCGCGGCCAAGGTTTACGCGGCGGTGCGACGGCCGGAATCGCTCGATGAATTGGTCCAGCAGCACGGCGACCGAGTGGTCCCCGTCGCATTGGACCTGTCCAAGCCGGAAACGATCGAAGCGGCGGCCAAGACCGCCAGCGACGTCGACTTGGTCGTCAACAATGCCGGCGTGCTGAAGAATGCGACGCCGCTGGCTGACGACGTGGTCGATTGTTGGCTGTACGAATCCAATATCAACGTGGTCGGACTGATCCGAATGGCCAAAGCGTTTGCGCCGGTCTTGAAAGCCAACGGTGGCGGTGCGTTCGTTCAATTGAACAGCGTCGCGTCGATGCAATCGTTCACCGATTTTTGCACTTATGCGGCGTCCAAAGCGGCCAGCTATCTGTACACCCAAGCGTTGCGTGACGAGTTGTCCCAGCAGGAAACCGCAGTGGTCAGCGTGCATCCCGGTCCCATCGATACTGACATGGCTCACGATGCCGGGCTACAGGATATGACTGAGCCGCCGCAGGTGGTGGCCGACGCGATTTTCGATGCCTTGGCCGAAGGACGCTTTCACGCCTTTCCCGACAAGATGGCTCGGCAAACCGCCGAGGCTTATGGTGGATACATCGACGCGGTGGTCGGTGACGCGTCGCTGCCCGCAAAGGCTTGATCGGCCGAGGCCTAGAATCAAGACACAATGATCGTCAATGCACTGTGATCTTGGCCAGCGTCTTGCCGGCCCGCAGGATCAGACCGTCGCCCGATACCGCGGGCGACGCTGTCATCGATTCCCCGATCGTGTTCCGCCGCTGTTCGGTCAGACCGTCGTGATCCACTTTGGCGATGACGCACTGGCCGTCACTATTGAAGAAGTACACCGTGTCGTCGTCGACCAGCGGTGACGCCACATAGTTGCCACCAATTCGGTGTTTCCACAACTCAAATCCCTCCGCCGCGTCCACCGCGGTGGCAACGCCGCTGTCGGTGATCCAGATCACCATGTCGTTGCATAGCACGGGATACGACAAACGTGCGTTTCCCCGGTCATGATTCCAAACGACATGCGTATCGGTGACGTCGCCGACCGTTGAATCATCAATCCGAATGGCCATCAATTCGGCTCCCCGCGAACCGGTGTTGATGATGACCGTGTCACGGAAGACCAGCGGCTGCGCCGAAGCGTTGTAATCGTCATGGCGGACCGTCCAGATTTCTTCACCCGTTCCGGCGTCATAGCCGAACGCCGCGCGCGATCCCACTGAGACGATTTGCGTCTGGTCGCCACGGCGAAACACTGCTGGGGTTCCAAACGCTTTGCGAAGATCCCCATCGCGCAGCGGCCGCCCGTCGTCATCCAGGTCGCCAAAATCCGTACTGCGTGGCGTCGTCCAGACCGTTCGCCCGGTGTGTTTGTCCAGCGCCGTAACGAACTGATGGTCGATGCCATCGAAGGTCAAAATCACAAGGTCGCCGACCACCACGGGCGACGATCCGGGGCCACGAAAGTGACGCACGTTGATGTCGCGACGCTGCCAAACCGTGGCTCCGCTTTCCACGTCCAGTCGCGCCGTACCATAGGTGCCGAAATGGACATAGACCGCATTGGGTTCCAAATACGGCGTGGGCGCCGCGTAATTGTTGACCGGATTCCCAAGTGGCTCCGGTGTATTGTTTTGGAACAACATGCGGTGATGGACGACTTTACCACTGGCCGAATCAACCGCGGTGATAAATTGTCGCTTACCGTCATCGGTCGCCGATGTCAGCCAGATGCGGCCGGATCCGACCACCGGCGTGCTGTGGCCGCCGTGTTCCAGCGAGGTGGTCCAATCGATGCCTTGGCCGCTTTCCCAGTCCCACGTTTTCCAGATCCGGCCCGCCATGGTCGTCGGTACGGTCCCGTTGGCGGACGGACCCGACTTGGTCGGCCAAGGGACCTGGGAAGACAAGGGATGCTGGTGTGCGGTCTGGGCAACCACCACGGTCGGCGGGACAGACAGGCATCCGGCAATCACAAACGCGACGGTGCAACGGAATCGGCGGGCGGGCAAGTCGATCATGGGTGGGAAATCAAAGGGTGACTTGTCAGGAAAGGCGGGGACGCGGAAGCTGGTGGGAATCCCCCGACAGATTAACCGAAGGAGTTGGATCAGCGGCATGACGAATTCTATTTCACGCCCGTTTGCTTGGTTGATGTTGTTGGCAAACATCGTATTGCTGGTGGTCGTGCTGTCGATGCTGATCGGTGGTGACGATGCACCATCGCTGGCGCAGCAGCAGGACCAAGATGCGGGTGCCGTCAAAGAATCGGCGACACCGGCCCCCGATCCCACGGACGTGGACACACGAATGCGGCCGCCCACTTTGCCGTTGCCAGCGCCACCGGCGGTCTCCGTTGGCGGTTCGAACGCGACGGCGGCTGCGGGGCTGTCGACCGAGCTGGCACAACAGGAACGCGCCACGATTCAATTGTTCCGCGAAGTATCACCCTCGGTCGTTCACATCACGACCGCGCGTGTGGCACGCGACCTGTTCACCTTGGACGTTCAGCAGATTGCTCAAGGCAGTGGGACCGGATTCGTCTGGGATGACCAAGGCCACATCGTCACTAACTTTCACGTCATTCGTCGTGCCGACGTGGCGACCGTGGCTTTTGACGACCAGAACACGTATCCGGCCAAGCTGGTCGGTTCGGCCGAAGAAAAAGATTTGGCGGTTTTGAAAATCGACGCACCACCGGAACAGCTTAAACCACTACGGATCGGTGTCTCGTCCGATTTGCAAGTCGGCCGCATGACGTTTGCCATCGGCAACCCGTTCGGGCTGGATCAAACTCTGACCACCGGTGTCGTCAGTGCGCTCGGGCGTGAGATCAAATCCGAATCGGGCGTGCCCATCAAAGACGTCATTCAAACCGATGCGGCGATCAATCCGGGCAACAGCGGTGGCCCGCTGTTGGATCTTTCCGGACAACTGATCGGCGTGAACACCGCGATCTTCAGCCCCTCCGGTGCATACGCTGGTATCGGTTTTGCCATCCCCGTGGATACCGTCCGCTGGGTTGTGCCGGAATTGATCCAACACGGCCGCATCATCCGACCGGGCATCGCCGTGACGGTGGCCAGCGATACGATGACCCGTCGCTGGGGACTGCCCGACGGTCTGTTGGTGTTGCGAGTGACCGAGGGCAGCCAAGCGGAAGCCGCGGGACTGCGTCCGACACGTCAAACGCGACGCGGCGTGGAACTGGGGGACATCATCGTGGCGATCGATAACAAACCGGTGAAGTCGACCGCGGATCTGGTGCTGATTCTGGAGAACTACACCGCCGGAGATGTCGTCCGGCTGACCGTGTTGCGCGGCGGCAACCGTGAACTCGTTCCGATCCAATTGGAATTGTTGGACGAATAGTGGTCGCCTGGACCGTCGTGGTCATGGCCTCGCGTCGTTTCGCACAGCCTCTTAACCGGCGATGGCGTCGCGACGGGTCGGCCGTGGACGCTGGCGTGGCGTCGGCTGGGATCCATCATCATCACCGGCGACGCGGTGCAAATGGATGTCCATTTGCGGGAACGGGATGCCGATTTCGACGGCGTCCAGGTTGCGTTTGACGGCACCCGTCAGAGCCTCATGCGCCGGCCAATAGTTTGACGATGCCACCCACAACCGGACTTTCCATTCCACGGCACTGTCGCCCAGTCCGCTAAGCACGACGGCGTACCCGCGATCATCGCCGGGAATCATCACGTCCGACAACGATTCGGCAGCGCGAGTCAGCGCGGCACGGGTTTCGTCTTGGTTGGCCGAATAGTCCACACCGACGACGACTTCGACGCGACGGTGCGCGTGATGGCTGATGTTCTCGATCGTTCCGCCGGCAATGCTGCTGTTGGGGACAATGATGCGACGATTGTCGGGCGTGTCCAACGTGGTCGTGAACAAGTCGATTTCGTTGACCGTTCCGGCGACTCCGCCGGCATTGATGAAATCACCGACTTTGAACGGTCGAAACACCATCATCAACACGCCGGATGCAAAGTTCGACAGCGTGCCTTGGAAAGCCAGACCGACGGCAAAACCGGCGGCGGCCAACATCGCCGCTAATCCGCCCAGCGGAGCACCCAATTTGCTCAGCACCGCGGCGGTCACACCAGCAAGGATGGAATAAAACACCAGCCGACCGATGAACTTGCCCAGCGTTTGGTCGACACGTCGACAGATCGGCCCGCTGATGATGCGACTGATGTAAGAAGCCACCAAGTACCCGATGAAGATGACGCCCAAGCCGATCGCCGCGGCCAACAAGCCCGGGACCACATTCTGTGTCATCGTCGCGGTCAAGCCTTCGTAGTCGCCCGCTTGCATCTGTTCAATCAAAGTCGACAGGGTGTCGCCGACCGACTGGGCCATGTCGGGTTGATCGGTCAGGGTCTCGGCGGCGCCGGCGGCGGGTTGGTCTGTCACGGGTCGGATCCGTCCTTGAATCGCTTGCGAAAGGGTGGTCGTGAAACATGGGGACGGCGGTCATCGCGTTGCCGACCCTGCTACACAGACGAATACCATCACGCTTTGTTTGGCGACAAGACGGATGTGGGTGGGGGAAGAAGGTGACAGGGGGGGCGGGGGACGGGGCGACGGGGAAGAGAGGCAGGGGACGGGGCGCAGGGGATGCAGGAGACGCTACTTTCGGCGGAGCGAAAGGCGACTTTGGGGGGAAGACCGGCGGGGCGACGGGGAAGAGAGGCAGGGGACGGGGCGCAGGGGATGCAGGAGACGCTACTTTCGGCGGAGCGAAAGGCGACTTTGGGGGGACGACCGGCGGGGCGACGGGGAAGAGAGGCAGGGGACAGGGCGCAGGGGATGCAGGAGACGCTACTTTCGGCGGAGCGAAAGGCGACGATGGTGATGACTTGCCGGCGGTTACCTGTCACCCGCAAACCCGTCACCCGACCACCTACCGATCAAACCACCGGTAAGGAGACCTTGGATTTGTCGTTGGCATCCTGTGAGTCCCCATCGGGCGATGACGCCGAATCGGGGTCGGCATAGTTGGCCACGTCGAAGCGGCGTCCGTAGGTGCCGAAGTCGTTGAAGGCGTACTTCTTGGCCCAGCGATAAACGAAACTGCGCTCGGGGATCTCATCGCCGGGCTGGTACTGGCTGCGGCGTGGCGTGACGTTCTTCAGTTCTTCAAACACGCGGCCTCGCGCGGTGGTGTCGCGGGCACCGTGTTTGTCGGCCAGCTGCAGCAGCAAGTCCGGACGCTCCATGATCACGCATCCCCGAGTGTGCTGGGCGGTCAGCTCGCGGAAGTCTCGCAGGAACTCCGACTCGTTGAACGTGGTCGCCAAGTCACGTTGATCATGAATTGATTCTTTGGCGATCTGGATCACGGGGCACGGTTCGATATCGCCCCAAGGTCCCACGTGGTGCGTGAATCCCGTCACGGCGGGACACAATGCGTTGCCCGCGTCATCGTGATAGGCATCAATGACGATGATCGGTTTGGTGGCACGCGTGTCGACGACAAACTGACGAACGCGGCGTTGTTGGTCGCTGGACAATGCCAGTTGTGGGTTGGGTTCCGGGCCGACCGGCCGATAGATGTGGAACCAGCAATACATCACCCCCATTTCGATCAAACGATCGACCCAGGCATCGGTGACCAAGTCGTCCAGGTTGGTTTTACAGACGCTGGTGCAGACGCCGACCAACAACTTGTTTCGCAGGGCCGCTTCCAGGCCGGCCATCGTTTGGTTGTAGACGCCGGATTTCCCACGTCGTTGGTCGCTGATGATCTCGCTGCCTTCCACACTGATCAGCGGCGTCACGTTGCCCAATTCACGCAATCGTATGGCCACATCGTCGGTGATGAAATGGCCGTTGGTGAAGACCTGGAAATAGACGTCCCGGTTGGCTTCGAAGATCTTCAGCAGGTCCTTGTGCATGAAGGGTTCGCCGCCCAGGATGCCAAAGAAACTGTTGCCCATCGCCTTGGCTTGGCGAATCGTTTCGTTGGCGGCGTCCAGTTCGATGCGGTGCTGTTTCGAATCCACGTCGACCCAGCAGCCTTGGCATCGCAGGTTGCACGAATTGATGACCGACAGGTACAGAAACGGCGGAAAGAATTCCCCTTGTTTCAGCCGCCGCTTGTGCCGGTGGACCGACCACAATCCGCGTGCCCCCAGCGTCCACGCCGCTTTGGCCAGCAACCGCTTGTCGGTTTCCAACAAAAATCGCTTGGCCATTCGGAGATACATGGGCGGTTCAATGTGAGGGGGCAGGGAGGCTGACGTTGGGGCAACGGAAATCAGGCCGCCGGGACCGGAATCCGGTGGGATGCACGACCAGAGCACTTCCACCGTAACCACTGGCCGATTGTAACCCCAGCCCGCCAACGAAGCCCACCGAATCCCCACGCCCCAGCATCCCCGCCGCAAATCCTTGATCCTGGCTTCACAAATGCGAGGCCATCAACGGTGCTTCGCTACTTTCGGCGGAGCGAAAGGCGACTGTGGGAAGAAGGCGCAACTTTCGGCGGAGCGAAAGGCGACGATGGGAGGGCGAAGGCAACCTTCGGCGGAGCGAAAGGCGAGGATGGGAAGGGGAAGGCGTGCGCCAAAGCCGCCTGAGGCGTTTAGCGAGGACAGCGGGACGCGAGCAATTGGTCGTACAAGTGGACGACCTGCTTGACGCGCTGGCGGACGTCATGGTGTTGGACCACTTTTTGTCGTCCGGCCTGTCCAAATTTTTGCCGCAGCTGGGTATCGGATACCAAACGATGGATTCGTTCGGCCAGTACCTGGTCGTCATCCAGAGGGACCAAGAATCCGTCCACCCCTTCTCGGATGCAATTCCGATTTCCGGGAATGTCCGATGCGATCACCGGCACGGCACAGGCTTGAGATTCCAACAAGACCAGCGGCATGCCTTCCCAGCGTGACGGCAAGACGACCGTGTCCATCAACGGCAGCAACCGTTCGACGTCGTCGCGCCAACCCAACAAGTGAATGCGATCGGCCAGATCATGGCTGGCGATCAGTGATTCGATTTCCTGGCGATATTCACCTTCGCCCGCCAAGTAGAAATTCGCCGGACATCCCTGTTCGATAGCAATGACTGCGGCACGGACGAAAGCCAACGGGTTTTTCTGGCGCCACAAGCGTCCGATCATGATGACGGCGGGGCGTGCGGGGTCGCCCGGCAATAGGTGTTGACGCTGATCCGCCGGCGAAACATCACCATCAAAGGGGCGATAGACGTCGGGGGCCACACCATTGGCGATCCGATAGATGGCGGTCGAGGGAACCTTCAGCGATTCACGTGAAATTCGCTCATCTTCTTCATTCAAACAAATCAACGCGTCGGTCAGCGATCCACACTTGGTTTCACACAACTGGTACATCCATCGCGTCAGCGGATTGTTGGCCGATGGGAACGCGAAACCATGCACCGTGTGTACCACGGCGGGAACATTGGAAGCGTGTGCCGCCAAACGTCCCAGCACGCCCGTCTTAGACGAATGAGAATGAACGATGTCGAAACGTTCATGCCGCATGAAGTGCCGCAGCATTTTGAACGTACGGTAGTCGTTCAACGGCGAGATCGAACGCATCAAGCGTGGGAAATGATGGCACCGGACGCCATACTTCCGCGCCGCTTCGCACAACGGGCCGTCCGCGCATGTGACCAAGTGAATTTCGTATCGCTTTGGATCCAATAAACGAAATTCTTCCAGGCTGACCCGTTGGACGCCGCTAAGCATCGGGAACAACTGGATGTGCAGCAACTTGATCCGACGACTGCGATCCGTCGACTCGCCACGGATCGGATGATCATACGACAGCAATGTCGGATTCGGCGTCGCAGCGGTGCTGGCGGAATTCATAAAACGCGTTGCCGAAAGATCGTGTGGATGACGGTGTGAATCGAATGCACGAATAAACAAAAGTTGTGACGCGTGAGGTTCTTTTTCGATGACGGTCGTCCGACGATGCCGACTGGCAACGTCAATGCATTGGGATTTCCATCGATAACAACATTGATCTGGGTTTCGATGAATCAGGCAGGCAAAGCCAACAGCCAGGAAAGAAGTTGGATTGCCTTATCAAATTGAATGCCTCTCCAAGGGTAGCTTAGCCTAGTAGCAAATCAAACCTTGTCGCTCGAAAGAGGGGCAATGCGTTTTGAATGCCCCCCGCACAACGGCGATTAGATGGATTTTGGGTGGTTGAATCACCCCACTTCGATGTCGCTACCTTCCGCGGCATGAACTGCGTCTAGCGATTCGGCGGATTTGTGTCTGTCGCTCATGCCTGATGCGGACTTGCCACGCACGGTTACGGATCGTCCCTTCGCGGCGTCCAAGTATTTGTCTTTTCCGTAACGTCGATAGCCGTACGCATATTCACTGCCCGGTTGGCCACCGTAACGTTCGGACCATGCGCTGGCGTAGGTCGCGCTATATCCGCTGTCGCCCACCGCGTTGACCACGATGCCGACGATGTTCACATGCAATCCTCGCAAGATATGCATCGCACGCTGGGCCAACGGTTTCACACGTCGGCCGATCCGCATGACCATCATCACCCCATCAACCTGGGTGGCGATGTTGCTGGCGTCGGTCACCGCCAACAGCGGCGGTGAATCCACCAAAACAATGTCAAACTGTTGGCGCAGGTCGTCCAGCATTTGACCGAATTCCGGCATCATGAGCGCCTCGGCCGGGTTGGACGGTTTGGGGCCCGTGTTCAACAACGACAGCCCTTCGACTGCCGTGTCCGTCAACGCGTCTTCGACCCGACAATCACCATTCAACACATCGGTGACGCCCAATTCCGAATCGATCCCAAGTAAATTGGCCTGATTCGGGCGTCGCAGGTCGGCATCGACGATCACCACGCGACGGCCGGCACCCGCGATGCTGGACGCCAGATTGGCGACCATGGTGCTCTTGCCGTCACCGGGCAACAAACTGGTCACCTGGACGACGCCGAATTCCGGTGCCTGGTGAGTCGAATGAAAGATGCTGGTCCGTATCGAACGCACCGCTTCGGAAGCGGGCGAATGGGGTTCGTGCAAAACGCAAACGATCGGGTCGATGTCGGCGTAGGGATTTTGTTGCTTATCGTTGCGACGTTTGGATTTCTTGGTGAAGATCAGCGGCAGGTGTGCCAGGATCGACGCATCCAATGAATCGGTCACTTCATCGGGGCTGCGGAACGTCCGTTCGGACCAGTCCACCAGGAATCCCAACAAAGCACCCAGGATCGTTCCCAGAAACCCGCCCAGCACCAAGCTGCGTGACAGCAAGGGCCCCACCAACACGCCCATCGATGCGGGACGCAGCACTTGGACCTCCAAGCCGTTGTTGATTTTCGGCAGCGTCGCTTTTTCCAATTGATTGTCAAACGAATCCAGCATTTCCTGATAGCGTGCGATTCGCCGTAGGAACGACTCATTTTCATTTTCAAACTTCAGCAAGGCGTGAGCCTTGTCACGAAGTTCGTCCAAGCGTTTGTCAAAATCGCTGATATCGTTGGTGACCAATTGCTTTTTCTTTTGCAGTCCGGTCACGTAGCCGCGGATCATGTCACGGGCGACTTCATCACGTTGGACTTCGATGTCCTTGACAGTGTTTTGAGATTCCGAACGGCTTGCTGCCAACCGACGATAGGCGTCTTCGGTCAATGCCAACTGGCTTTCAATCTGTTGGCGAATCGGATGCGAACGGGCGTATTGTTCGCGGACCAGTTCGGCTTGGACACGCAAGCTAAGCAAGCGCTCTTCGATCGATAGGTCTTCATTGACCATGGATTCAAACGCTTGGGTGACCTCTTCAACGTCGCCGACGTCATCCAAGACGAATTGGATTTCCTTCAACGCTTCGGACGGATCACGGCGTCCCTTCACGCTGTCTTGGACCAATTTCAGTTGATTGGCCAATTTGCGTTCTTCGGATCGCAGGTCCCGCGCCGTTTCCTCGATCCGCATCATTTCATCGCGGAACGGATTGATCGCTTCGCCATCGGACGTCCATTCCAGCGGTGCGGTGGCACGGAACTGGGTGTATTGGTTTTCCAGTTCCTCCAATTTCGGAAGAATGGAATCGCGTCCTTCGCGAAAGAAATCAACCACGTTGTCGACGGCCTTGCGGTGTCGTCCGCCCACGTATTGCTCGTAGGCTTGGACCACGGCGTTGACGACGGCGGTCGCCAAGGACGGATCCGGTGCGTCAAATGTCACTTGGACGATCGAACGGTTGATCGATTCCGCACCGTCGATCGCGGGTAGTAACTCCAAGGATTCTCGGATCACACCGATCGCCGCATCCGGGCTTTCCGGCATGTCTTCAAAGGCCGTCAATTGACCGACCTGGATGGCACTGGACAGCACTTGATTGCTGGTCATTTCGGCTTTGATGAACGCCAAACTGGGAGCCAAGTCAACGACGTTTTCCGTGGCGCTGCCGATTCCGGTTTGCGTTTGTTGTTGAGCCACCTCGATTGTGGCGGCCGCCTGGAACGTTTCGTCTTGTTGCGTGAAAAAGGCATAGCCGCCCGCCAAACCGCACAAGACAAAGAACGTCAAGATTCCCTTACGCCGCCACAGGATTCCGCCCAAGGACGATCCAGAGCCCGATCCCGACCCGCCCTGGCGAAAGACCGCGTCGACGGACCCGTGGGGCGAAGGATGAATGGTGTTTGACATGCCGGTAAAACGATGCTGGTGTAAGAAAGGGACTCAGGATTCTGGGCGTCAATCCCGCAAAACAAATCGATTCGCAAAGTCAAGCGAGCGGGAAAACCAAGAGGCTGATCTGATCCGTGGGGGATGCCGAAGCGTCAACCGAATGCAAGCGATCCCGCCAGGGGATCGGATCGGTCGTTGCCCTTAGGCATTCGAACCGGGTCAAGAATAGGCAGATCACCCCCCGCGGTCAAAACGCCAAACCCATCGACATACGCGAAAACTAACACCAAAAGACCGAATAAAACGGTTCTTCACTTCAGGCAGATCGGGCCGGTCACAACATTGGCATCACAGGGATGACACGTTCCGTTTTGAAGGGGGGGAAGGCCTTTTCTGGTCGGCGGGGTGAAGTCCCCGCGTCCCTGCAACCACGCGTCATCGACAGTTGGCAGGTAGCAGGTGGCAGGTAGCAGGTGGCAGGTAGCAGGTAGCAGGTGGCAGGTAGCTGGTAGCAGGTAGCTGGTAGCAGGTAGCAGGTAGCTGGTAGCTGGTAGCTGGTGGCTGGTTTTCTTCACCCTCCTTCCGGGAGGGTCGAGCCTAAGCGAGGTGAGGGCTTTGTCTTTCCGCACACCCTTCCCGGATTCTCGTCCTTCGATTCCGACCCTCCCGCGCTGCGGGAGGGTGATGGTGATGCTGGACTCAATGTGTCGGCGTCGGGTTGCATTGCTGAAATAAGGCAACCCGCGGCTAGCGCCTCGCGGCTCACAAAGTCGCCTTTCGCTCCCGCGAAAGTAGCGTGGGGGAAATAGCTAGGAAGCCGTTAGCGATTAGCGTTTAGCACTTCACTCTCCCTCCGGGACGGTCGAGCCAAAGCGAGGGGAGGTCGGCGTCTTCCATCACACCCTCCCCGGATTCTCGTCCTTCGATTCCGACCCTCCCGCGCTGCGGGAGGGTGAATCTGGTGATGCTGGACTGAATGTGTCGGCGTCGGGTTGCATTGCTGAAATAGCGGAACCCGCGGCTAGCGCCTCGCGGCTCACAAAGTCGCCTTTCGCTCCCGCGAAAGTAGCGTGGGGGAATAGCTAGGAAGCCGTTAGCGATTAGCGTTTAGCACTTCACTCTCCCGCCGGGAGGGTCGAGCCTAGGCGAGGGGAGGGTTTCGTCTTCGCTGACACCCTCCCCAGATTCTCGTTCCTCGATTCCGACCCTCCTGCGCTGCGGGAGGGTGAATCTGGTGATGCTGGACTGAATGTGTCGGCGTCGGGTTGCGTTGCTGAAATAGCGGAACCCGCGGCTAGCGCCTCGCGGCTCACAAAGTCGCCTTTCGCTCCCGCGAAAGTAGCGTGGGGGAATAGCTAGGAAGCCGTTAGCGATTAGCGTTTAGCCCTTCACCCTCCTTCCGGGACGGTCGAGCCAAAGCGAGGGGAGGTCGACGTCTTCCATCACACCCTCCCCGCATTCTCGTCCTTCGATTCCGACCCTCCTGCGCTGCGGGAGGGTGAATCTGGTGATGCTGGACTGAATGTGTCGGCGTCGGGTTGCATTGCTGAAATAGCGGAACCCGCGGCTAGCGCCTCGCGGCTCACAAAGTCGCCTTTCGCTCCCGCGAAAGTAGCGTGGGGGAAATAGCTAGGAAGCCGTTAGCGATTAGCGTTTAGCACTTCACTCTCCCTCCGGGACGGTCGAGCCAAAGCGAGGGGAGGTCGGCGTCTTCCATCACACCCTCCCCGGATTCTCGTTCCTCGATTCCGACCCTCCTGCGTTGCGGGAGGGTGAATCTGGTGATGCTGGACTGAATGTGTCGGCGTCGGGTTGCATTGCTGAAATAGCGGAACCCGCGGCTAGCGCCTCGCGGCTCACAAAGTCGCCTTTTGCTCCCGCGAAAGTCGCGATCTTTCCGGCAACGGCCCACGGGCATCGCCAGCCTCACTGCGCCGCGGCCCGGAATTGCGCCGCCATCTCCGGATCGCCCAACTGATCGTAGATCTCGGCCAATTCCATCCGAATCGGATTCGGATTGGTCGATGATTCCAACGCTCGCTGGTAATCCGCCGCGGCCGCCGCCATGTCACCCCGCTGCTTGTGAACCATCGCACGGGTGTCCAGGAAATCCGCGTTGCCGGGTTCGGCATCCACGGCTTGGTCGGCCAAGTTCAACGCCGAATCCAAATCCGGCGATTCTTCTTGGGCCATCAGGTACGCCAGGTTGTTTGCCACCACGGCCAGCTTGGGATCCAAGGTGATCGCTTGGGTCATGTTCAGCTTTGCCAAGTCTTGGTTGCCCGCGATCCATTCCAGGCTGCCAAGGGCAAAGTGACCCATCGCGGACGCCTCGCCATCGGCGATCAGCTTGCGCATGATCTTGCGGCTGATGTCCAGGCGATCGGGCGACGATCGGGCGACAGTGACCAACCGCTGCAGGGCCGGTTGATAACCGGGGTCGTATTGCAGGGCATAGGCCAAGTACCGAAACGCTTTGCCGATTCCACCGTCCCCGGCGGCTTCGACGTCGAACATCCGCACGAATACCGCGGCCAGCAATTTACGGAACGATGCGTCGTCCTCCTGCTGGTCGATGCCCTGTTTCAGCAACCGTTCCGCGTTGGGCAGGTCGCCGATGTAAAACAAACTGGTCGCGTACAGCAAGCGGTTTTGGTTATTCGCCGGGTCCTTCAGGAACTGTTTTTCCAGTTGCTGGCGAGCGGTCGCCAACGAAACGCGGACGGCGTCCATGTCGTTCATGCGGGCCTGGATCTCGGCCACCTGCAACCACATCGATGGGTCGTCCTCCGCCGCACGGCGAAAATGGTCGGCCGAGGATTCCAAGTCGCCCGCGATCAGGTAGTAATAGCCCCATGATTTTTGCAGTTCCGGTGATTCCGGCTGGTCGGCATGGGACAGGTGCCATTGCCAGGCGACCAAGTCGTCGACCTGTTTGGTGGCGGCCACCTGACGCGCCGTTCGGATCGCCAGGTAACGGTGGGCCGACGGGTGTCCGGCGGTTCCCACGGTCGCCAACGATTCCATCAGGGCGTCGGCACGCTGGGCGTCACCGGCATCTTCGTACGCTCGGGCCAGCGAAAACACGACGTCGCGGCGGTTGATGTTGTCCCCGCCCAGCGCCTTGCGCAGCATGTCCTGGGCGGCCGCGTGGTCACCGTCCTGCAGCAATTGATTGCCCCGAATCCAGTACCGTTGACCGTTGCCCGATTGTTTCGAATGGCCCATCGCCGTGGCCGCCATCACCGCCACCAAGGCCAACATTGCTGGCACAGCCAACAACAGGTCCTTGGGCGATCGGCGCGACGATGCCAAGAAATCCATCAGCGTCTGGGCCGAATGCCCCAGACCGGAAAACAGACGACCGGGCAGCGACAGAATCCAGGTGACCGGTGACAACACCGTTCCCCAAAATCCACGTTGTCCGGGCGGGGCGGATGACGCCCGCATTTGTCGTCGCAGCCGATAACGTTGCCACCAACCAAACATCACTGGGCCCCCTTGGCGTCGCCGAATGCGTGACGGACGACCGCTTCGAACAATTCACGGTTACGGTTCCGCTGGGTCGTACTTAATTCCACGGGCGTTTGATCCAGTAATTGAATCTGGACCACACCGCCGCCGTAATCCTGCTTGTCACCAACGCCCCACCGCAATCGGTTGACCAAATGATAGAACGCGTCCCCGAAATCTGGCGGCGGATCGACGCTGGCACCCCGGGGATCGAAACAGGCGAACAAGACCTGGGCGCGGTCAAACGGCGGCCGGTCCAGGTTCAATTCCGCCGCCTTGTACGGGCCCGGCATGTCGGCGATGTCGATCGCCGTACGGGATTCGACGTCCCAGCCGACACCGCTGTAACACAGGGCCAAATCGTGCCAGTCGCCATAGGGGCCGTCCAAGCTGATCAGCACGCTGCGGGCCCCCTTGGTGTATCGCCAGATGAAGCTTTTCATCCCGCCGAAAATGCTGTCCGCGGTTTTTTCGTTGACGTCAAACCCCGTTTGTCGCCAACCCGCCAATTCCGCAGGCAAATAATCCTGGCCGACCGCATCAAACCGGATGGCCGATGTCGCGGCCAATTCCTGCATCGACCGCGGGGCTTTGGACATCCGTGAATATTGCGAGAACGCCAGCACGCCGATCACCGCCACGGCCGCCAATCCGCCCAGCACGATGGCGATCCCGCGGGCCGATGCGGGACGGTCCAGCAATCGATCCGGGGCGTCGGCCGGTGTGTCATCGTCATCGTCGGCAACCGATTTGGGCGGATGCAGGTAGCGGAAAAAATGATCGCTGCTGATCGCCAGCAACAACCCCAGGGCAAACGTCGCCAAACCGATCATCTGGTGCGGCGTCCCGGTCGACAGGTCCGTGCCGTATTGGGATTGCACGTAAACGACGGTGAAGACACGGATCGCGTTGGCCACCACGACCCAAAACACCATTTGCACGACGATGGCCAGGATGCGGTACCAGCGGTAACGCATCAGCACGCCATAGCCGACCCCGACCGTGATCGCGGCGAACATCGAATGAATGCCGCTGCACGCGTCTTCGACGACGAAATTGTTGCCGGGGGTGCGGATGTCGACGCCGGTGGCCAAATGCAATACGCCGAACAGGTCCAACCAAACACTGGCCAACCAGGTGGCCAATTGCTGCATGCGGACCACGAACCACGAATCCAACAGGACCGGAAGCGGCAGACAGGCCAAAAACAGGATCATCGGACCCCGCATCCGCAGCATCGCGGCGGTGCCGCCGACGAAATGGATCGTCGCCATCAACAGCGACAACACCGCGGGTCCCGCCATCCAGCGGCTGGGCAAGATGTAAACCCCGGCGGTCATCATCATCGCCAAGCCGGTCCAAATCATCACCCGCCACGACGTCGTGATGTCGATCGGTGTCGGGTTGGCCCGCAGGCGGAATCCGGCCAAGACGGCCGCGGCCAGCATCAGCCAGGGCATGTGTTCGTAATACTCGCGGCTGACCATCCAGCGAATCAGGTTGACCGCTGGCGGGGCGACGGCCAGGGCGGTGACCAGGATGGCGGCGGCGACGGCCCACTGGGCCGGTGAAAGACGAGGCAACCGGTCCACGGGGGACGCGGCGGCCGGCGCGGTGGAAGGTGCGGGGGTGTTCATGCGAGTAGCATAGCTTGCCCCCCGCGGGCGCCAACGAAAAAAGCCCCGACAAACTTGCCGGGGCTCTTCGAATGCTGGGGTGATCGTCGCAACGGGCGGCCGGATTGGGAAGACCGCCGGAAGCGAAACCGATCCGCTGATCCGGAGTGGAGCCGGAACTAGCAGGCGGCAGCAGCCTTGCGGCGTCGGCGGACGCCCAAGGCACCACCCGCACCGGCCAAACCGATCAAAGCCATCGTGGTCGGCTCCGGAACAGCGTAAACGCCGTTGGCAGTGAAATCTCCCACCAACACTGCGAAATCGATGTTCGTAACAGTCGCGGGGTCAATACCCGCGAAAGTCCATTCCACAAAACCGCCAACGGGGGTGAAAGGGTTGCTGTTGAGGGCGGTGCCGCCGTTGACACTGGCAGTCATGACGATACCAGCACCGGTCGGTGAGATGCCGTTCAAGCGAAGGGTGGTCGAAGGAATGCCGGCCAATCCACCGAAGCTAATTCCGTTCACGTTACTGTAACTCAGGGTATCGCCAGCGGTTAGGGCAATCGAGCCAGCGCCAACCGCACCAGTTGTGCTGCGAACCGCTGCGGTGTCCGTTGAGGCACCGTTAAAATTGTCAATCAAGACAAATGCTGCTGAGGCGTTGCCCGCGGTCAGCATCATGGCGGCTGCGACAGCCGCGAAAATCATTCGTCGCACTTCAAACTCCAATCCAAAATCAAAGGAAGGTTTCGTCAAGAGGTGTCGTTATATCCCGCAGCATCCGAGCGAGAGGAAAAGTCAAAGCCCCCTGATGTTAGGTAGGCGGAAAACCCGGGTCAAGCTTTCGTCGGAATATTTTTTCTAAATTAACAACGTGGCCAAGGGGACGGGGTGGAAGGTGGGCAGGTGGATAGGTGGAAGGTGACAGGGGAGCAGGTGACAGGTGGACAGGAAAAGTCGCCTTTCGCTCCCGCGAAAGTAGCGTGGGGAATAGCTAGGAAGCCGTTAGCGATTAGCGTTTAGCACTTCACCCACCCTCCGGGAGGGTCGAGCCTAAGCGAGGGGAGGTCGGCGTCATCCATCACACCCTCCCCGGAATCTCGTCCCTCGAATCCGACCCTCCCGCAGAGCAGGCGGGTGAATCCAGCGGTCAACGTCCGTCACGCTGGAAGGGATGGCCACATTGTCGCCTTTCGCTCCCGCGAAAGTAGCTTGGGGGAGTAGCTAGGAAGCTGTTAGCGATTAGCGTTTAGTCCTTCACCCTCCCGCCTGGAGGGTCGAGCCTAAGCGAGGGGAGGGTTTCGTCTTCGCTGACACCCTCCCCGGATTCTCGTCCCTCGAATCCGACCCTCCCGCAGAGCAGGCGGGTGAATCCAGCGGTCAACGTCCGTCACGCTGGAAGGGGTGACCACATTGTCGCCTTTCGCTCCCGCGAAAGTAGCGTGGGGAATAGCGAGGAAGTCGGTAGCGATTAGCGTTTAGCACTTTACCCACCCTCTGGGAGGGTCGAGCCTAGGCGAGGGGAGGGTTTCGTATTCGCTGACACCCTCCCCGGATTCTCGTTCCTCGAATCCGACCCTCCCGCAGAGCAGGCGGGTGAAGAAAACCAGCTAACAACTGCCCTCTGCCAACTCCCCACCGCCAACTCCTACTCCCCCAACTCCCTCAGCATCCCCAAGATCTGATCCATCTTCTCACCACGGTCGTAGTGCTCGATCGCCCGCTTCCGGCCCGCCTGGCCCATCGATCGCCGCAGGTCCGCATCGCCCGCCAATCGCGCCATCGCCGCCGCCAATGCGTCGACGTCGCCGGTTTCAAAAAGCAGGCCCGTTTCATCATCGACGATCGTTTCCTGGATGCCCCCGGTCCGTGACCCGATGACGGGTTTGCCGCACGCCATCGCCTCCAACGTGACTTGTCCCAGTCCCTCGTGACGCGACGGGATGATCAAGACGTCGATCGCATTCATCAACTCGGGGACATCCGGTCGCTGTCCCAAAAAATCGAACCGATCGACAGAATCCGGTTCCAGTGACCGGTAAAACTCGGTGTCGACCGGATCGTCTTGCCAAGACCCGATGGCGACCACACGGGCATGCGGATGATCCGCCGCGATCGTTTGCCAGGCACGCCGCAGGATGTCGTGTCCTTTTCGCCGCGTGATCGTTCCGACAATGCCGAAGACGCACTGTTCGGGACTCCAGCCCAAGTCTGACCGAATATCCGGCTGGTTTTGAAAACGGCCGTAGTCGACGCCGTTGGGGACGCGGCAGATCCGGTTTCCCCAAATTCGCCGTTGCCAGGCCGGGTACTTCATCGCGACCGGACCGGAGATGATCGGGTTCTTGCGGACCAGAGGCAGTTGGAACCAGTCCAGTTTGCCGTGCGGTTTGTCCAGCTTGTCCCAGATCATTCCGGCAACGCCCATCGTCTTCGCCGCCACCCCGACCGTCAAAAGCCCCCGCATGTCGTTGTAGAACACGGCCGCCGGATCCAGTTGCCGCAGCACCGACCGCAACCCCCAAACGTATCCGGCCGTCTGGCGCATGACCGAAACACGCCCCCTGATCCCATCGCGATAGATCGCCCCGCCGTAACGTCCGAGCGATTCCGGATACGCCGCGACGTGGACCTCGAAGCCCGCGTCCCGCAAGTGATCGACATAGGCTCCCGGCCCCGGCGTCAGCACCACCGGTTCGATGTCGTGCCGCCGGCAACGTTGCAACAACGACAGCAACGTCCGCTGCTGGCCCGCAATGACGTGCGGATAGCTTTCGACGAAAAGATAGCGTTTCAAGGAAGGTTGACGGGGGTGACAGGGGGGGGCTGGTAACGGGTTAACAGAGGTTGGTGGTTGGCAGTTGGCAGTGGAAAGGGGGGCAGAAGAAGTGGTCGGTGGGCAGACGTCAGCAGGTTTTCTTCACCCTCCCTCCGGGAGGGTCGAGCCTAAGCGAGGGGAGGGCGGCGTTTATCCCGGACAACACCCTCCCCGGAATCTCGTCCCTCGAATCCGACCCTCCTGCGCTGCGGGAGGGTGAATCTGGTGATGCTGGACTGAATGTGTCGGCGTCGGGTTGCATTGCTGAAATAGCGGAACCCGCGGCTAGCGCCTCGCGGCTCACAAAGTCGCCTTTCGCTCCCGCGAAAGTAGCGTAGGAAGTAGCTCCGAAGCCGTTAGCGATTAGCGTTTAGCACTTCACTCTCCCACCTGGACGGTCGAGCCTAGGCGAAGGGAGCAGCTGCATCTTCCAGCGTTGTTTCATTTGGTCCGAGTCGCCACCCCCTTCGCGATTTCTCAGTTTCCACCCACTGATCCAACGCTTGCCGAAGAACGGCATCTCGCAGTCAACCTTGCGATTCCTTCCGTGAAGAATCTGTGAACCTGGTTGGTTGGGTGGATTGGGAAGACTATTTTGTTGCCGGGAGAGCTTCTGTACAGCTGGGAGATTTGTGAGATGAAATGCGTAATTGGTATTTTTGCCCTCGCAGGGGCAGGCATTTTTGCGACTGCCGGTCACGCCGCCTTCGTGTTTGATTTTGCTGGTGCAGCGGGATCAACACTCCACAGCAGTCAGTCCGGGCAAGTGGCCGTGACGGATCCTAGCTCTGGTATCACCCTGACGTTGAATGCGGAGGCAATTGTACAAGGCTCAACGGGAGTCTTCTTTCAAAGCACTTCATCCTCAAGAGCGTTTGGGATCAATGAGAGCGCTGGTGGAGACGCTGCTTCTGCGATCGACGGCGACAATGGTGTTGAATCGGCAAGGTTTTTCATTAGCGCTGATATGCCTTTGGCTTCCTTGCAGATGGTGGGTTTCGAAGTCTCCGGGACTGGGCTAGGTGAATCGGGAAGATTCGTGATTGATGGCGGTTCCACCACCAATTTCACGGATGAAGATGTTCTGGCTGTCAATGAACTGATCTTGGCTGGTCAGGAACTCTCTCTGGAGTTCGTTTCCGGAAATGGCTTCAGCCTTGTGTCAATGACCTTCGACGCCGCCGGTGTCACCCCCGTCCCCGAACCGACAACGTTGGTCCTGATCGGATTGGCCGGTGGCGGTGCGGCAGCCTTGCGGCGCCGCAAGCGACCGCACGCCTGTTGACCAATGTCGCCTTTTTCTCCGTGGGAGTAGCTAGGAAGCTGTTAGCGATTAGCGATTAGCCCTTCACCCTCCCCGGATTCTCGTTCCTCGAATCCGACCCTCCCGCACAGCAGGCGGGTGAATCCAGCGGTCAAAGACCCTCACGCCGGAAGACGTGGCCACAAAGTCGCCTTTCGCTCCCGCGAAAGTAGCGGGGGGAGTAGCTCGGAAGCTGTTAGCGTTTAGCCCTTCACCCTCCCGCCGGGAGGGTCGAGCCTAAGCGAGGGGAGGGCTGCACCATCCTTCACACCCTCCCCGGAATCTCGTCCCTCGAATCCGACCCTTCCGCACAGCAGGAGGGTGAATCCCGTGGTTCACGACCCTAACGCCGGAAGGCGTGGCCACATTGTTGCCTTTCGCTCCCGCGAAAGTAGCGTTCCTAGAAGAATCCAGCGTCTGGGACAGACGCGGCGACGTGGTGTGCGGAGACGTCGTCAGCAGGCAGTTTTGATGGCCCGTTACACCAACAGATCTTGCCTTTCCCTTCCAAAGTTGGGCAAAAAAAGGGCATTGGGATACGCAGATGGCGGACCACAACGACGAAGTTTGGAGGCGAATTCGGTAGCGGGGGGTGATAGTTTCGTCTGGTTGGACTACTGTGCTTGAAGTGTTGGTTGTCTCGCCTGGGGGATTCGTGATGTCGTTTCAGCAGTTTTTTGTTTCCGTGTTGATCATTCTTTCCTCCGCGGTAACTGGACGGGCTGCTTGGGTATTCGATTTTCAGAGTGCGACGGCGATTTCGGAACTTGATGGTCAGGGCATAGCCACGACCACGGCAACCGATGCGGGCGTGACTCTGACGCTAAACGTTACTGCTGCGGTCAATAACACGAACACGGCAGTTTTGAATCTGGGTACAAGCAATGGCTTGGGGGTCGACATTACCAACGTCAACGGTCAAGAAAATGCCAATTTTATTGACGACGGACGCGGTACGGAGTCGGTGGAGTTCGCCGTTGCATCGAGCACCGGGACGGACACATCCGTCCGATTGACGGGAATTGGCTTTGGTAATCTCACGTCCGCGCAAGATGAAGCAATGCTTGAAATTGCCGGCGTCACCACCTCCGTGGTGCAAAGTGATCTGATGAGCGGTTCACTGTCGTTGTCCCAATTGCTGAACATTGGGGACTCGTTTGAGATTTCGCATGCAGAGGGCAACGGGTTTTCAATTCTTTCCTTGACCTTCGAAGCCGCCGGTGTCACCCCCGTCCCCGAACCGACGACGTTGGTCCTGATCGGATTGGCCGGTGGCGGTGCGGCAGCCTTGCGGCGCCGCAAGCGACAGCACGCCTGTTGACCAAAGTCGCCTTTCGCTCCGCGAAAGTAGCGTGGGAAGAAGCGGGGAAGTCGTTAGCGATTAGCGTTTTGCCCTTCACCCTCCCCGGAATCTCGTTCCTCGAATCCGACCCTCCCGCAGAGCAGGCGGGTGAATCCAGCGGTTCACGACCCTGACGCCTTACGGGCGTGGCCTCACATTGTCGCCTTTCGCTCCGCGAAAGATGCGTGGGAAGAAGCGAGGAAGTCGTTAGCGATTAGCCTTTAGCCCTTCACCCTCCCGCCGGGAGGGTCGAGCCTAAGCGAGGGGAGGGCTGCACCATCCTTCACACCCTCCCCGGATTCTCGTTCCTCGAATCCGACCCTCCCGCAGAGCAGGCGGGTGAATCCAGCGGTTCACGACCCTGACGCCTTACGGGCGTGGCCTCACATTGTCGCCTTTCGCTCCGCGAAAGTAGCGTGGGAAGAAGCGGGGAAGCCGTTAGCGATTAGCCCTTCACCCTCCCGCCGGGAGGGTCGAGCCTAAGCGAGGGGAGGGTTTCGTCTTCGCTGACACCCTCCCCGGATTCTCGTTCCTCGAATCCGACCCTTCCGCACAGCAGGAGGGTGAAGATCGTGGTTCACCATCGTCCCTCTGAGAGCCCCGAGTCGAGGGCGGCTCTCAGCCGCATTGTCGCCTTTCGCTCCCGCGAAAGTAGCGTAGGAAGTAGCTCCGAAGCTGTTAGCGATTAGCGTTTAGCCCTTCACCCTTCCTGCCAACTCGCAACTGGCGACTTCCAACTCTCTCCCTCCCTTCCAACTCGCAACTGCCGGCTCGCAACTCTCTTCCCTCTCCCCACTTCTTCACTGCCCCCTGCCAACTCCCCCCGTCGCCCCGATGGTCATCGGGGCGGCGGCGGTCATCGTGCCGGGGCGACTGGGGGTGTCGTAGAAGAAGGCGTACGCGCCGCGGGGCAACCAGTGGGGCATCACCGGTGAAGGCACCGCGCCGGCGGCCACCAAGTCACAAAACGCATAGATCATGCCCAGCAGGAACCAAATGTTCCGCTGCCGCAATCCCAGGATCGTCGCGTTGTACAAGCACAACAATAATAGTCCCACCAGCAAAGCCTGCGATAGCATGGCGAACCAAGGATAGGGACACTGTCGTCCCCGGCGGTACCCCTCCCAAAACGCCAACGCAATCAGCGACAGAAAACATCCCAGCCCCAAAAAGCCGGTCTCCAGCATCAGACTGAAATAGGTGTTGTGCACCTCGCCACCGGTTTCTGCATAGTAAGAACCGTATTTGGGGCCGGTACCTAAAACGGGCGAGTTCCAAAAGTACTCCATGGCGTTTCGGATTTGTCGCGGGCGGGTGTCGTCCAGATTTCTGGATCCCGAATACCACTCAATCAACAGCACCGCCGGACGCTGCCAAGAGGGTGTTTTCACCAGCGAGTATTCACCGTCATAGCGGGACCAAGCGAACCAGAAATAAAACACCACCAGGCCCGACAGCACCACCGCCAGATTGGCCAGGATGAACGATTGGACCACCTGCCGTACCTGCGTCGCACTGGCCACCACCCAGTAAACCCCCACCCCGGCCAAGACGATCATCAGGGCGGCCGTCCGGCTGCCCGTCCCGATCGCCGTTAGCATTGCGGCGCCGGCCACGCCCAGCATCGCCAGCCGCGCGGCACCACCGCCGCCGATCCGTACCGCTGCAAGAATCGCGACCAGCAAGGTCGGCAGGATCATCGAAGGCACCTGATTTTCGTTCTTCAGGGTCGAATTGATCCGCCCCGTTTCCTCATACGCCCAGCCCGGCGCGACGCCGACGACCGCGGCGACGCCCACGCCGGATGCCAGCGTCATTCCGGCCAGCCAGGCGGCGATCGCCCCGATCCACCGTTGCCAGGTGTCCAGCACGTTGACCGTCGTCCACAGGATCGCCACGCCATAGCAATAGTTGATCGCCTCCAACAGCGAATACGCCGTCATCTTGGGCGACTGTAGCGCCGGCGGTGCGGTCAGGGTTGCCAATAACGAAGACGTCAAGCACACGACGCAAAATGCCCCACCGAGCCGCAAGATTTGGGGCACCATCACCGACCGGATGCGGCCCTTGGCCAGCAGCGGCCAGCACAGCCACAACAGCAACATGCACACCTCCACGATCGTGACCTTTTCTCGCACGACCGGCAGTTCAGGCGTCTTAAGCACCGCAGTGCCAAACAGCCCGCCGTAATAGAACAGCATCGGCTGGCGGAACCCGGCCACGACAAAGGCCAGACCCGCCAACACGGCAACGCAAACGACGATCAGGAAGTAGTCTTCGAGCAAGAGAGGGGCAGTTGGCAGGCGTTAGTAGGCAGTAGGCAGTAGGCAGTAGGCAGTAGGCAGTAGGCAGTAGGCAGTGGGCAGTGGGCAGTGGGCAGTGGGCAGTGGGCAGTGGGCAGTGGGCAGTGGGCAGTGGGCAGTGGGCAGTGGGCAGTGGGCAGTGGGCAGTGGGCAGTGGGCAGTGGGCAGTGGGCAGTGGGCAGTGGGCAGTGGGCAGTGGGCAGTGGGCAGTGGGCAGTGGGCAGTGGGGCGGGAGCAGGGAGCAGGGAGCCGCTTAGGTTTCTGATTTCCGGATGGAGCGAATGAGGCCCGAGATCATGGCACTGATTTCCCGTGTTTCAGTTTCCCATCGTGTCGCATCGTCCACTCTCAACAGGCCCGCTCTTTTTCCAACGATGACTTGCGTCCGACATTCGCTGCACGACGATCGAGCGTAGTTCAAGAACTTGCATTGGTCTGCGATGGTGGCCCGTTCCATGCCTTCGGCGATATTGGAGGGGACCGATAATCCGGATCGCGTCAATTGATCCTTGAAACCGCCATCCGTGCAGTGCTTCAGCGCCACATACAAATCGACGCTCAAGTCCACACTTCGCTGCCACACCTTCAAATCTTCAAAACCGGCCATCCCCAAATCCATTCATTGTGTCCTCGTCCAGCTCTCAACCATCGCCTGCAACTTCTCTCTGCCAACTGCCAACTTCTCTCTGCCAACTGCCAACTTCTCTCTGCCAACTGCCAACTTCTCTCTGCCAACTGCCAACTTCTCTCTGCCAACTGCCAACTTCTCTCTGCCAACTGCCAACTTCTCTCTGCCAACTGCCAACTTCTCTCTGCCAACTGCCAACTCTTAACTCTCCCCCCCCTCATCCAAGCCCAGCGCCCGTCGGATCGGCGTTTTGATGGCGGCGGGGATCATCGGGTACACGGTCCGGGCCAGCGGGTACGCTTCCATCCAAACCGGTAAGTTGAACTGTCGCCGGGCGATTCGGCACAGTCGTGACAGTTCGCGGTTCTGTTGGCCGTAGGTGAACGACCGCTGAAAATAGCTTTTGGCGTGGGCCCGGCGTTTGACCACAGCATGAGGCAGGTTGGCGACCTTGTGCCGCGCCGCGACCCGCAGGAAAAATTCGAAATCGATCAGGAACGGTTGGTCGGGATCGTAATTCAGGCCCTGGTCCAACAGGGATTTGCGAAACGTCACCGCACTGTGGCAATACGGGATGCACTTGGCCGACATCCGGCGGACATCGGCGTCGGATTCGGGGTACAAGCGGACGTAGTGTTCGTCGCGTTGGGTGTCCTCGCGTTCTTCGCCGCCGCCGATCCAGGCGTGATCGGGGTTCGCGTCCAGAAACGCGGCTTGGTCTCGCAAGCGATCCGGATAAGCCACATCGTCGGCGTCCAGGTTGGCGATGTAGCGGCCGGTGGCCAATTCGACGGCGCGGGCCAGTGCCGCCGCGCGCCCCAGGCGTCCACAGCGGACGACTTGTAGGCGGTCGTCGTCAATCGAATCCAGGATCGCGGGTGTGTCATCATCGCTGCCGTCGTCCAAGACCAGCACTTCGATGTCGCGCAGCGATTGATTCAACAGGCTGTCCACCGCGCAGCGAATCCATTGCTGTTCGTTGTAGACGGTGATGATGGCGGTGACTTTAGGTGGATTCACGATGGGATGGTAATTGACCGCGGAGAGCACAGAGGACCGCAGAGGTAGGGAACGGTTAGGGATGATTGGTATTGAGATGGTCGTTGCCGTCGGTTTGGAACACTCAAACAACCGTCCTGTAACTCTGTGTACCTCCGTGTCCTCTGTGGTTAATCCGTCGCATTGGGAAATTGACCGCGGAGAGCACTGGAATTGCCCACGAAAAGTTGACAGTGGAACGATCCTAACGGGAAGGGAAATTGTGAGTCCTGACGATCAGGATTCACTGACGAGTGAGAGTTTTTTGAAGGCTTGCTCAAACTCGATGGGACTCTGGTATTCCAACGATGAGTGCAAGCGAATTGGGTTATAAAATCCTTCGATGTATTCTGACACGCCGCGCGTCGCATGCTCGTGGGTGTCGTATATCTCTTGAACTTCTTCGGTTTTGTAACTCTTAAAGAAAGATTCCATTGGGGCGTTGTCGTAGCAGTTGCCACGACGGCTCATGCTTTGAACGAGCCGGTGGCAATTCAATCGACCTCGGAAATGTTCGCTCGCGTACTGGGAACCACGATCACTGTGGATGATCAATCCTGCTTTAGGGGTGCGGATCGCAAGGGCCTGATCCAGCGCCGCGACCACCAGATTTGAGTCGATGTGGTGACTGGTTCTCCAGCCAACGATCTTTCGTGAATGCAGGTCAACAAACGCGGCCAGGTAGGTGAATCCTTCTTTAGTGGGGATGTACGTGATGTCTGTCAGCCAGACTTGATTGAGCGTCTCAGTCGAAAAGTCCTGTTCAAGAAGATTGGGAGCAATCGGTGAATTGTGATTGGAGTCGGTGGTGGAGATTCTAAAGTTGGCACGGCGATTTGCTTGGATTCCTGCTTTTCGCATGCACTTGGCAACTGTGTTTCGGCAGCACTGGATGCCGCGTTTGACAAGCTCGCGATGCATTCTTGGGCTTCCATAGGCATCGTGATGCCTTTGCGAATGAACCGCTTTGATTGCGTCGATGACCTGTGATTGCTTTGCCTGTGTCGGCGTATCTTTACGGTTGGCGAACTTGTAGAAAGCCGCACGCGTCACTTCGAGAGCTCGGCAGAGCACCGCGATCGGCCATCGTTCGCGGTGCTCGTCGATAAACTGAATTCTCAGCTGTTTTCTTTGGCGAAGAACGCCGTCGCTTTTTTTAAAATGTCGCGTTCCATTTTGAGCTGTCGATTTTCTTCACGGAGTCGCTTCAGCTCGGATTCGACTGAACTGCTGCTGGTGATTTCACTTTCCAGCGAGCCGTCGGCTTCAAAGTTTTTCTTCCACTTGCGAATCAGATTCGCACCGACATCGAGGTCTTTGGCGACCGCTGGAAATGACAAACCGTGCTCCACGACTTTTCGGACTGCCGCGAGTTTGAACTCACGACTATAAATTCGACGCTTTTCCATAAATGGGTTCTCCTGTCAGATGAGTCTGACATGCGCCGCCCCACTGTCAACTTTTCGTGGGCAATTCCACACAGAGGACCGCAGAGGTGGGGAACGGTTGGGGGATGATTGGTATTGGAATGGCCGTGGTCGTCAGGATGGAGCACTCAAACAACCGTCCTGGGGCTCTGTGTTTCTCAGCGTGCTCTGTGGTTATCCCGTCGCGCTGGGAGATTGACCGCAGAGAGCACAGAGGACCGCAGAGGTGGGAATCGGTTAGGGAATGATTGGTATTGGAGTGGCGGTGGTCGTCGGTTTGGAACACTCAAATAACCGTCCTGTAACTCTGTGTACCTCCGTGTCCTCTGTGGTTATCCCGTCGCGCTGGGGAATTAACCGTAGAGAGCACAGAGGACCACAGAGGTGGGGATCGGTTGGGGGATGATTGGTATTGGAGTGGCCGTGTTCGTCGGTTTGGAACACTCAAACAACCGTCCTGTAACTCTGTGTACCTCCGTGTCCTCTGTGGTTAATCCGTCGCATTGGGAAATTGACCGCAGAGAGCACAGAGGGCCGCAGAGGTGGGAATCGGTTGGGATTGAGATGGTCGTTGCCGTCGGTTTGGAACACTCAGACAACTGTCCTTGATCTCTGTGTTTCTCCGTGTGCTCTGTGGTTATCCCGTCGCGCTGGGAGATTGACCGCAGAGAGCACAGAGGACCGCAGAGGTGGGGATCGGTTGGGGAATCGTTGGTATTGGAGTGGTCGTGGTCGTCGGTTTGGAACACTCAAACAACCGTCCTGGAACTCTGTGTACCTCCGCGTCCTCTGTGGTTAATCCTCCTCACCCTCCTGCACACCGCTGACAAGTCGTTTTAATCCATCTTTCAAACGCTGGACGTTGAAATTGATCAGCAATCCGACGGATCGATTGCTTAGTTTCAGATAGGTGATCAGCTGGGCCTCGAAGATCGGATGCATTTTGTCGACCGCCTTCAATTCCACCACGACTCGGTCCTCCACCAACAGATCCATTCGAAAACCAGCGTCGATGTTTTGACCGTCGTAGTGGACCGGGCACGCGACTTGAGTGCGAACAGACAGTCCGCGTTTCCGCAGTTCATGAGCCAGGCAGGCCTCGTAGGCAGATTCCAACAGTCCCGGCCCGAGCGCCGTGTGGACCTTCATCGCCGCGTCGACAATTTGTCCGGTGATCTCGTTAATTTGCATCCGTGAAAACTGGGCCTGGGAATTTTACCACGGAGAGCACAGAGGACCGCAGAGAAGGGGATTGGTGGACAGTCGTCGGCAGGCGGAACGGAATCCATGCTGGCAAACCTCTGCGTTTCTCCGCGTCCTCTGTGGTCAATATTCTGCACTCCCCGCGCCCTGTAACCGGCAGGCCACCGTCAGCGACGACGTCAGCATGGGGAACAGCTTTGGCAGCAGCCGAGTTTCCAGCGGTGAGATCAATCGTGTGATCTGTGTTCCGATGCGACCGGACAGAGGATTGATCGTCACGCGGTCCGGATACCAGCCGACGACTTCAAAGCCGGCGCGTTGCAGTAGTGTTTCAAACTCCGGACGCGTCCACCCGAAAACATGGGTGGGGTGATCCGCACGAGGGCTGCCGAGCAAGGCGCGAACGATCCGAATGCTGCGCAGCACGTTGGGGACCGAGAACACGTATCGATCGGCCCGCAATTCAGCGGCCGATCGCAGGCATCCCAACGGATCGTCGACGTGTTCCAAGACGTGGGAGGAAACCACGACGTTGGGATGGACGCCATCGGGGCCATAGCCCAATCGGCCGAGATCGGCGAAGCCGCCGAGTTTCGTCTCGCCGAATGTCGCCGCCATGTCCACACACGCTGGTTCCAAATCAACGCCGTGGCATTCAAATTCACGATCGGCCAACAGACGCATCAATTCGCCGCGACCGCACCCGATGTCCAGCAAGACAGTGGGGCTCGCGGTCGTGCCAGACTGCGTATCGGTCGCAGCCCGTACCAGTGAGTCGTATAAGCAATCGCGCAGCGCGGATTCTTTGTGGCCCAGGCGTGTGGAGATGTCACGAAGGTTTTCTGCCGCAGCTTCATTCATGGGGTGTGTCCAAACGGGTTCCGCTTGTGATGGGCACCGTTTGATGCCGCGATAGGTGATGAGGTGAAACGAGAGGGCAGGCTAAGAAATGGTGTTCGCGCTGGCGGTCGCTAGCGATCCAAAACTTCTGCGTACAACTCGGCATACGCCCGCGACATTTTCCCCACATCGAACTTGTCCGACACACGCTGCTGGAGTGGCCGGAAGTCATCGGTTTTCCAGATATTGGACAGCAGAGGCAACAGAGTTTCCGCCAGTGAGCCGGAATCGCCCTGGCCGAAGAAACGCAGCACGTCCGACGGACCGCCGGCGACCTCTTCGAAGACGGGAATCCGACTGGCGACGATGGGCGTTACGCACAACATCGCTTCGGCTAATGCCAGTCCGAAACCTTCTTGGATGGAATGAGATGGCATCACGATCACATCGGCGGCCACCATCCGGCGGATCGCCTCGTCATGGTCGACCCAGCCGGGCAGGTGCAGGTGCTCCGCCACGCTCAACTTTTTCGCTTGGTCTAGCAGCGTTTGGCGATTTGGACCTTCGCCCAAGATGACGTACCGCAGATCCGGATATTGCCTGATCAATTGCGGCAACGCGGCAACCACGGTGCCGTGTCCTTTCTCGGGGACCAGTCGGCCGACGGAAATCAGGGTAGGGCCGGCCGAGTTGGCGATTGGGCTGGGCTTGGCCTTAGCTTCCCGCACCACTTGTCGAATATGGGCCACATCGATGCCGTTGTAGATCACACGATGCCGGGGATCGTTGCGGTCGACACCGTTTTCGTCGGGATCGAAATGTGGACGGTAAGACTTCGCGACCCCATGCGAAATGTAAACGATCGCATCGGCATACTTCTCGGTCCGCCAAACTCCCCATCGCAACAGCGGGTTCATCGACCCGTACATTTCGTGGCAGGTGGTGATGACGGGAATTTGAAACGATTGTTTGGCCACCGAGCGAGCGGTATTGCCCGGAATGCAAAAATTGGTGTGTATGAGGTCGGGGCGTTGCTGGTCACACCACCGTGCAAATTGCTTCCGGAAAGATCGGGTGGGACGAGGGTCGAGCGGAAACGCTGGCTTTGGGGCTGCAAGCGTCATGTGATTCACCCCGCACGGTGGCGGCAAGGCATCGCGTTGACGCCCGTCGTCCATTTGGACATAGGTGACTTGATGGCCGTCGGCGATTTGGCGCTTGGCCACCGAGTCCATCAATCGCCAGATGGCGTGGGCGCCCGAACGGTCGACGTAGGCGATGTGCATCTGCGGGTTTATTCCAAGTCCTTGCGTTTCAACAGTCGTCCCGGGCCGGCGACATAGACGTGCCCGTCAGGAACGTCTTTGGTCACGACGGCGCCGCTACCGACGATGGCGTTTTCGCCGATGCTGTTCACCGAGGGCAGGATGATGGCACGTGAGCCAATCCAGCAGTTGCGTTTCAGGACCAGCGAGCTTGCCGCAGGCTGGGATCGCGGGTCATAGCCGTGGTCGTGGGTGTAGACGATGGCCCCTTCGGAGACCAAGGCGTCGTCTTCGATCGTCAGGTCGCCGGAAAAATCCAGGATGGTGTAGCGCCCGATTTCCACTCGGTCACCGACCGAAAGCCGCCCCCGATACGTCTCGGTCGCCAGTCGCACACCGGCGCCCAAGGTGACACGGTCGCCGAGGCTCACCGACTTCGGATCCGCGCACCGGACACCGGGGCCAAGGTGGCACCGGTCACCGGTTCTCAGGCCTCGCAACCCCCAAAGCACCACCGAGGTTTTGCGCCGTACGAAGCGGCCCGCAGCTGCCCCCAGATCCAAGGGAAGTGTCCACAGCGACCCGCGAGAGGCGATCCTGCGAAGTAGTTTGCCACTCATTCTTTAGCTGCAGACGAGTCCAGGTCGGAAGCGTACATGAATCGTGATGTGGGAGACTGGACGTTTGCTGTCGGCGCGGTCACGGGATTCTGCTTTCCTTCTTCTCCCACAGAGTCAAGCACGTTGCACGCCATTTCGGGTCGGCCGAGAAACGCCAGGTATCTCAACGCCGATGGATCAGGGACGCGAGGCGCCCGGGTAATTGAGTCCAGAACTGCGGGTACTCCAGCATCGCCTTGAATGCTTGCAGGTATTGCTTGCGTTTCAAAGGATCGACGACAGCCCCGTAGGCCAACGTACGTTTACAGTTTTTTATCGCTTGATCGACATGCTGATGGAGGTTCCGCTCGCCTTCTCGAGAGAGGTCCTCTTTGATGCTATTCAGGACATCAATCATGCCGCTGTACATCGGCACTCGCTTGCTGGTCAGGCTTCCCTCGACGAGCTCTGCGTAGTACAGCGGCTCATCTACGAATCCAAGTTTGGCTCCCGATCGGACCAAGTCATAGATGAACCGATAATCTTCACCGTATTTAAATTCTGGGCGGTATCGGATCCCATTTTCCAGTAGTGCCTTACGGCGAATGATTGGTTGCAAGATGCCAACGCCCGGGTTTTGAAGGATCCTTTCCAGCCCCAGGTGGATGCACCCATCATCGGACGCGACGCCGAATCTCGAAACGTTCTCAAACCGCTTTCGGATCTTTTGTCCGTGTTGATTGACCACCCACTGATTGTCGGCGATCACGTCCAAATTCGCGTGTTCTGCAACTGTAAGTAGCTTCTCGAGCCGGCTTGGGGCAATCCAGTCATCAGCATCAAGAATAACAATCCATTCTCCTTTCGCAGCCTCAATCCCAATGTTTCGGCAGACGCTTGGGCCCGCATTGCGAGTTTGGTAATGAATGCGGACTCGCGTGTCGTTTGCCTGAAGAGTGGAGAAGTGCAACCTGTTCGTTGACGCATCATCAATGACAATGACCTCTATGTCATTGTTGCGATCTGTAAGGGCGCTCTGGATTGCCCTCTTGAGAGTTCTCTGAGCATTAAAGCAGGGGATAATGAAGCTTGTGAGCAAGATTGTTGGTTCTGGTTTGGAGAGTTGCTTGGTAGTTCTATTGATTGTGCTCGGAACGTATGGCTGTCATTCTCTGGGCCTGTCCGAAAACAACTGCTCAGTTGAGCGTGCAGTAGACGCAGGCGAGGCGCAATGCAGCGATGAGATTGTCGATCTTTCCCTCCCAGCTTTTCAGCGTGGTACGGGATCGATTGACCCAACCGTGAGTTCGCTCGACCATCCAACGTCGTGGCCTCTCACCACGCGACTTCTTGAGTTTTCGTTGCTCTTCGCTCGAGAACGGATGTGGGCGGTGTAGCCGAAGACGGTTTAACCAGTTCGCGAATCGCTGCTGAGTCACAGCCTTTGCCCAAGAAGAAATGTTCTCCATGTTGACCGCTCAGCCGCGGATCGCGTGCCTTGCAGTTCTCAATTGTTTCTTGCAGGAGCCGAATGTCGTGAACGTTCGCACTGCCAACAACGAGTCCGACGGGAATGCCAACCGTGTCAGTCATCAAAAAACGCTCGGTCCCCCATTTTTCAGATCGGTCGGCTTATTCCCGGCCGCTTCACCACCCAGCGGCGTCTTGGTCATCGCGCCGTCAGTACTTCGTCATGTTCAGTCCAGCCCCTCGCGATCTTCGTTTTGGCCGAGGTCTTCCTGCCACAAGTCGTCGAAAACACTGCTGGCAGCCCATTCCTGAAAGTCGTCATAAGCCGTGCCGCAAGGTGCCGATGACGTTTGCACTGCTGTTCATTGACTCCTTTCGAATTCGATAGTGAATCGTATCTGCAACGGATCGCAAGCATTCTCTCGGCCGCCCACCTTTGGGGTTCCGTTCGTGGCCAGTGAGCAACGGTTCGAGTCGCTCCCGCAGCGCATGTGACATTCTTTACTGATCAAAACTACTCTAACCATCTATGGTGAGCCCTGCTTGGTGACTAAAAGTGAGGGTGCTTTCATAATCCAGCAGGGTTCAGTTTAGGTTTAAGATCAGCAGGTTCTCGGATTGGCACTTAGTTCCTGGTGAATAGTATTGCGTTGCATCGCAGATTGCGGATGGGAATCGCTTTGGTTGAGGAACGTTAGATACGGCACAGAAGATTTCTGCAGTAAACTTGAAGTGATTTTGATTTAAGTCTCGCTCCCAGAAGTTTGACTTTTAGGCTCGCTCTGTAAGTTCGCCTTGAGTTTCTCTGCTCATGTAGTTTAACGAAAGTGATTCGATTTAAATGACGCACAGCCTCTAATGGTCGTATCGCTCGTTGCGGGATTTTCTTCTCACGTGCCGCCGCAATGATGGTTTTTTGATGATTGCGGATGTGGACGGAATTGTTTTCTGGGCTTAGTAAAAACCAGTGTTCTGATCGACTTGCACTCGTTTCGACATGTCGGTATCTGACATGCACCTTAGGGACATGTTCTATTTTGCCTAGTAATGCAGCGCGTAGTGGCAGGACTCGATCTTCGTTTTTTAGGTGAGCTGGGTAAGTCCAGGGCCACATGAATACATCCTTATGGTACGCGAATGATGAACCCGTTCCAAATCCTCCGCATCGAACGCAGAGGTCGACGAGATCGGCTTTGCGTTTTTGTGGCCAGTGCACCACGTGTGGACGGAGAATGTCGGATGTTTCAGAAATGACCGCATAGTCAGAGAAAACGGCGCGTGTATCGGGGGCTCGCTGGTATGTGTCTGCGACTGCTTGAGCTCGTTCGGGGAGTGATACATCGTCTCCGGCTGCCATGATGATCCATTCGCCTTTTGCGAGTGCCGAGATTCTTGCGACATGACCACCGATACCCAAGTTCACATTGTTTTGATTTAGTCTGATCGTGTGCGGTCCCGTGTACGACTGCGCCATTTCTTGCATGATGTCGTAGGTGCTGTCGGTGGACCTGTCATCTGATAGTAGGATCTCCAGCGGTGAGTATGTCTGAGCGAATGCGCCTTCAATGGCTTGCCGAATGAAAGCCTCTTGGTTGTAGGAAATCAGGGCAAACGTGATCAGTGGATTGTCTGCTGGGGACTGATCTTGATCGCTCATGCTTGGGCAATTCCTTTGGCAAGCCACTTCCCGCCGGGGAGACGGGTCAGTGCTTGGGTGATGCGGTGATGGTGTCCGATGCAGGTCACCAGATGTCGTAGACAGAGAATGGTGGCTGCGACCGTTGTGAGGGCTCCCGCTGCCGTACTCGCCACTGGTGGCAGTATCAGATCGCACGAAAACACCGTTGCGGCGACCGGAACCATCCAGGCGAGTTGGGTTAGTACGCTGCGAGACCAGAGGAAGCCGATGGTCTGGCGGGTTATTGCAAGCATGCCAGCAGTGTGGGCAAAGTAGAGCGCGGCGAACGCGATGGCGGCGCCGAGCAGCCCGACCCCGTGGATGAGCCCGACTACCATGAGGACATGAAAGGCTTGAAAAACGGTTTCAGTGGTCGCGAACAGCTTCCCTTGCCCTTTGGCCAGCAACGCAAACCCGAGCGGCCAAGACAACACTCGGCCCATGCATCCAATCACAAACCATTTCAACATCTCGGCGGCGGGGGCGAATTCAGAGGTGTAAAACAAGGCGATCACCCAAGGGGCGAGTGCTAGTGTTGCCAGCAGTCCCGGAAAAGCCAGTAGCAGCCCGACCTTGGTCTGCTCGTTGATCAATCGCCGCATCGCGGCGTGGTCGTCGGACACAGCAGTCAGCCGTGGGTAGAAATCGGCCCCCATGGCCTGCAGGACGAACTTCACGAACATCCCCGACAGAGTGAAAGCGGCCGTGTAGATTCCGACCGCCTGCAGGTCCAGTTGATTGGAGAGGATCGCCCGGATGGCATAAGTCGCGCCCGCGCCCACCAATCCGGCGACGACCATGCTGGCCCCAAACTTGAGCAATCCACCCGCATCCACCAGGGACTGCCGCCAAGTCACCGACGCGGGGGCCAAGGGGATCTTGCGAGAGTAGTGCGTGGAAACGAGCAGTGAGATGGCGGAGAGGGCAATCAGCGCGGGCACAATCCCGGCCATGCCGAGCCATGCGTACAAGCCGACTGACACGAGTGTGCCCAGGATCGCACCTAGCACCTGCACCCGGGCCAAATCACCGATCCGGCGGGTGCCCTGCAGAATGGCCGATTGACCGCCGGCCAGATTGCTCAGAAACACGGTGATCCCTAGCAGGGCGACCGGCAGCGTGTATTCATTGGATCCGAAGCTGGTTTGGCTGATCCAGGGTGCCGCGGCGGCCAGGATTGCCGCGCCCGCGATACCGGTTAACCAGCAGACTCGACGCAGGGTGATGACCGTTGCGGCGACCGCTTCGGCGTTGCCGTCACCGTGATGCTTGGCAACGTCACGCACGCCACTGGTTTGAATCCCCATTCCCGCCAAGGTGTTGGCGAGTGCGGTGATCGACAGGTAGACCCCCACCAAACCGATCCCCGCCGGTCCGATCAGGACGGCGACCAGTTTGGTCCGCACCAAGCCGATGCCCATGTTGATGACCTGGGCCCCGCCGACAATCGAGCTGGATTTGAGGATTTGCCCATAGGACGACTGTTCGGACTTGGATTCTTCCACGTTCGAGATGGCGTGTTCGCTGCTGATTTGCTCCTCCGGTGCCCGTTGGTCTGCAACACTCACAGCGCCGATGCCCTGTGGTTCTGAATCGTTTCGACCACATCCCGGACTTGATCGGCCGTGAGTTGCGGGCCCATGGGCAGACTGAGGACTTCGTCCGCAAGCTGCTTGGCGATCGGGAAGTCGTCAGGTGAGTACCCGAGGTCGCGGTAGGCTTCGCTGGCGTGGGGCGGAATGGGGTAGTGGATCTGGGTGCCGATGCCGTGCTGCTGGAGATGCTCGCGGAGTGCGTCACGTTGCGGCGTGCGGATGACAAACAGGTGCCACACGGGATCCGCCCAGTCGGGGACGGTGGGCAGGAGAAGCGAGTGGCGAGTGGCGAGTGGCGAGAGTTCGGTGAAGTACAGGCCGGCGAGGTCGCGGCGACGCTGGTTCCATTCGTCCAGGTGCCGCAGTTTCACTCGCAAGAACGCGGCTTGCAATTCGTCCAGTCGCGAATTGAACCCAGGTTCGTCGTAGTGGTACTTGACGCGTGCCCCGTAATTTCGCAGCGAACGAATTCGCTCGGCGAGTTTTGGGTCTGTGGTGGTCACTGCACCGCCATCACCGAAGGCACCTAAGTTTTTGCCGGGGTAAAAGCTGTGGGCGGCGGCATGCCCGAGTGATCCCACGCGGCGGCCCTTGTAACGTGCGCCCTGAGCTTGGGCGGCGTCCTCGATCACGATTAAATCGTGCTGGGTGGCCAGTTCCATGATCGGGTCCATGTCGGCTGGCTGGCCATACAGGTGAACCGGAATGATCGCTTTCGTGTTCGCGGTGATCGCCGCCGGGATTTTCTCCACGTCGATGTTGCCGGTGTCACTGCGAGGTTCCACTGGAACCGGGGTCGCGCCGCACTGACTGACAGCGAGCCACGTCGCAATAAAGGTGTGGGAGGGGACGATGACTTCGTCCCCTGGTCCAATGTCATACGCTCGCAAGGCCAGCATCAACGCATCAAGGCCGCTGCCGACGCCCACGCAGTGATCGGTTTCGCAGTAGGCGGCGTACTCTGCTTCCAGCGAAGAGAGTTCCTCTCCCAGCAAGTACCAACCGGAATCCATCACGCGATGGTAGGCCGCATCGAACTCGTCTTTGAGTTCCAGGTAGGCGGGTTTCAGTTCGAGGAATGGTATGGGCACGGGGCGAATTGAGTGGCGAGTGGCGAGTGGCGAGTGGCGAGTGGCGAGTGGCGAGTGGCTAGCGGGTGCTTAGGGCGGCTAGAAATTCGTCGTAGTCGCGGTAGTAGTCGGATTCGTCGTATTCGGTGGAGGCGAGGACGAGGCACACCGATCCCGATGAGAAATTGCTCATCTCACGCCACGTCATCTGACCGACGAACAAGCCCTGGTAGGGACGGTTCAGGTGAACGGTTTGTTTTTGTTTGCCGTCGTCCAAGGTGACATCGAAGCTGCCGGATACTGCGATCATCAGTTGTTGCAGTTCCTTGTGAGCGTGCCCGCCCCGATCGGCACCGCCGGGGACGTCGTACAGATAGTAGACCCGTTTGATCTTAAATGGCACGTGGGTGAGAGCTTCAACGAAAGTCAGGTTGCCGCGATGGTCCGTGATCTTGGTGAGATCCACGACTTCACCGAACTGAAACGACATTGTCATCGGTCGCATTCCTTCCGCGAGTCTTCTTCATTGTGGCAATGACGAATCGCTTTCGCCGGATTGCCCACCACGACGGCCCCGGGGGGAACGTCGGCGGTGACGACCGAACCCGCCCCCACCATCGCGTCTTGTCCCACGGTGATGCCGGGTAGCAACGTGGCATTGGCACCGATCGATGCGCCACGCTTGATCACCGTTTGTGCGAAGCGATCAGGGTACTGCTGACTGCGAGGAAAGCGATCGTTCGTGAACGTCACGTTGGGGCCAATGAAGACGTCATCTTCGACCCGAATTCCGTCCCAAAGTTGCACCCCGCATTTGACCGTTACGCGGTTGCCGACCACGACATCATTTTCAATGAAGCAGTGTGAGCAAATGTTGCAATCGTTGCCGATCACTGCGTCCGAAAGGACGACGCTGAATTGCCAGACCCGGGTACGGTTTCCAATCTTGGTGGATTGGCAATCGGACAGTGGGTGGATGAAGGGAGAGGGCATGGGGAGAGTGACGCTGCTTTTGCGGAGCAAAAGGCGACTATTTGATGAGGGAGTGAAGGTATTCGCCGTAGGCGGTTTTGCCGAGGCGGTCGGCTTGTCGGCGGAGTTCGTCGCCGGACAGCCAGCCTTGGGTGTGTCCGATCTCTTCCAGGCAGGCGACCTTGAATCCTTGATGATGTTCGATCGTTTTGACGAACATCGACGCTTCCAGCAGACTCTCGTGCGTCCCGGTGTCCAGCCATGTATGGCCGCGGCCAAGTACTTCCACACTCAGCTTGCCAGCTTCCAAGTACCGGCGGTTGACACAGGTGATCTCCAATTCGCCACGCGCCGATGGTTTGACGCTTTTGGCAATCTCGACGACGTCGGCATCGTAGAAGTACAGGCCGGTCACGGCGAAGTTTGATTTAGGGTTCGTGGGTTTTTCCTCCAATGAAATCGCTTTGCCGTTCTTGTCGAATTCCACAATTCCAAATCGGTGTGGGTCGTGGACTTCGTACCCGAACACGGTGGCGCCGTCGGCCTGCGCCGCGGCCGATTTCAGCTTGGGTGAAAAGCCTTGGCCGTAGAAGATGTTGTCGCCTAAGACGAGGGTCACGGGGTGTCCGTCGATGAAGTCTTCGCCGATTAGGAATGCTTGAGCCAAACCTTCGGGGCGGGGTTGGACGGCGTAGCTGAACTCGACACCGAATTGGCTGCCGTCGCCCAGCAGGCTTTCGTAATGCGGCAGGTCTTCGGGCGTGGAGATGATCAAGATGTCTCGGATCCCCGAGAGCATCAGCACACTGATGGGGTAATACACCATCGGTTTGTCATACACCGGCAACAACTGCTTGCTGATCGCCCGGGTCACCGGATGAAGCCGCGTGCCGCTGCCCCCGGCCAGGACGATGCCTTTGCGCGGCGGGGCCGCCGGGGGTTGGGTTTTAGGTTTTGGGTTTTCGGTGTTGGGCATTGGGAGTGGAGGGACTGTATGCGCGAGATTGCGGTGGGTCGTGATTGGGGCTGGTGGTTTAGGTGTCCGAGCGAGAGCGAATCAGGGCTCCCAAACGGGCGCCGAGTCGTTGAAGGTCGACGGCCAATTGCCGAAGTTGGTCTGGTGGTAGGTATCCAATCTCTTGCGAGATCTCCAACTGGGTCTCCAGTTCCGCAAGTGAACCCAATGCAATGCGAAAGAACCGAACGGAATCACGGTTGCTTCCGCGAGCGTCTCCTTCGGCAATGTTTGATGGGATGCTGACCGCAGCGCGTCTGACTTGATCACGAAGTCCCCAGTCACGGTCCCAGGGTGGGCCGTTTGTGATGCGGTAAATCTGTACCGCGATTTGTTTGCCTTGTTTCCAAACCTCAAGCTGACGATAGCCCTGTGTCACCGCGTCGTATCTGTTTTTTCACGGGCGTGGCATCAAGCATCCGCGGATGCCTTGTTGTCGAGTGATTTTCCGATGCTGCGCTGCTTTCGCGGAGCGAAAGGCGACGATTGAATTCGATGGCCTTCGAGTGACCACAACCAAGTACCACCAACTCGACAACGATACCGTCGATCACTTACCCAACACCGAAAACCCAAAACCAAACACCACCTAATTTTGCCCCAGCCTTTCCAGCTTGTATTCACCGGACAGGATGTTTTGCCACCAGTCTTCGTTGTCGAGGTACCACTGGACGGTCTGGCGGAGCAGGACGTCGTGGTCGGTGCGGGGACGCCAGCCGAGTTCGTCTCGGATTTTGCCGGCGTCGATCGCGTAGCGGGCGTCGTGGCCCGGGCGGTCGGTGACAAAAGAGATGAGTTGCGAGTGGCGAGTGGCGAGTGGCGAGGATTGGGAGTGAAGGTCAGGTTTTGGGTTTTGGGTTTTGGGCCCCTCACCCCCGGCCCCTCTCCCCGAAGCGGGGCGAGGGGAGTCGATGTCGATGTCGGTACGAGTCTCGTGTCTCGCTTCTCGCCACTCGCCATTTGCCTCTGGCAACTCGTTGCTCTCGCCCCGCGGGGCGAGCTCGTCCATGATGCCGCAGATTCGGCGGACGAGGTCGATGTTTCGCATCTCGTTGTCGCCGCCGATGTTGTACGTCTGGCCGACACGCCCGCGCTGCAGTACCGTCATCAGGGCTTCGCAGTGGTCGGTCACGTACAACCAATCCCGGATGTTTTCGCCTTTGCCGTACACCGGAATCGGCTGGCCCCGCAGGCATTTGAGGATCACCACCGGGATCAGTTTTTCGGGGAACTGATAGGGCCCGTAGTTGTTGCTGCAATTGGTGACGATGACGGGCAGGCCATAGGTGTCATGCCAGGCACGGGCCAAGTGATCCGACGCGGCTTTGCTGGCCGAATAGGGCGAATGGGGATCGTAGGGGGTGGTTTCGGTGAATTTACCGCTGGCACCCAGCGATCCGTAGACTTCGTCGGTCGACACGTGCAGGAAACGGAACTCGGACTGGGCGTCGGCCGGCAAATCACGCCAGTACTGCAGGCTGCAGTGCAGCAGATTGAACGTGCCTTGGATGTTCGTGTCGATGAACGCGGCAGGGCCGTCGATGCTGCGGTCGACATGACTTTCGGCGGCCAAATGCATGACGGCATCGGGCCGGAAATCGTTCATTAGACCCGCCATGGCGGCGGCTTCGGTGATGTCGGCGACGGCCAGCCGGTGAGCGGTGTTTCCGTCCAGGTCCGACAGATTGTTGGCGTTGCCCGCGTAGGTCAGCTTGTCCACGTTCAAGACGTGATGACCCTGGCCGACCAACAACCGGACCAGATTGCTGCCGATGAATCCGGCGCCGCCGGTGACAAGGATTTTCATGAGAAGATTGAGAGGAGAGTGTGGTGCTGGAAGGGGGGCAGGCAAGGGTGGTCCGGCGGCTGGCCGTCGAGCGGTCGGCGCGGACTTCGTCCCCTTGGGTGACACGTGTCCCCTTTGCACTTGCAAACGCTTCGCCGACCGGCGAAGTGCTCGCGGTGAACCAAATCTAGGTCACGGCAATCGGCTGTGGCGGTTTTGATTCGAGTGTTCGTCCGGCACCCATCTCGCCCCGCTGTGCGGCGGTAGGCTCCGGCGATTCGGCGGTCACTCTAACCCGCACCGCTTACCTGACAAGACTCACCCTGGCAGATTCCGATCCCGACGTTTGTGGGGGAATGCGGTTGGGGGAAGTTTGTGGGTTGGGGGGGGCAGGTG